>JAQUPI010000008.1 GCA_028716705.1 Candidatus Omnitrophota bacterium | reverse complement strand
GGGCGGGGGGGGGGGGGGGGGGGGGGGGGGGGGGGGGTTTGGGGGGGGGGGGGGGGGGGGCGACGTTGATCAGGTAGATGGCCAGGTCGATGGAGTGTTGGGCGTTTTCTATGGCGCGCAGGGCGGTGGGGAAGTAGGTTTCGGTGGTGAGGAGCTGGGTGTCCTGGGCAAAGGCGTTAGTGGATAAGCTAGAGATTATAAGTAGGATTAATATAAGGTGGCGCAATCTTTACTCTTAAGTTTCACTTTTTATCGGTAAATCTTGCCCATTGATAGCGGATTCAGGACTTGCCGTTTTCAATTCTTCTATTATTTTCCTAATTCTTACCACGCGTTCCGGGGAGCTTGGGTGAGTTGAAAGATAATTTTGGACCATTGTGGCTGGAATCTCGATCGCAAATCTTTCTTCAACGGTTGCGAATATGTCGGGATCATAGCCGGCGTAATAGAAAAATTTTGTCCCAAAGTAATCTGCTTCTCTTTCCAGATCTCTTGAGTAGGTAGCGTTGAATATATCTCCGATCCCCCCTACGCCTTTAGCAACTGCATTACCGCTGCCCGGCGCGTGTGCTTCGGCGACCGTTCCTAAAGCTAAAGCCGCGATTAAGCCTAATATTTGCCCTCCTTGCGCCTTCGCGATGTGGCCTCTTACGGAATGCGCTAACTCGTGGCAAATTACGGCAGCTATTTCATCGTCTGATTTCGCGAAATTCATTAGTCCTTGGGTGACAACGATCATTTTTCCGTCGGTCGCGGCATTTACTTGCTGGTCCTCAACCATGCTGATTGGTATATTAAGGGGAGTTTCTGCTATTTGGGACTCAAGAGTCAGCATCTCTTGCCCCCTTTTGATTTCTATCGCAACTTTTTCTCCTATTTTGAGCTTATTCAACACACCGGATAAATGTGCCATCGTAGGGACTTTTTTGTTCTTTAAGGAAACAAGCAGATCCCCGGGTTTTAGACCAGCCGAACCGGCGGGGCTCTTTTCTTTTACTCCTACAATTACTACTCCCTTTTTAGTATCCAGGTTGTATAGCTTAGCCAGGTACTTATCTATCGGTAAGCACATGACGCCTAATAGCGGTTTTGGGGGAGTTTTTATATCCTCTTTCGGTATCGCTGTTATTAATCTGTCTCCTATTGTCCATAGGCGATGGTTTTGTTTAATCCTGTAATCCAATGCCTTAACCATTAACTCTTCCTGAGCTTTCTGTATTTCTTCTCTTGTAACTTTGGGACCAGTGACTGTAGCGCAACCTGTTATATTTAAGATAAAAGCTATTGCGAGTATTGAATTAAGAATTTTTCTCATGTGTCCTCCTGCAACAAAAAAGGCAACTCTCGCGCGAGAATTGCCTTCGATTTGCTGCTTAAATTTTAAGCTGACTACTTCCAAAAAGATAGCTCCTTGGTTTAAAAGACTATCTGTAGAGCGATGGAGACGAAACACTGCTATTCTACGCTTTGTTTGGGGGTTGTCAATGCAAATCTTAAGGATTTCTGAGCATAAATTGCACAGATTTTTGTGCAGGAAATATTGAAAACAAGCAGCTCACATCAGGGACAGGGACTAAAAAGCTCTACAAGCGATTCTATTTCGTTTTGAACTAGACCGCTGTTCGCTATTTTAACATTATTAGGAATGTTGGGATTATTTTCGTAAATTTGTTTAGTTCCCCCTAAAGATCTTATACGGCGTTTAATCAGGAGCATTAATTCATGCTTTATATCTCTCTTTTGCCGTTTTGCCATTTTCGATACGTTTTTCTTTTAAGCTCTATGCGCTGGCGACTCTGTGCAGGATCTCGGAGATGAAGGTTTGGTATTTGATGCCCATTTTACGGGCTTTCTGCTTTAGATTTTCCAAATCATAGCTGTTAACACGGATGTTTAGAACGGTATCTTTTTTGCGGCGCTCAATGGCCGCTACGATTTCATCATATAGTTTTCCTTTCACAGGAACGAATTCTTCGGCGTGATCTTCAATCCATTGTTCTTCTTTAGTCAGTTTTATTCTTCTCATCATGACTCCTTTTGCTGTAAATCTTTTTAAATTTACGGCTTGGATAGATTGTTTTTAGAAATATTCCTCCTGTTTCGATAACAAAAGGCACCGCCCATACATGCCCCTTGTATTCATAGACTAGAATCCATTGGTTATGCCGGCTCGGATGATCTTCTAGTCCTATAAATTTCGCATGAATAATCTCTTCAAACGAGACTCCTCTTATACGTTTAAGACGCTCACTCTTTGTGGGATTCCAGTTAATTGTATATACAATTGTATTACTTTCTTGCGGATTGTCAAGGCCTTTTTTGTCCATGCCGCCTCCCTTTTATGCTAATAGACGGGGAAAGCGGTGAAATCTCACTGATTTTTTAGGGGAAGCCAGGGGACACCCTTAGCTTTGGCTGAAAGGGTGTCCCCCGATTGGCAAAAAGGGTGTCCCTACTTGGGGGACCTACTTGGGGGACTGGGATAGTCCCTTCGTAGGGATAGGAAAAAAGTCAATAAAAAGCTCTTTTCTATCAGTTGTGTTCTAGGGTATTTCTATATAATAAATTGGTGAAGGAATTACAAGGACTGGTCATAAGAAACTAAAAATGGAGGTGAAATATGAAAATAATCAGTATTTTTGCGTTAGCGCTGTTTATCGCTGTCTTCGGCGCATCTGCTCATGCGGAAATGATGGGAAAAAAGGATATCAGCGTCATGACTGAGCCGAGCGGGACTTATGGAATGACAAAGGTTGTGGTGAACGCAAGCGGTTTGGAGCCTGCTGACGCATATTCAATTTATATGGTCAAGGGGGACGACATGAAGGGCGTAGGGATACCTCCCTATAAGCTCAGCCCGGACAGCCAGGGAAATATTTCTACAGACGTGATGGTAACTACCGACTCGCTTAAGAATAATGAAGCCATCAAGATCTATCGTCATGAGGATGGGAACGTGAACAACCTTGATAAAACCAATCTTAAGGAAGTATTTTCAAAGAATGTGAGTACCCTTAATTTGCAGTAAAATTTAATTAGCCAAAGCAAAACAAAAGGCGGGGTTTAAATCCCGCCTTTTTGTTTGAATTGTATTTCCTTGAACTCAGGGTCAGACACACTACTGCTGTAATCGGGTGCGCTATCTACGGAGTCAGATCTTCATATAGCTTATAGCCAGGGGACACCCTTAGCTTTGGCAAAAAGGGTGTCCCCCGATTGGCAAAAAGGGTGTCCCTAAAATTTCTAATCTAATTCTTCATTTAACCGGTACATCACCCCAGCGGCTATTGCCGGCTTGGGAAGGCCGAATTTGCGCGCGGAGATGGTGACCTCGGTGGAGTTGCCCGAAAGTTTATTGATTTTAAAGTTTACGCCGGCGCCGCTGACCGCTGCGCTTATGCTCCCGCTTACCTTATCTTCCCTTTTGACCTTCCCTGCCGCTTTAAGCGTTTGTAATCCGGCTTCATAAGCCTTGTCAGCGCTCACATTGAACGTCTGCTGGGCGTAGTCCTTGCCTGTAAAAGTAAAGGCTGCCATTACCGGTAATGCCGCAACTCCCGTAAGCATGGAAACGCCGTAAACCTTAAGCCCCTGGATACCCGCGGCCTTTAGCGGTTCGGAGATGATCAAGATAGCCAGCTGTTGGGCGCTGGTAATATTCTTATAGGTCTTTTTTAAATTGATATCATAGACTTTGACCACCGGCGGGCCTTGAACGCTGTAATCCCTGCTCACTACCTTGCCCATCCCCAGGCTGACCAGGTCCATCTGCATGGGTAATTGCTTGGCCGGTTTTTTCTCTTTTTCCCCGGGCTTTTCTTCTGCTATCTTCAGGGAATCAACGTTGAGCTTGCCCTCTTTATTTTTGGTCATGCTCACTTCTTTTATTTCCAGGTCTACCGCGGTGAGGTGGAGCTTTCCTTTAAAAAACGCTCCCAAGTCCCAGGCGACATTGATCTTTGGGATGTCAACCAGGATATCTCTGGGGAATCCTTTGGGATTGTACATCCTGAGATTGGTTATCTTGATGGATTGCTTTATGATGCTTAAGGATAGCCCTCCTACCCTGGTGGGCGCGCCTGTAATGTTGCTGGCTGCTGTGCCGATCACTGATTTGATGAGAAAATCCCTGACCAGGAAGAATGCAAAGATTATTACGACTATCAGGATCAGGACCTTGAATTTTTTTTGCATTTTTTCCTCCTTTCCATTGTTAATTATACAGGAAAAAGATGGATTTGGGAATGGGCGGATTCCACCTGGTTCTGACTAAGTTCTATCTGGGTGCGTTTATACGAACTGGATACGCAGGTTTTTTCTAAAAGCGTGGGCAAGTTTAAGAAGAGTGCCTATGGAAAGGCCGTTGTTTCCGGGGTCTTCTAAGCGTGAAACTGTTTGTTGCGTTGTATTAAGGATCCTGGCGAGGTCTTTTTGGGTATAGCCGCGGGATTCCCTGAGCCGCGCGATTTGGATAGCGAGTTCAGCGTAAACTCCTTCCTTCTTGAATGCCTCAAGGAACTTTTTATCTTTCAGTTCTTTTTTAAGGTACGTTGAGAATTTGCTTACGCCTTTCATATCTCTATATCTCCTTTTTTTATCCTGTGTTCGAAGTCATGCAGCATGTTCTCCGCTTTCTTTAACTCATTATCGGGCACCCTGTCGGTTTTCTTTATAAAGCCAGAGGTAATAATTATATGTTTGCCGTAAAAGAAATATAAAAATCTGTAGTTAAGCGAGGCGAATACGACCCTTAGTTCGCGTACTTTCCCGCGGACAATATCGGCATAAGGCCGCGGTAAATCCGGGCCAAATTCTTCTAATTTTTCAATCCATTTAGCGACTTTCGCCCTCGCTTTTACCGGTAAGGCACTTAAGAATTCTTCAGCAGGGCACCTGCCGCCCGGGTTCTTATAAAATAATACCTGGTAACAGTTCGCTTTTTCCATTTTAATCTTACACTATTTTTAGTGTAATGTCAAGAGATCCTAAGTTTACTATCTGCTTTCTATTGTAATAGACGTGCGGAGGGAGTAAATCTAACAGGAAATTTTATTCTGGAAGGGGGATTTAATAATCGGCCCCTTCTGGGTTTTTTATGCGTGGAGGGCTTTGATAATGGCACTGTAAGTTATTGGGATGTAGAGGGTAGTGAGCTGGGGGAGCGTCCCTGCTTTACTGCTTTAGAAGTTGCAGCTTCTCTCAGGGGCGGTCCCTGCGTAGTAATAGATATTAAAAAGAGTATTGGAATCCGAAGGTGGCGCGGGTGTGGGGAGAATCGCTGCCGAGGCCGGCGCCGCCACCCATAGATATAACTACCCTTGGATGGAGTTGATATCTTAGACCTATTTCCGCCAAATTCATATCTTTGCCTTTTTCAGGAAGCATTTCCCGGACCAGGTCAAAGACAAGAAGGGTTTCAGGGTTAAGGCGGCAATCATAGCCGATGGCCCAGCTATAAAGGTCCTTCCTCTCGTTTTCATGCCTGTCATTATTTTTTTGCCAACTGGCATTGGCGTGGATCCTCTGGAAAAATGATGACCTGCCAATGGTCTTGGTCATGATAAATTTTGCCTTGGGCTCTATCTCGTCGGTGTCTTCTGCGGTGGGAAACAAGGCGTGGCCGGATAAAGCCATTGCCGGTATCCAGATGGATTCCTGGTTGAAATTGTACAGGACGGCAGCTTCTGTGACGCCCAGGCCCTCGTCAACCGCCCTGCCGAATTGATAGGGAACGTGGACCTCGATCTGGGAATTTAAGAAAATACCATATTCAAGCCTTTGTTCGGCTTCATATTTGTCTTTTGAATCTTCGGTCCTTTCATAATGGAAGGCGCTTTGGACCTCCCTGTTCATGTATGGCGTAGGGATGGCATCGGTGATCTCAAGCGGCAGATTTTCTTCCAGATTTGTGTGGTCGGCGGCAAAAAGATCGTTTGCTTGCGGGCTGCAGATAGTCAGGAATAGGATTAATATAGCCGCAAAAACGTTTTTATTCATTGTAAGAGACTCCCTTATACAGACTCATTTGGATAGGCTCGACTTTAGGGGTATCGCCATGTTTTTTCTTCCATCCATCGAGCATCATATTTACCATTTTCGTGTCAGTTGTGCCGGCGCCCATTGATTCCTCGGACATTTTCATTTTCGGCATGATCGATTTGACCGCTTCCATAAGAGAACCCTGTTTCTCGCCGTCTTCCATTCCCGGCATAAGTTTCATGCGCAGCTGGGTTTTTACATTTTTCTTCATCTCTTCGGTCGTGCCGTCGGGCATCATCATAGGCATCATTTCTTCCCACATCTCCATCATGATGCGGTTCATTTCCCCTTCGAAGCCTTGAGTCTGGTCATCGTATTCGAAAGGATCATAATCCGGACGAGGGAGCGGAAATTTGGCCGCCAGTTCTTCGTCTCCAGGCTGGTAACTCATCGCCTTGACCACCCTTTTGATTTCGGCGGTTTTTTGCTCCAGGGTCCAGCCATCGTATGCCATAATGTCATAGGCGATCCCATGCAGCATGTGTAAGTTATCAAAGGCATTAGCCGCTTCCGGAGACAGCCTTGAATATCGAGGCATGACCTCCCTGCTAAGAAGCATGCGCATAGGACGTTTTTTTAATACCTCTGAGAAATAGACCTCGTTTATCCTACGGACCGCATCATCCTGCTCAGGCCCGTTCCCGGAAAGCATCATGGCTTCATAGACAACCGGATGCCACCAATGAGCGGCGAAAAAATAATTGTTGGATTCCGGATAATAGTTACGAAAGACGGTGAAATATGGTTTCATCATGGTGCCGGCGCGGCGCATTGTGATATCAAGCGGCGCTGGGCTGCGGGGGACATCGAGCTCTTCCAGGTAATACTTCACTATCCTGTCAGTCCAGTACTTTTTATCTTTCCAGGAGATATTTTTCGCGGAGAGGATGTCGTATGTCTGTTCGTGCAGCATATGCGTCCAGTCAATGGCCCTGAAAAGCATATAGTTGGATTGGGCGGAATATGGGGCGTATAATTCCATGGGCGGCTCTATGCGGGGCGGGCCGTATGTCATAGCGAGGCTCTCCTCTTCGAAACTAGCATCGCTTTTTTTATGGTTTGACTGTTTGTCCAGGAGAAGGACGTCGTGTTGCTTGCCGTGCGCAAAATGGATGCCTGCCTGCAGCCGGTATGCGCTATTGTGTCTATTATAGAAGGCGAAGTTATAAGGGCCCCTGAGATAGCTGACATTGTTGCGCTGCTCAAGGGCATTTGCTTGTGTAAAAGGGCATAACAGCAGCAGGAATAAAGGAAAAAGATGTCTATAAGACAGATTTATAGTGTTCATCATATTAAACGCTGCCATTTGGAGCGGGCAGTCAATGGAATCATTATAGCTATATAGAGAAAAGAGTAATTAGGAAAATTCCGCTTTTTTTGGATTTTTTTCTATTTTTGTTTCTCTATCCGGGACACCCTTAGCTTTGGCAAAAAGGGTGTCCCCCGATTGGCAAAAAGGGTGTCCCTCGATTAGGCGAGTTTAGTGGTGATGTTCTTTATGACCGTGACCCTCGGTTCCGCCTAAGGCGGGAAATACCGGCCCAAGCATCCTTCCTCCTGCGTAGGCGGCTGCTGCCAAGAAAAAGGCAGAGATTACCCAGATGGACACGCGGCCGGCTTTTGGCTTTGGCGCCAGAGAACGCATAGCCAGCAGTAAAGCGGCAATGCTTATAAGTTCGAATATTTTAACCGCTATATCATTTAGCTCAATGGCTTCCGGGCCGGATTCAAAGGGCGCGGTCCATATCCGGGTGATGGCCCAGAGGAATATGGAGCCGGCGGCAAGGATGATTCCCGCCCTGTAAACAGAGTAAGAGCGCTTTTTTAAGAAAGAAATTGCCCAGAGGAGTTGGAGGAGCCCTAAAAGCAGGAAAACTATCCCGTGGGCAGGAGCGTGGGCCCAATGTTCAGGGGTAACCAGAAAATGCAGGATGCCCGCGATACCCATGCCGATGGCAGAGATTAAGGGAGCCACTTGCGCCTCATTGTTGCGCGGAAATTTCTGGCCTGATCATCGAATGCAGCTTCATAAGCTGATCTTCGGTCACCGCTTTCTTGAAATGGAGCATGGCGGAGACGAGCTTCTTCATCGATTCTTTCTTGATCTCGTATTTCTTGTCGATGAGCTTGCTTATTTCGTTTATATCCGAGGCCTCCCACAATTTAGTCTTGATATCGACGGCTAACAGGTCGACTTCCGCCGCCGACTTGATCAGGTCTTTCTTTATATTTATTTTTATCTCCTTGATCTTGTTGAAAGCGTTCTCGGAGATGCCCAGTTCGGATTTGTTCATCAAAGTCGTGCGGGCCATGAGGAAGAATTTATTGGATAGGCATTGTTTATTCACGGTATAGCTCCTTTTTAAATATTCGTCCGGTTATAAAAGGATGTTTCCCGCCATTATTGTATATCAGCAGAAAAATTTGGAAAGGTGCGGATTCCGCCTGGTTCTGACTTTTTTCTAATGGTGAAATTATGCAAGGGGACACCCTTAGCTTTGGCAAAAAGGGTGTCCCCCGATTGGCAAAAAGGGTGTCCCTGATTTTCTACTCATTTATCTCAGGACGGAAGGAGCGCAGCTGCTTTTTTTCTGAATGTTCTCTTTTGAGCCGCAGGATCTTTTCTTTTGCCCGCTTGGAGCGCCTTCGCTTCTGTTTCCTTATCTTGGCGGCGCGCTTTCGTTCTTCTGATAGAGCGCCCAGCTTGATCGTTTCGATCTTATCGGTGAGGATCTTCCTGGCGAGGAACCTGTTTAATGCCTGGTAGCGCTCCCGCTGGCATTTGACCTCTATGCCGGTGGGGATGTGCTTAAGGTAAACACAAGTGGAGACCTTGTTGACGTTCTGGCCCCCTTTGCCGCCTGAGCGGATGAATTTTTCCTGTAGGTCTTCCTCGCGGATCCCCAGGCGCCGCATTTTTTCGTACAATGCGGCTTCTTTAGATTTGGTGATGGCGAAGTTCATGTGATTATTTTACGCCTGAAAGGAAGTACTTGTAAAGGGAAAAATATCAGGGGGATTCTTTTGATAATAAATGGCTGGGTGCTGCGAGGCAGTGGCGGCTTGGAAAATAATTCTGGCCCCGTTTTTTTATTTATGGCGGTATTTTATGACCCGGACTTTTTCCAGGGTGATGAGGCCTTCCTGTACCGTCTCGTCCAAAAAGGGCAGTAGTTTATTCAAATTTTCTTCAGTATCGACAAGCTCGATAACTATTGGCAGGTCTTCGGAGAGCCGCAAAAGTTTGGCTGTATGCATCCGGCTGTCCGCTCCAAAACCCATAATCCCCCTGACCGCCGTGGCGCCGGCGAGGTTCAATTCCCTGGCCTTAATGACAATTTGTTCGTATAGGGCTTTGCCTTTATACTGATCCGTTTCACCTACGAATATCCGTAACAGCATTCCTTCTTCGGGTAATTTCATATTCCCCCCTTATTTAAATAGAGTAATCAGAGTTTTTGAGGCGATGTATCCCGCGAATACCGCGCCGATACTTAAGACAACCGAAAGGACCACATTGATGATGGCTATCCGGTATTCTCCGTCTCTCATCAGGTTAAACGTCTCAAGGCTGAATGTGGAGAATGTCGTGTATCCACCCAGGACACCGATAAAGATAAACAGCCTGATATTCGGTGAAATAGCAAACCGGTCCGTGATACCCCACAGAAAACCGATCGCCAAAGATCCGGTCGCATTCACGGCCAGCGTGCTTATGGGAAGAACACCGCTTGAGAACCGGTAATCAAGCCCTCCCATAATGTAGCGCGCGAGCGTTCCTATCGCTCCGCCAAGAGCTATAATAATAAACCTCAACATAAGGTGATATCTCCTTTCTTTTAAGTAGGAGTTATCAGCCTGTTGAGGCGGTTGACGGCGAACTCCATCACCAATTTCGTTGATATTATACCATAAATAAACTTAATAGGGCGCTGTCCCTATTTATAGGGCGGAATAGGGCGCTGTCCCTATTTATCTCCCGATAAAGATAAACAGCCTGATATTCGGTGAAATAGCAAACCGGTCCGTGATACCCCACAGAAAACCGATCGCCAAAGATCCGGTCGCATTCACGGCCAGCGTGCTTATGGGAAGAACACCGCTTGAGAACCGGTAATCAAGCCCTCCCATAATGTAGCGCGCGAGCGTTCCTATCGCTCCGCCAAGAGCTATAATAATAAACCTCAACATAAGGTGATATCTCCTTTCTTTTAAGTAGGAGTTATCAGCCTGTTGAGGCGGTTGACGGCGAACTCCATCACCAATTTCGTTGATATTATACCATAAATAAACTTAATAGGGCGCTGTCCCTATTTATAGGGCGGAATAGGGCGCTGTCCCTATTTATTCAATAGAACCGTCCCTTTTTTTCTGTATTATCTGATGGTTTCTTTGATGCAGGATAGAAGCTCTTTGACGGTGGCTGTTTTGGATAAAACCGTATAACCCCGGGTAATGCTTGCCTGGGATTCGGCCTGGGCCTCGTCTTCGCTCGCTATCGCGGTTAAAAATACGATAGGGATATTTTGTATGCTTTCGTCTTCCCTTATTTGGGCGGCGACGTCGGTGCCGTCCATCTCGGGCATTACGACATCGAGCAATACCAGGTCAGGTTTGACCTGTTTAACTAAAGCGATACCCTCTTTTCCGCTTGTCGCGGTAAATACCACGTATTCACCAGTATTTTCTATGTTCTTTTTGACCAGCTTGCAGAAATTTTCCTCATCGTCGATGATCACTATCGTCTTTTTGTTCATTTGCCTGCCTCCTTATGCGTGTTTGGGACAGTCCCTGGTATCGTCCCTATTCTTTGGCGATCCTTAAAGTAATAGTGAACTTGGTCCCTTCGTTGACCCGGCTATTTACCTCTATCAGCCCTTTGTGCATGATGATGATGTTACGGGTTACGGATAACCCGAGGCCGGTCCCCTTGCCCTGGCCTTTTGTGGTAAAGAAAGGATTAAAGAGCTTTTTCATGTTTTCTTCGGAGATGCCCGTTCCCGTGTCTTCGATCTCGACGATAATGGCCTTTTCCCCGGGCTCGAAAGGAGCGTCCGGGTTCTCCGCCCCTTCCATTTGTTTTATATAGCCGCGGATAGTAAGTTTCCCTCCCCCGGGCATGGCGTGGGCCGCGTTTACGAACATATTGATAAACACCTGGGTCAGCTTATTCTTGTCTACCAAAACTTTTGGTAGGCCTTCACGGATATCCCTGATCACTTCGATATTTTTTAGTTCTTTTTTAACCAGGTTTAAAGAGCCTTCTAATACTGAGCCGATATCCTCCGGATGTAATTCCAGCTTCGTGGCCCTGGAGAAATCCAGAAGCTGGAGCACGATCTTATCCGCCCTTTGGGCGCTCTCCCTGATCATGGATTGGGTCTCGCGGTGGTCTTTTGAACCGGGAGGTATTATCTGGTCCAGATAATCGATCCCCTGCAGTATGATGCCCAGGGGGTTCCTCATCTCATGGGCTACGCCGCTGGCTAACTGCCCGATAGCTTTAAGCTTCTCCGATTGGATCAATTTATCCTGCATTTCTTTCAATTCATCGTAAGCGGCTTTTAATTCTTCGGCTCTTCTGGTCGCCTGCTCGTACAGCCGGACGTTCTGCAGGGCGATCGCGCCCATGCGGACGATATTCATCACTACCGATAATTCCCGCCGGGTGAAAGGCCCGGGTGTTTTTTTCTCGCAGACGTGCAGCACGCCCAGGACTTCGTTATTATAAATGACCGGCGCGCTGATGAATGTATTCCGTAAATATCCCTCTTTTTTGTTCAGTTTGTTCAGATAATCATCCTGGGCAAAGTCGGTTACAAGCAAAGGTTCCCTGTTGCGCACCACAAACCCGGATACGCTATCCATGCCTACTACCAAAGGTTCCTTGTCATGGCCGTCCCATCCGATCGCGCAGGCGAGCGTAAGTTTTTTTGAATTTTTATCCCATGTAAGAAGCGCGGTGCGCTCTATCGGGAAGAAATCGTGAGCGGCCTCGGTAATGCAGCGCGCAGCGTCCTGGAAATTAAGGTTCAGGGAGAGTTTTTCATTGAACCTGAAGAGGAAATCCAGTTCGGCCTCATACCATATTTTATCGTCCAAGCTTTTGTCTTCTAAGGTTGGCGGAGCTTGAGGCGGCGGAGCTTGCGGCGGGATAATGTTTTGCCGCGGGGATTGCCGCGGGAGAGGGGTTTTCTTGCGCCGGCGCGACGCTATCAAGCAGCCGAGCAGTAACCCTATAAGGATATATACGATAATGATCATATTGGTTATTTTACGCCAAAGGAGGAGTTTGTCAAGGATAGTCCCAGAATCAAGTCAGATAAAAAGGGAATCAAGTCAGTGACAATTCCATCCGTAGTAATAAACTAAAAATGAAAAATAGCAACCATTATAGAAAGGAGAAAGCTATGAATATTAATTCATGGGGTTCGGTATTCGCGGGGATGGTAATAATGCTTATTGTTCAATTCTCGCTCTCTCTGTTGGGGGTCGCGTTCGGGTTTCTCAGTATCAGCCCGCAGGAGGGCAGGTTTCCCAAGAAGGCATTGGCATTCGGAGGTATCGCATGGTGGGTCATCACCAGCATCGTAGCCGTGTATCTGGGGTCATGGGTCGCCTCGAGGCTGGCTAATGCGGCCACTGTGGGAGACGCCAGGCTATACGGGATAATTACCTGGGCAGCTACTATGCTCGTAGGTGTTCTGGTATCTACGGTAGGAGCGGGGATCGTCGCTTCGGGGGCCATAGGGATGTTGTCTCAGGCGATAAAGGCGGTAGGAGCGATCGGAGCGGTCGGCGGAGCTGCCGGGATCATGGGAGCAGGCGCGGTGATGAAGAGCCCGGAGATGTTCAGTGAGGTGTTCCCTAAGCTGAGCGGCCAGCTGCAAGGAGTTACCAACAGGATAAAGGATTTCCAGCATAACCAGGAAGCCAAACAGGAAATTTCCAGTGTTGCCCGTGACATTATCAAAAAAGGGCCGGAAAACATCAATGAGTCGGATAAAGAAAGATTTTCGGACGTTTTAACCAAGGTCACGGATATGTCCCATGAGGAGACAAGGCAGAAAGTGGATCAGTTTATATCACAGGCGAAGAGGGTGAACGAACAGGTCCAGCAGGGACTGGAGAAAAGCAAGATGGCAGCCAAAGAAGCGGCCAAAGCTGTATCTGCCGCGGCGTTCGCTTCGTTTATCATGCTCGCGCTCACCTTTGCCGCCGCGATCCTTGGGAGCACTCACGGCGCTATTACGATAATGCCGTAGTTACTTAGGGTAGCCGACGGTCTGGGAGAGGATGATCTTCTGGTCAGGACGGAGCTTTAGGGCTTTTGCCAAAGCGGGCGCGTCGAACATCCCGCGCACGACTGTGGCCAGGCCCTGGGAGGCGCAGTAAAGATAAACGTTCTGGCTGATAAAGCCGGTGTCTACCCCGGCGTAAAAATCCGCGTTTTCGCCGGTTTTACCCATTTTGGCTTTGTCCGCCACATAGATGAGGTTGACAGGGGCGTCTTTAACGAAAGGCTGTTTTCCTGTGGCCTCCCTTATGTCTTCTGATACTACGGGAATGAGCGTGTGATTTTTCGCGTCAAAGAGGAACGCGCCATCGCGCGTGGCGATATATACGTCTATTTCCTGCATATTCATCGCCGTGGGCGCGGTCCGTCCCGCGGATTCCGGACGGTTTATTCCGCAAGCGGCCCAGAGCAGTTCGGAAATTACCTGTAAAGGCAGGTCTTCTGCGGCGAATTCGCGGCTGGATCTGCGTTCTTTAAGCGCTTGCATAAGCGGCTTGCCGGATGCGCTTTGGGGGTTTGGGAGCTTAATGGGCTCTTGCGCGAAAACCGCGGAAGAAGAAAGTATCAAGGCCAAAAATATATTTATCGCGCGCATATGAGGTTCCTTTCGTGATTTATTCAGTTCCTTTATTCCCGGGGTTATCCCCTGGGGCAGGCGCAGCTGGGGCGGTTTCGTCGGCGGCGCTTGGCTTGGGTGGTTCTTCTTTCGCGCCGGGCTTGGAATATTCTGACATTAAAAGAGAATAGCCAAAAAGCCCGGTGCCTTGGATCTTAAGGGGGATCCGGTATTCGTCGGCGCTTATCCAGATCTCCATCTGCCTCGGCGTGCTGGTGAAATGGAACGCCTGAAAAGTTCCGCCGGGGACTTTGATCTCTTCGACGGAAATAAGTTTTATCTGGTAGGCGCGGTTGGGCAGATTGGCGGTGATGACCTTGCCGGTTTTGAGCCCGTTTATGTGCCGGACGTAGAAAGGCAGGAGCACGGCGTTATGAATAGGGCCGTTTCTTGTTATTATTTTCTCCTCTTTGCTTTCCCCCTTCTCTTTGGTTATCTTTAAGACAAACTTTTCCTGGTCATAAAGTTCGGTGATCTTTTCGCGCATTATCAGTTTGGCGATATCGCGTTCGACTTTCACGGGGAGGAAGGTCTTGGGGTCGCTGTATATTTTCTCAAGGTCTTTGAATTGGGTGACTTCGGTGAGCATGGTCATCAGGTATAATTTCTTTCCTTCCTTCTCCACGCTTCCCACGTTGTTGAATTCAGCCTTGCCCAGCCGCAGCCTTCCCATCCGCACATCGTAAACGATCTTTTCCCCGGCAAAATCCTGAAGCAAGCCCTTGGTTTTTATGCCAAACCCTAATGACGGGGCTTTATACACCTGCTCTCTTACCGTGAGGATAAGCAGCAGGGCGGCCAAAAAAAGCGGAAGTAAGAATATCAATTTTCTTGTCCGGATCATTTCGCTCTTTCTTTATTTAGTTTTCTTTTCAATATTGCCAGCGTCGTTAAGTACGCCAGGATGCCCAGGCAAAGGGAGATCACGAAGTAGCCGACCAATACAGGCAGGATGACTTTTAAGGCGGGAGCGTCAAATAATGCCGCCGGCCGCAGGTTCCTGATATATTGCTGCCAATCGGCCCTGACATTCTGCCAGGAAAGCCCCATTATACCCGCGCCGATCTTTATTGACAACAAAAATGTTACAAAACTCAGCCATGTATTCGTGGCCAGGCTGCCAACCAGCGCCGCTGCCCGGTTTATTCGCAGTAAAAATGCCAAGGATAGTGAAGCGATCGGGCCCATTCCGGGGATGATACCGCAGAATACGCCGACGCCCATGCCCAGCGCGACTCTTTGCGGGGTGTCGTTGATTTTGACAAGCTTGGAATATAGTAAATTTTTGGTATTATTTAAATGTTTTAATATGTTCATAGTGTATTTCTTTTTATTCGGAAAATGAGCTTCTGTAACCTTTTGGCTTAAAACAAGTTATAACTCTAGGGAGCGTCCCTGCTTATCTTGCGAGTTCTTCGATCATGCCATCCAGCTTTGCCTCCATCGCCCTTTTGACAAAAGGGAATAAGCCGGATTCTATCCTCTCTTTGAATTCCCCTTTTTCCCATCTGAGCCGGACGGCCTGGGGGATACCGCCGAGGGCGAACTTAAAATCTATGAAAGGCTCCCTTACCCGGGTAAAGGATAAGAGCCTTCTGAATTCAGGCGATTCTTTCAACAGAACGGAGCGGACCTTGATGAAGAAAGAGCCTTCTATTTTGGAGTTCGACTTCCAATTGGCGTCGAGGATCACATCCGGGCCGAGGAAATTGGCTTGGCTGATCACCAGGATATCCCTGGAAAGGGAGAATTTTAAATGTATGTCGTCGAAGATGACATTGCTTAAAGACGGGAATTTAACTACGGAGGCGAAGGCGTTTAAGTCCGCCGCCCCCTTTTTGATGTAACAATCCCCGCTCAGGAAATACTTTAAAGTGTTATCGAAATATATATCGGCGTATATGTCTCCGGATAAAAGATTATCCAAAGTATTCAGGTCGGAGAATACCCTTCTGGCGTCCAGGCCTGAGCCGCTTAACCAGAAAGTAAGCTTGGAAGAGGCGCCTTTTATGAACAATTTCAAAGAGCCCTTTATTTTCCCGAAGTAGCCGTCCATGGTTATATCTTTTATTTCAACGAGGTCCTTTCCCGTGGAAAGGCCGCCGGCGAGGCGGGAAAAATTCATTTTCTGGGGGTTTTCCGCGTCTTCTTTATTCAGCTGTACCGAAGTGGCGATGATTTTCCTGGTTTTGTAATCAAAGGCCATATTCCGGCAATCGGCGCGCATGTTTATGTTACCTTCTTTTGTCGCGTATACTGCCTTGGCGGAAACATCTCCTTTTAAGGAAGGGTTTATCTGCCCCTGAAAATTAAAATCCAGGCTTTCCAGATTTAAGGGCCGCAGGTATTCAGGCGTCAGGGAGAGATTGAGATCTATTTGTTTTGTCCCTGAAGAGAAGGTTTCGAAAGCGGCGTTCAGCGGGAGCCCGTTGGCGTTTAGGGATCCGCGGGCCAGCTTGAGACGGCCTTTGATGAATTTCAGGTCCCCGCTTAAATTCTCTATCATGAAATGCGCGGCATCCTCCGGGGCGTATTTGAGGCGGCAGTCATCCAGGATAGCTTCGGCGATGAGCTCCGGCTTATCCATATTCCCCGTAAGCTTTAAGGATATAAAGGCGCTGCCTTCAGCGGAAAAGCCCTCCTTAAGGAAATCTATGTTATTCAGCGCCAGCCCCGACGGGACAAGGATCACATCCACATAGGGGTTGCGCTCCAGGAAATCATAGACCACGCCTGTGCCTAAAAGCTGGTCGGTGCCTATTTCCACGAGTATCAGGTTGAGCCCCATCTCCATCCCTTTTACGGCGCCCTCAGCGGTGAATTTAAACTTTTGTTTCAGATCGTAACCTGAAAAAGGATAATCCAATTGCCCGTTAAAGCTCATCCGGAAACGGTCCGCGTTCTGTTCGAGCAGGATCTTTTTCAGGAAAAAAACAGCTTTTTGTTTCGATTCGAGGGGGTAGATGATCTTTGCCGAAGCGATGGAGACCTTGGTTTTGGCTTTGACGGGGGCGGCGGCGGGTTCAACGCGGCCGGAAACCTTCTTTCGCATATCGCTTATGATGACCTGGATATTCTGCCCTTCCTCCTCTTTTTTTACGTTGACGGACATCTCGCCGGCGCGGATACGGCCGGGCGACAGCTTTCCCTTAAAAAGAGGCAGTATCCTGAAAGATATGTAAGCGTCGTCTATGAATATGGCGGGTTCTTCGCCGCGGCGGTAGAAAACACGCAAGCCCCGCACGCGAAGCCCGCGGTAAAAACTGAAGGATACGTTTTCCAGGGAGATCTCGCGGCCGAGCTCTGATGACAGGCGGGCCTCTATACCGGGCTTAGATTTGCGCAAGACAAAGGAAAGCCCGGTTTGCAGGAGAACCGCGAGGAAAACCGCGATAGTGAGCGCGAGCAGGAGCTTAAGGCGCGATATCGAGGAAAAGTTCATTGTTTTTGAAGATCTCAATCCTGTCGACATACTCGGTTATTCTATAGACGTTTTTGAATATGGACTCATACTCTATGCTTTTCGATTCCGAGAAGATCAAGAACAATGAACGGGAGAAGAAGTTCAGCTTTATCCGTTCTATAAGTTCCGGATCCTGCTTGAAATCCGTTAAGGCTTTATAGAGTAGCGCCTGCGCGAAGACGCGGCTGGGGTCATCGGGGTAGTCTTCGAGATATCCGGCAAGTTGTTTTATGGCGTCGCGGTAATTTTTTATCTCGAGCAGGTATTCAGCCATGGAAAAACGCGCTTTTTTCTCGCGGTCCGGGCGGGGTCGTTCCCTGACGTATTCTCTCAGTTTGATGTAGGCATAGTCGTGGTGGCCTTCTTTTACATCCTGAAGCGCGTCGTAGTAGGCGGCTTCCTGCAGGGTCGGGAAATCAAAGAAGGAAAGGTCAAAGGAGAAGCCGAAAGACGTAAAGGCGAAAAGAAAAACTAACAAAACTCCGGTCAATTTACGCATTTTCTCACCTAAGGGGTTTTATGTTGACGCCGGCGAACCTTTCGAGCCCGCGGTCGTCTTGTGTCCATCCGTTGCTCAGCCCGCATCTTTCCATAATCATTTTAGCGTATTCGTACTCCTCGAAATTCACGCGGCGGCAGATATCTTTGTAGGAATTTGCCTTGTGATAAGGAGTATACTGGCTCATCAGGCTGATGTAAGTATCTTTTGACAGGCTCTGGGCAACGAATTTCATTATCTTCTCTGTTCCTGAGACATTATTCGGGAGGACTAAGTGCCTTATGATCAGGCCGCGCTTGATAAGGCCGTTTTCATCGAGTTGGGCGAGCCCTGCCTGGCGGTGCATTTCTTTCAGGGCGGCCCGGTTAAATTCCGGGTAACCCGGAGCCCCGGAATATTTGGCCGATATGTTATTACCGGCGTAACGCATGTCCGGAAGGTATATATCCACAATACCGTCGAGGAACCGCAAGATATCGGCGGATTCATAGCCGCTTGTATTGTAAACAAGGGGTATGTTCAGTCCTTTGGGGACAGCCAGCTCCAGGGATTTTAAGATCTGCGGCATGAAATGCGTGGGCGTGACCAGGTTTATATTATGGCAGCCCTGGCTTTGCAAATTGAGCATGGCTTCGGATAATTCCCGCGTTTCGAATTCCCTGCCTTCGTCTTTTTGGCTGAATTCGTAGTTTTGGCAGTAAACGCAGGCCATATTGCATCCGGAGAAGAAGATGGTCCCGGAGCCGCGCGTTCCGGAAATAGGCGGCTCTTCGCCATGGTGAGGCATGTAACTGCATACCCTGGCTTTTACGCCGGCGCGGCAAAAACCGCGCTCATTATTCAGGCGGTTCACGCCGCATTTTCTGGGGCAGAGCGCGCAGGAGCGAAGCAGGTTAAAGACCGTCTCGGAAACTTTGCGCAGCTGACCTGAATTATAGGAATCTAAATACGAAGGATACATAAATCGGAAAATGAGCCTCTGTAACAGATTGTCACATAATAGGTTGCATGTTAAGGGAGCGTCCCTGCTATTTCTTTTTCGACATTTTTGATACGCTTCTCGATGTCCGGATGCGAGCTGAAGATCTCGATTTTCAGGAAGCCGCCCTTTCTCTTCGCTTCTTCCTGGAGTTTTCTGAAGAATGTGATTATCCCGCGCGGGTCATATCCCGCCCTTTTTGAATACCTCACGGCTAATTTATCGGCGAAATTTTCATCTTTGCGGCTGTACCCCAGGCTGGAGAGGTCATAAATTATATCCGCCGCCTGGCTTATCGCATCCATGGCGGGTATGCCCAGGGCGCTGCCCACTATTTGAGAACCCAGGGCGGCGAATTGATAACCCATAGCGGACTGTAATTTTTTAATGCTGTGGCGGGCGGCGATATGGCCGACTTCGTGGGCAAGGACCCCCGCCAGTTCGTCGTCGGTGGTATCGTCGAAGAGCCCGGTGTGCACATAAACATAACCGCCGGGGATGGCGAAGGCGTTGTAGTCCTTATTGTCAATGAGTTTGAAGTAATAGGTTAAGTCCTGCCGGTCGGAAGAGGCCGCTATTTTGGAGCCGACCCGGTCGAGCCGGGATTGTTTTGAGGAGTCAGAGACGATCTTGGATTGTTTTTGTACCTGCTTGTCCAGGTCCTTGCCGAGAGAGACTTCGCGCTCGGTTCCCATGATCAGGGCCTCTCTCCTGCCTGTCGCCGGGTTGTATATGGTCGTGCAGCCGCTCAAGAAAAGAAAGCCCAGGGCAATTATTAGGAAGTGTTTGGGGACAGTCCCCTGTGGGCTGCAGTAAAGTTTCAGAGGGGGACAGTCCCCGGCCTTAGATTTCAGCTTAGTCTTTTTGGATCTGAGACGCATAGAGCTCCCTTATCTGATTGAATACCTTAATATAGGCGGCGGAAGCGTAATCCGGATAGGTCCATTCCCAGGGGGCGAAGCTTTTTTTCCTGTAAGAAAGGGTGATCTCGGCGAAGATGCCCTTTTCGAGATAGACCCGGTGCCTGTAATCCTTGGTGGAGGCCAGGACCAGCTTGGCCATGTCCAGATAACCGGGGTCGATATTGATCAAACGGCGCTTTTCAAGCGATAAGCGCTTCTCGATGCGATTGGAAAGGGCCTTGATATCCGCCAGCTTACCGGCGGGGATAAGTTTTCTGAAGGAGATGAATTTTCTTTTTAAGCCGTTGCCGAATTCGGCGGCGTAATAATCGGTGAGATCAAAGGCCAGGTGGGGGCTTTGGTAGTCCATATCGCCGAAGGCCCTTTTCAAGGCCGACTCCGCCTTGGCCAGGACGCTTTCTTCTTTGAAAATAAAGCCGGTAACGAGTTTTACCGGATGGACATCCCTGATGATACCCATTGTTTTAGAGGTTTCAGATCAGAGGGAGTTTTGAGGCAGGAATTGGCTGACGTATTCGGATATTTTCTTACGCTGGTTTTCCTGGATGCCGTTGAAAAAGACGGCAACGTTAAAACCGCCTCTTTTTTCGTCCATTGACCTTACGATGACGCCCTTGCACTCTACGTCGACATTCTTTTTCTTCCCGTCGGAGACAACAGGCAGGACCACTTTTACGGCGATCCTGGTGAAAGGCGGGATGTATTTATCCAGGTGGCAGTATGCCCCTACGCAGCTTACGTTTTCCGTGGAAG
Organism: Candidatus Omnitrophota bacterium; assembly: GCA_028716705.1. Lineage (GTDB taxonomy): Bacteria > Omnitrophota > Gorgyraeia > Gygaellales > Profunditerraquicolaceae > UBA1562. Next base: position 28,872 of record JAQUPI010000008.1, on the reverse strand, counting down.
TGGTGAAACTGTAACCGTTAGCCGCGATCTTGATGGGAAGCGCGTGGTTTATGCGAGGGTGTTTTCTTCTTTCCTGTTCTTTATGCTTCATTTCTTCTCTTCTTTGCTTTTACGCAGGAAATCGCGCCAGCACTTTTTGCTGCAATAGAATTTGCCGTCGCGGTAATAGAGTTTAAGTTTTTTAAGGGGTTTGTTGCAAGCCAGGCAATTGGTCTGCTTTTCGACCACCGGGGCGGCGCCTGCTGCCGCGGGTGCTGCTGGTGCTGTTTCCGCTGCCATCGCAATCCTTTCTCTGAATTCTTGTTATTTTAAAAGCCTCGTTAATTCCTGAAATAATATACCATAGATTTAAAAAGGTGTCAAATCCTTTACAAAAGCCCTCTTTTTGTTATAATTAGGGCATGTACTGCAAGTTTTACGGATTCAAAGAACGGCCCTTCAATGTAACCTCTGACCCCGCGTTCTTCTTCCTGAGCAGGCAGCACAAGGAAGCCCTCTCCCACCTCACCTACGGCACCGCGCAAAGAAAAGGCATCCTGGCTGTGACCGGAGAAATAGGCACGGGAAAGACCACCCTCTGCCGGTTTTTCCTCAACCGGCTCCCGAAGAACGTCAAGACGGCGTTCATCCTCAATCCTTATTTTTCTGAAATTCAATTGCTGGAAGCGATAGTCAATGATTTCGGTATAAAGGTCAAGAACAAGTCAAGGTTAGGTTTTATCTGGGAGCTGAACCATTTTCTTTTAAGGGAATCGGAGGCGGGGAATAACGTGGTCCTGATCATAGACGAAGCGCAGAATTTGAAGCCTTCAGCCCTGGAACAGGTCAGGCTGCTGTCGAATCTGGAGACGGAGAAGGACAAATTATTACAGATCATCCTGATGGGACAGCCGGAACTGAATTCCAAGCTCGACCTTTATGACCTGCGCCAGCTTAAGCAGAGGATTATGGTGAGGTACCATATTACGCCGCTGGAAAACGCGGCGGAAGCGGCCGAATATGTCAATCACCGCCTGAGTATCGCCGGATCAATGGTAAACCCGAGCTTTACGCAGGATGCCCTTAAGGCGATATTCGATTTTTCCGGCGGGGTCCCCAGGCTGATAAACGTTATCTGCGACCGCGCGCTTTTGGCCGGGTTTGTGGCCGAGGCCGGGTCGATCGGCATCGAGATAATAGAAAGGTGTATTACGGAGTTAAGCGATAATAAAGTGAGCGCTGCGCAATGAGCATAATACATGACGCGTTAAAAAAAGTGGAAGCTTCTACCGCTCCCGCTTCTCCCGAGCAGCAAGCCCAAAAACCAGCGCCGCAGAGCGCTTCTAAGCGTAAGGTGTACCTGCTTTACGCGGTGATGATCTGCGTGGGAGGCGTACTGGCGAATATCTTATTTGGGCTGCTTTCACCCAAGCCCGCGCCGAAAACATCTCCCGCCGCCGTTATCAAAGAGGATATACCTCTTACGGTTGCCGCGCAAGCTGTTACCAGCAGCGCCGCCGAAGAGGAGGAATCCTGGGAAGATCTTCCCTCTCCTCTGATCGTAAGCGGAGTCTTCTTTTCAGGGGACGAAGGTTACGCCCTTATCAATAACAAGATCGTTAAGAAGGGCGATAGGGTCGGGCCGGCAACCGTGGGTGAGATCTCGCTGCAAGAGGTGGAGTTGGAAAACAGGGGTTCGGTGGTGAAACTTTCGGTGGGCAAGTAAAAGCCGCCGCTACATCCTTTTCTTTAAAGCCCGCCTGACGGCCTCCAGGGGGACATTCCTTACTATCCTCGTTTTTCCGATGCCTTCAATAAGGACAAATCTATTTTCCGCGCCGCTGAATTTTTTATCGCGGTAGTGCGCCTGGATTATCTTATCTGAAGAAATTCCCTTTATTTTCACGGGCAGGCCTACGGCCTTTATAAGCTTCTCTATCCTTTTGAGCGCGGCTTCGCTTGTGAGGCCAAGCGCCACGCTTATTTCTGAAGCGGCCAGCATACCCAGGGCGACCGCTTCGCCGTGATTATACGCGGCGAACCCTCCTGCCGCTTCTATGGCATGGCCGATGGTGTGGCCGAAGTTCAATATAGTGCGTATTCCTTTTTCTTCGCGTTCATCCATTCCTACTATCCGGGCCTTGATCGCGCTGCAGCGGGCTACCGCGAATTCCAAAGCCCGGTCTTTTAAAGCGAGTATGTTTTTGTGATTTTTCTCCAGGTAATTAAAGAGCGCGGCGTCTTTGATCACGGCGTATTTTATGATCTCGGAAAGCCCGTTTTTGACCTGCCGGGCGTCGAGGGACTTTAGCGCCGACACATCGCTGATCACCAGGCGCGGCTGATAGAACGCGCCGAGCAGGTTCTTGCCCTGGCTGAGGTCCACCGCGGTCTTGCCTCCTATGCCCGAATCCACCTGTGCCAGGAGCGTGGTAGGGATATGCGCGTAAGGCACCCCTCTTTTATAAATGGAGGCGATAAAGCCGGCAAGGTCCCCGACTACCCCTCCGCCGAAAGCGATGATGAATATTTTCCTTTTTTTATCGTAAAGCGCGATATCCTTTATGACATCGGCGGCTGCTTGCAGGGATTTGCTCTTTTCGGTGTCCGGGACCAGCTTGAATCTTACCGTAAAACCCGACCTTTTCAGGGCTCCGGTGAGCGCGGCGCCGTAATTTTTTTTGATCCGGGAATTGGTGATGACGTAGGCGTCAGAGCCGATATTCAGCCGGCGAAGGTATTTCCCTGAGCTTTTTAAAAGCCCCTTTCCGATAAAGATATCGTAGGAACGTTTTTTGAGGTTAAGTTTTAATACGCGCATTTTATATGGTGATTCCGAGTATCCTTAAGATAAGGTTAACCGCGGGCCAGACGATATATCCGAAAACACCGAACCAGAGGAGCAGCATAAGGATGATAAAACCGTACGGCTCGATGCGGGCATAGGTGTAAGCTAAATCCGGGGGAAGCAATCCGGAAAGTATGCGGGAGCCGTCCAAGGGAGGGATCGGTAAGAGGTTGAATACTCCCAGGACCACGTTGATGATGATGAGATTGCCGAGAATCAGGGAAAGTAAACCTGGCGGCGTGGGAAAGAATTTAAGGAATAGGCTTAGGACCGAAGCCAGCAGGAAATTGGCCGCCGGCCCGCTCAGGCCGATCCAGATGATATCGCGTTTGGGGTTTTTAAGGCTGTGGTAATTGATAGGGACGGGTTTTGCCGCGCCGAAAACGAATTGCCCGTGCGTGCTTATAAAAAGGAATAACGGCAGGAAGAATGTCCACATCGGGTCGATGTGCGCGAACGGATTAAGGGTTAGCCGGCCGGAATATTTCGCGGTCGGGTCCCCGAGTTTATAAGCGGTCAGCCCATGGGAAAATTCGTGCACGGTCATGGCGATGAGGAGCAATCCGAAAGATATCAGGAAGGATATTAAGAGGCCGGCAAGGCTCAATCCAGCGCCTCGATCTTTAGCACTTCGATGAGCGGGTTTTTCTTTCTTTCGGGCTGGACTTTTTTACCGGTCACTTTTACTTTTTGGCCGCTAAGGCTCTTGAGGCTGTCTTCTTTGCCGATCAATAAGTAGGTCTTTTTATCGCTTGTGGAGATGAGCCTGTGGGTCGCGACGCGTTTTTTGGCGTACGGCTTTATGGTCCCTTCCACGACTATGCTTCCGGGCTCCGGCTTTTCTTTTTTCGGCAGCCGGACTTTTTCCACGAATTTTTTGTGCACCCAGGCGAAGCTGTTGGCTGTCGGCTCTATTTTATACCAGGAAACCGCGTCCTCAAGTATATTTACGACCTCGTTCTTTTGCGCTTTGCCGAGCACGGCGTAATTTTCACCCGGGCCCAGGCGCACATTTACGTTTTCCTTGGCTATTTTGGCGGTCTTTCCGTCGATAGGCCTGGCCATGTCCTTCCTTATGTAAGAAGGGGCGGACTGAGGCAGCCTTATTTTATACCACTCATAGATCGCTTTTATGACTTCTACTTTTTGATCTTTGTTCAGGACGCAGATGACCTGCGAGCTTACTGAGGAGTCCGTGCGGACGTTTATTTTGTCGGAGGTTATCTGGCCCTGGAATAGGACGGGCACCGGAGCGGGGGGCGCCGGCTCGGCTTCTTCGGCGTCTTCTGAAGGGACTTCCGCGCCTTCTTCATCTTGAGGAGCTGCCTCCGTTTCTTCATCCTCGGGCGCCTCGGCATCTTTTACAGACGCGGGAGGCGTTTCTTTTTTCGCGGCAAAAACAGGATTGCAGCAAAAGAACAGGCAGGCGAATAATAATAAAAAGATCCTTGGCTGGCGCATTCTATTTAATTATTTTTTCTCTTTTGGAGCGGCTGCTTTACCGGCCGCGGGAGCCGCTTTTGTTTCTGTGGCTGCGGCGGGGGTCGCGCCTTCTACGGCTGTTTCTTCGGTTTTCTCAGCCTTTTCCTTCTTGATCTTGATCCTGATGGTCTTTATTTTGGGCAGGCCGCAAACTTCGTCTCCCGGCTTCCATTCTTCCTTTTCCAGCATTGTTCTTAAGCGCTCGGTGCGCTTTAGGACAGACCTTTGTTTTTTATCCTTATCCGATAATTTTAACGACGGGTGAATAGACATAAAATCATAACCTCCTTAAACGGCAATCCTGATATTTGTTTCTTAGTTTCGCTAAAAGCATCTCGGCGTCGGAGCGCTTGGAAAATTTGCCGACGCAGACTATGCTGAACTTCCCCTTTGATAAGACCAGCGCCGAATGCCCCTTCTTTTTGAGGGCGTCCGCCTCTTTCTGCGCGTTTTTATTGCTGGAGAATGAGGCGACCTGCACGGTGAAACTCTCCGCCAGGATCTTTGTTGGCGCCGGCTGCTCTTTGCTGACGGCTTCTGCCGGAGCGGAAATAAACCTGGCGGGCGCTTGCCTGGTTTCCGCGGCCGGCGGCCTCGCCGCGAGGTCCAGCCGCGAATCGGTTTTGGGGGTGGCGTAATTCTTCCCTTTTTCCACGCCCAAGGCGAAGGAAGCTATGCCAGTCACGGCGAAAGCGATGATGAGCAGGATGGTTTTTTCGTATTTGGTTATACAACCCCAAAAGGCGAAAGACGCGCGCGGGTGCTGCCGGACAGAAGCGCCTTGCTGGTCAAAAAGCTCTAATTGGCTGGTTTTTTCCATATTTAACAATGAGCGTTTACAAGTTATTGGCTGATAAGTAATTATAAGACAGGGGAACGTCCCTGCTTATGTATTATAACTTTTTATTGGGGAGTTGCAAATAATTTTTTGTTTTTATTTTTTTGACTACTTTTTCGAAGGCCTCGACTACGCGCGGGTCGAACTGGGTGCCGCTCTTCTTTTTTATTTCTTTGACGGCCGACGGTATATCCATCCTTTCGCGGTAGGGCCTTCCGTAAACCATGGCTTCAAAGGCATCAGCTACGGACATGACGCGCGCCCCGAGCGGGATCTGGTTTTTTTTCAAACGCGAGGGATAGCCGGTGCCGTTAAATTTCTCATGATGGTGCATGATTATGGGGATCGCCGGGCGTAATATCTGCAGGTGCTTTAACATCTGCGCGCCTGTAACCGGGTGCTTTTTGATGATATTGAACTCTTTCGTGGTCAATTTCGAGGTCTTGGTAAGTATCTCCATCGGGATATCCGCTTTGCCGGCGTCGTGGAGCATGCTGGCGAATTTTAAGCTCTCCACCTGTTTTTCGTCAAGGTGCATCTGGTGCGCCAGCATCATGACCAGGTGGCTGAAATACGGGGAATGCGTGTATTCCTGCGGGACACGGATGTCCAGGAGGGTGACCAGCGATTTTATGCTTCCCAGGACTATCCTCTGCTGCTCTTCGTAAAGCTGCAGAGCCTTTACGCCGATGATCGCCTGTTCGCCGACGGTCATGAGCATCTCTTCGTCGAACTTGTCGAAGGCGCGGTCTTTCCTGCCCCGCCTGATGATGATCAGCCCGGCGATATCTTCGCAGATCAGGGGTATGCCGAGAAGCCGTTCTTTCCGTACCGTGGAGAGCTTGTTGATGATCCTTCTTTCCAGGGCGTTGGAGATCCTGGTGCGTTTATCGATGACGGTTTTTTTCTTGCCGATGAGCATGCACCTTAAGGAAGAATATTCTTTCGAAGGGTCAAGGAGCAGCACCAGGCAGCAGCGGGAATTGAATATCTGGCAGACCAGGCGCGCCAGGCGCAGGACCAGGTCACGGGATTCAAAGGTGGAATTCACCAGCCGGTAGATCGCGTGTATCGCGGAGATCAATGTTTTATATTTGTTAATCGGCGCCAGATAATGGTTGTTTTTCATCATACCTTTTCGTAAGGGTCAAAGAGTTTTTTATATTCGTCCAGGCAGTAGCGGTCGGTCATGCCCGCGATGTAGTCGCAGACTACGCGCCTCGCGCCCTCTTTCGGTAAATTCTTCTGCATGTGCGCGGGAAGCTGCCTGGGGTTGTTCAAATATATGGTAAAAAGCTCCTGGATGAACCGCTTTGCCTTGCTGCTCATCCTGATGACGCGGTAATGGTTGTACAGGTTTTCCATGAGGAATCCCCGCAGCGGTTTACGCAGGGATCGCATCGGCTTGCTGAAAGATACGATCTTGATACCCGCCTTTTTTGCCTGCGCGCAGGATTTAAGGTTTAATTGCCCGATATTTTTTTCCGTCTCTTTTATGAGGTCGGTGACCTGCATATCTATCAGGGACCTGATGACCAGGTACTTCCTTCTTTCAGGCAATAGTTTAGCATATTTATTGTCAATTTGCTCGGTTATCTTGTCCCACAGCTCTAATTCCTTCAAATTCTCTTCTTTGAGAAGCCCGGAGGTGAGACCGTCGTCGAGGTCATGGTTGTCGTAAGCGATCTCGTCGGCGATATCCACGACCTGCGTTTCCAGGGTAGGCATTTCATTGGGGGCGAATTCTTTTATTTTTACGGATTTGTCGAAGGCGGAGGAATGTTTGATGATCCCTTCCCTTACCTCCCAGGTCAGGTTAATCCCGGGGAAATCCGGGTACCGTTCCTCAAGGATATCCACCACCCTTAAGCCGTGGGAATTATGGTTGAAGCCGCCGTGTTTGGCCATGAGTTCGTTGAGCGCGTCTTCGCCGGAATGGCCGAAAGGAGTATGGCCCAGGTCATGAGCTAAGGCGATCGCCTCGGTCAAGTCCGCGTTCAATCCTAGCGCCGCGGCGATGGTACGGGCGATCTGCGCCACTTCGATGGTATGCGTCAGGCGGGTGCGGTAATAATCTCCTTCGTGGTTGACAAAGACCTGGGTCTTGTATTCCAGCCGGCGGAAAGCCGCGGAATGTATGACCCTGTCCCTATCTCTCTGATAGACCGAGCGGTATGGGTGCTCTTTTTCAAGGTGTACCCTGCCGCGGGTATCGTGGCTTTTCATCGCGTAAGGCGCGAGGAATTGATCCTCGAGTTCTTTTATCCTGCGGTGGTCAAGCATGTTTTTTCAGCTCTTTGTAGAGATGGTCTAAGGACTGCCCGATCACTTTGGTATCGAATACCGTGGTGATGAAGTTGGCGTCCCCCCTCCATCTCGGGACGATATGAATATGTAAATGGCCCGCTTCGCCGGCGCCGGCGCTCTTGGAGGTGTTGATGCCGATGTTGTAACCTTCGGGCCTTAACGCTTTATCCAGCATCTTTTTTACCTTCTCGACGGTCCGGAAGAGGCCCAAAAGTTCGGCGTCTTTTAATAATGATATATCCGCGATGTGCCTTAAAGGCGAAACCATCACGTGCCCGTTATTATACGGATAGATGTTCAATATCCCGAAGGCGTGCCTGGTTTTCAGGAAGATGTAGTCGCTTTTTCCTTTAAGGGCGTTACAAAAGACGCAGCCTTTAGGTTTCTTCGATTTTAAGTAGTTGACGCGCCAGGGCGCCCAAAGTCGGTCCATAAGTTTCGTTTTTAGGGGACACCCTTAGCTTTACCAAAAAGGGTGTCCCTACATGATCTTGATGATCTGCGCTTCTATTTTATCGTTAAGCTCTATTATACCGTATGAATTATAAACGGAGAAGATCTTATCTGTCGGGCTGCCCGGGTTAAAATAGAGTATGTCGCCTATCTTTTTATTCAATGGCGCGTGGGAGTGGCCGAAGATGATGATATCCACATTGTCCTTTTTGAATATCTCCGTGACCAGCCCGGTCAACCTGGTGGGAAGCCCGTACCCGTGAGTCAGCCCTATCCTGCGGCCCGCGGCTTCGAAAACATCTTTTTCCGGCAAGGCGTTCCTGACCTCATAGGGGTCCATGTTCCCCCAGACCGCGTGGACCTCCTTGCAGACTTTTTTCAGATCTTCGATGACCCTCAGGTCCGCGATATCACCGGCATGGGCGATGATGTCGACTTCTTTAAAGGCATCAAGAACTTGCTTGGGAATATCCCTTGAGCGGTCCGGTATATGGGTATCTGAAATAACGCCTATTTTCATACTGTTACGCTTTTTTCGCCCGAGATGATCCTCGAGCGGTGAAAAAGGTCAAAAAGCTGGTTTAAGCTGTTCAGGTCCCAGGTCCAGACTTTTTCTTCCAGGGCCCGCAGCCGGGTGTTGGCGTCTATGTCTTCCAGGGAGACGATGATCTTTTTCTGAAGCTTATGGCGGTATTTGCGGCACTCCCGCGTGAAATCGGTGATATCCTCTTCCGTCAATACCCCGCGTTTGAAAGCGATGATCCACAGGTCGTCGTGGGAGCGGGCAATGACCGCTTCATGTATGCGTTGATTATCGAATTCCATGGCTTTTATCTCGCGGAAATGCGTAAGGCGCAGCCGCCTTGTCTCGAGGTGCACGGTATCGTCGGTGAAAAGATGCATCACTTCCATGGTCCTCTCTACCAGGGATTTTCCGGCGTCCGAGAGGAATTCGCGGATCATGCTCTCTATCTTTTCCCTGAAGATCACGTTCTGGTTCCTGGAGTCGAAGGTCAGCGATTTCATTTTTTCCTGGTAAACGAAGCGCAGCCAAAAACCGAAGACCCGGTCATTGACTTTCAGGAAATCGCCGTTGCGGGAGACGGTGTCCAGCTCTATAAGATGGTTCACCCGCTGAGCCAGTTCTTTCTTTTGCTTCCTTAAAATGTGGGCGATATCGTTTAATTTATTATGCCCTTCCGAGATAAGGTAGAGTATGGAGGTGTAATCCTGGCTGTGCGGGATATCCATGAAACGCTTAAGGTAATTGGAGAACTTTTGATTCAGTATCCCGGCGGGCCTGAAGAGCAAATCCTCCAGGACGTCGGCGGGCGCGGGGCCGTCTTTGCCGGCCTTTAACAGCTCAGCGGATATCAGCCCCAGGTAAAATGGGTTTCCGCCGGTAAAATGGATGATGAAGTTGCGTATCCCCGCAGGCAGTTCCAGCCCGGTTAACCTCGCCTTAAGGTAACCGCCGCTGGTTTTAATGTCGAACGGCTCCATGGTGAGCACCTGGAAATTACCGAATAACAAAGAAAGGTTCTTGGAGAGTATGGCCTTGGCCTTTTGCTTCATGGAGCTGATGATTATGTACATGGTATTTTTCTGCGTGATAAGTAATTTGGACCATTCGGGGTAAAGGTTCTTGATCCCCAGGTTTTCCAGGTTGTGGAACTCGTCGAAGATGGCCACGCAGAATTTTCCGGTTTCATGGTTTACGCTCTCCAGCAGGGAAAGCAATTCGATAAAAATATTATTCTTTTTTCTTCTTTCCAGGGCCGCGAGTATGGCCTTGACCTTTCCGGCGGTTTTGGGTATATATTTTTCCGAAGCCCGCACCAGGAAAGCCAGGTCCTCGCGCATTTCTTCGCCGCTGTTGATGAGGAAGTTATAGAGCAAAACGCCGATGAACCTTTTGGCGAATACTTCGAGGGATTCGGGCCTTACCTCCAGGTAAACCGCGATTATCCGGTTGTCGCAGAAGGAATCCAGGAAATGGTGCAGGACGGCTGTCTTGCCGACGAGCTCATCGCCGATGAGGGCAATATTCTGGCGGTAGCCGTCTTTCAGAGAAGTGACGCGCTTGTCCAGCATGTCAAGATAAAGCTCGCGGCCGAAAAATTTTTCCCTGGTCATGGCAGATAAAAATAAGGGTTTTGGGCGGTATAACCTTTTCTGATCTCAAAATGTAAATAAGCTTTTTCGCCGAATCCCGGGGATGAGCCCAGCCTGGCGATAACTCCCCCTTTTCGCACGTAATCCCCGGTTTTTACCAGGACCTCGGAGTTCTTCGCGTAAACGCTGGAGAATCCGTCGCCGTGGTCGATGATGACGGTTTTCCCGAAATTGCTGAAGCTTCTGTCATAAAAAACGACCTTGCCTCCGCGCGAAGCGGTGACTTCCTGGTTCCTTGCCTTTTGTATGTTGAGGCCCTTGTTGGTCATGTCGTCGAAATTCTGGCCGAAGCCGGATATTACCCTGCCTTTTAAGGGCCATTCGAATTCTTCCGAGGATGAGTAGGCGGTCAAGGGTTTGGTTTTGCGCGCCGACGGTATAAAGATGAGCTGCCCGGGTTCGATCTTGGTGGCGTCCTGGATGCGGTTTATTTTGGCGATCTCGTCGAGGTCCACATTGTAAGTCTTGGATATCCTCCAGAGGGTTTGCCCTCTCTCTACGCGGTGGTAAATGCCGGGTACGGTAATTTTTGGCTTGGCGGCGGATCCGGCGTAAGGGGTGACGGCGCAGCCGGCGAGGGACAGAAAATAGAAAGTTGAAAACAGGAAATATAAAAAAGCTTTATGACGCATAAGATTTGGAGCGGGCGAAGGGAATTGAACCCTCCTATCCAGCTTGGGAAGCTGGTGTTCTACCGATGAACTACGCCCGCATGCATTCTTCCATTAATTTAATAGAGCAATATTTGCCGCACATGGTGCACACGTCGAACAGGTGCGGTTTTGAGGAAGACCGGTAACGCCCGGCTTTCTCAGGGTCCACGGATAAGGCGATCTGTTTCTTCCAGTCGCGGGCTTTGCGCGCTATCGACATATCCCTGTCCCATTCGAGCTCTGATTTTATGCCTTTTGCGATATCCGCGGCGTGCGCCGCTATCCGGTAAGCGACCACTCCTTCCCTCGCGTCTTCTACCGACGGATGGCGCAGGTGCTCTGAAGGAGTGACATAACATAAAAAATCCGCCCCGTAACTGGCGGCAAGGGCTCCTCCAATGGCGCTGCTGATATGGTCATATCCCGCGGCTACATCGGTGACCAGAGGGCCAAGGACGTAAAAAGGAGCGCCCTTACAGATCTGTTTTTCCAGCAGGACATTTTTATGTATCTGGTTCAGCGGGACATGCCCCGGCCCTTCGATCATTACCTGGACGTTTTTTTTGCGGCAGCGTCCGGCGAGTTCCCCCAGGATATTCAGCTCGGAAAGCTGCGCCGGGTCGGTCGCGTCCAATATCGAACCGGGCCTCATGCCGTCGCCCAGGCTTAAGGTAATATCGTAATGATAAGCGATATCCAATACTCTGTCGAACTCTTCGTAAAGAGGATTTTCTTTTTTATTCCGGCTCATCCAGGCGGCGAGGATCGCGCCTCCTCTTGAGACGATATCCAAAACGCGCTTATGTTTTTTTAAGGCGCCTAGGCTTTGGCGGGTAACTCCGGCGTGGATGGTGAAGAAATCCACTCCGTCTTTGGCCTGGGATTCGAGGACGTCGAATATTTCCCCGGCGGTAAATTTCAGGAAATCCCCTTTTTCCTTTTGCGCGTTTACCGCGATCTCATATATGGGGACTGTGCCTACGGGGACGGGCGAGAGTCGCAAAATCTTTTTCCTGATCTGGCGCAAGTCGCCGCCGACGCTTAAGTCCATGACCGTGTCCGCTCCGTATTTTACGCAGACTTCCATTTTCCTTAATTCGTCGCTGACCTGGGATTTGTCTGTGGATGTGCCGATATTGGCGTTGATCTTGGTGCGCAGGCCCTTGCCTATGGCGCAGGGTTTTTTGATCCGGCGCAGGCGGTTGTTGGGGACCACTGCCTTGCCTTCGCGGAGCAATTTCGAGATCAAGGCTGAGGAGGATCTTTCGAGCGAAGCCACTCTATTTATTAGAGGGCTAATTTTATGTTTCTTCGCAAATTCTATCTGAGTCATTTATTACCTTAAAGGGGGCACCCTTAGCTTTACCAAAAAGGGTGTCCCTGCTTTGGCTAAAAGGGTGTCCCTACTTTTTTTTCAAGGATGTAAACTTCGTAGCGTAATTCTTTGAACTTAACGGCAAGGCCTTTGTTTATAAGTTTGGTGAATTCTTCCATGACCCTGATCGATTCTTTTACCCGTTGGATGTTGGCGAAAAAGATGTCTTGGATGCCGTTTCTTTTTAATTCATTCTTGTAAATTTTCCTTCCCACATCCCGCGAGCTTTCTCTTTCCTGTAACAGCTCTTTTTTACCGGGGAGGCGCTTTATCAGGATATCCAGGCTATGCCTTATGCCTTTTAAACCGCGGGTCAAGGCGCGGTCGTTAAGGATGAACCGGGTTATTTCTTCGCAGACGCGCAGGCCTTCTTTGGCGCGGTTGATGTTGGCATCGATGATCCTGTAAACAGGCTTAGGATTTTTTCGCAATTTTTTTGATCAGCGCTGAGGTCGAACGGCCTTTTATGAATTTTATCGCCTTGACGCTCCCACCGCGGCTTTTCACAAAATCCGCGCCGACGATCTTATCCGCGCTCCAGTCGGAGCCTTTTACCAGGATATCCGGATCGACGGTTATAATTAATTTAAGCGGCGTATCTTCGCCGAAGATAACCGCGTAGTCTACGCTTTCCAGGGCCGCGAGGACCTTCTGCCTGTCCCTTTCGTTTACTACCGGGCGAGGTTTGCCTTTTATTCTCCTCACGGAGGCGTCGCTGTTAACGCCCACAACAAGGATGTCTCCCAGCTTTTTGGCGTCCTGGAGGTACTTGACGTGCCCGTAATGCAAAAGGTCGAAACACCCGTTTGTGAATACGATCTTCTTGCCCTTCGCCTTTAAACGGGGAATAATCCTCTTAAGCCCGGCTGGTCCGATTATCTTCTCATTCAGTAGGCGCATTTGAAAAAAATAATTCTGACCCCGTTTTTACTGAGAGAAAGCCTGTTCCACTAACTCGCATATTATGTGCCCGATGGTGATGTGGGATTCCTGTATCCGCGCGGTGATGGAAGACGGGACCACGAGGGCCACGTCCGCGATCTTGACTAACTCTCCGCCGTCGGCGCCGGTAAGGGCGACGGTTTTTATCCCCATCTTCTTTGCCTGCTTGAATCCGGCGAGGACATTTTTCGCCTTGCCGCTGGTAGATATCCCTATGGCTATGTCGTTCCTGCAGCCGAGGGCTTCTATCTGCTTGGCGAATACCTGCTCATAGCCGTAGTCATTGGCGACAGCGGTCAATATGGAGGTATTCGTGGTCAAGGCGATGGCCGCCAGGCCGTTTCTGTCCCTTTTGAACCTGCCCACAAGTTCCGCGGCGATATGCTGGCTGTCGCTGGCTGAGCCTCCGTTGCCGAAAAGGATGACTTTGCCGTTCTTCTTGAGGCTGTCGATCATGATGTCGGATATCTCCTTGATGATCCCTACCGACGAGCGCAGTAATTCTTCTTTTACCTGAATGCTCTCCAGTAAAATGTCCTTTATTCTGTCTCTCATTTTTTTACCTTGGTTTTACCCAAAAAATACTTTAGCGATCTCGTAAAGTTCCATATCCACGGTTTTTAATTCCTTAACGGCCTCTTCTATGGGCACATCGACGATCTTGTTGCCGGTAAGGGCGACCATCCTCCCGAATTTCTTGTCCTTTACCAATTCCACCGCTTTGACTCCAAAGCGCGTGCCGAGGATCCGGTCGAAGGCTGTGGGGGTGCCTCCTCTTTGTATGTGTCCGAGGACGCTTACTCTGGTCTCGAACCCTGTTCTTTTTTCTATCTCTTCGCCGAGTTTATCGCCGATCCCTCCCAATCGGACATGGCCGAAGGAATCCAGTTTCTCCTCCTGAAGGACCATCTGGCCTTCTTTGAATTTGGCGCCTTCGGCGACAACGACGATGCTGAAAGTCTTTCCGCGGCTGTGCCTCTTTTTTATGACGCTGCAGGTCTCCTCGATGTCGATGGGGATCTCGGGGATGTGGATCACGTCCGCCCCACCGGCTATGCCCGCCTCAATGGCGATCCATCCGGCGTGCCTGCCCATTACTTCCACGACGATGATGCGGTGATGGCTCTCCGCCGTGGTATGCAGCTTGTCGATGCATTCCATGGCGGTATTTAACGCTGTGTCGAAACCGAATGTATAATCGGTCGCGGAAAGGTCGTTATCGATGGTCTTGGGAACGCCGACGACATTGGCGACCCCGTCTTTTATCAATTTCGAGGCGACTCCCAGGGTATCTTCTCCTCCGACGGCGATCAACGCGTCGAGGCCGGTCTTCTTGTAATTGTCCTTTAATTTTTGAAGGTCGCCTTCTTTTTTGTAAGGATTGGTGCGGCTGGTGCCCAGGATGGTCCCGCCTTTAGGCAGGATACCAGAGACGCTGAACAGGTCCAGCTTGATCAGATCGTCTTCGATCAGCCCTTTCCAACCGTTCTTTATGCCTACGATCTCATAACCTTCATTGATGCCTTTTCTTACGACCGCTCTGATCACGGGATTTAAGCCCGGACAATCGCCTCCTCCAGTAAGAATCCCAATTTTAGCCATTTTATTAATCCTCCTTTATTGTATCTAATAGGGCGCTGTCCCTATATTTTAAATAGGGCGCTGTCCCTATATTTATATTAGTCTTCCGTAGCCGCCGAAAGGGATCGTTGGTTCCTCTTTTTCGGGTTGTTCCCTTTTCTTTTTATCTATATCGTGATGCGAGATGATTTTTACGACATGGATCTTGGTGATTATCTGCTCTTCGATGCCGAGTATCTCCTGGATCTTTGACCGGGTTATCTCCTGCAGCCGGCCGGTAAGTTCCGGTATATTCGCCTCTGACTTTAAAGCGACCCTGATATCTACTATGATGCCTTTTTTGGTCGCGATCACGTCCGGCCTGAGCTCTTTTATTTCAGGGATGACCCCGGCCAGGCGCTTGATGAGGTCCTCCACGGCGGAAAGGGCGATAGTCACTTCCCCGGAGGCGGTGGTAAAGGCGATGTTCCTTTCCTTCTGGAACCTCCCGAGAAGGAGCTGGGCGAATGAAAAACTGATCGTGATCAGCAGGATACCCGATAGCCCGACGATGATCCGGGAATTAGTGTTGAACTGCAGGTATACCAGAAGATTGGTGATATCCTGCGGCTGAAGGAAATTCAGGGAGAAGACAATGAGTACCATTCCGATAAGGATGAGGACTATGGCATAGAATAAAATCCCCAGGACTGTAAATACGCGCATGTTTTTTCTCCTTTTAGTATGAGATTAAAATGCTCCGGAAAATGAGTGTTTATAATTCATTGGGTAATATAAAGTTATAAGCCGAGGGAGCGTCCCTGCTATTTTTCGATGCTTTGCACGTTTACGTTTATGTATTTTATGGAGAGATTAGTCATCTTTTCAAGGGCCTCGCGGATGCTCTCCTGGACCTTGTTGGCGATATCAGGGATGTTGGAGCCGTATTTTATGACCAGCGGCACTTCCAGCCTGATCTCGTCGTTCTTATCGATATCCACTTTTATCGCGGATAGGGTTTTTTTCCCGATCAACTCAAAGATGCCGCTCCTGAGATCCCCGCCGATGCGTTTTACGCCCTGGATCTCGGTGGCCGCGATGGAGGCAACCGAAGCTATTACATTCTTATGTATCCTTATATTACCCAAATCGGTTTGAGATTCTTCGCCGCGCATTTTATTCCTCCGGTGATTTAAGCATATCCTGCACAAAATGGGTGGATATGTCGCCTTTCAAGAATAAGGGGTTTTCCAGCAGCCTTAAATGAAAGGGGATGGTCGTCTTTATGGGTGAGATGTGGAATTCAGAAAGCGCCCGCCGCATTACGCGTATCGCCTGTTCGCGCGTAGGGGCGTAAGCGATGAGTTTAGCCAAAAGGGAATCGTAAAAAGTCGGTATCTCGTAGCCGGAATAAATATGCGTATCCACGCGCACGCCGGGGCCTCCGGGCAAGATGACCGATTCTATCTTTCCCGGGCAGGGCATGAAATTATTCTCATAGTCCTCGGCGTTGATACGGCATTCGATCGCCGCGCCCCTGAATTGGATATCTTCCTGCTGGAGGTGTATCCTTTCGCCGGCCGCCACGCGGATCTGCTCTTTGACGAGGTCAAGGCCGGTGATCATCTCGGTAACGGGGTGTTCCACCTGGATGCGGGTGTTCATCTCCATGAAATAAAAATCGCTGTCTTTATCCAAAAGGAATTCTATGGTGCCCACGCCGACATAGTTTATGGACCTGGCGCCTTTTACCGCGAGTTCCCCCAGCCGGCGGCGGAGCTTGTTGTCCACTACCGAAGACGGGGATTCCTCGAGTAATTTCTGGTGCCTCCTTTGGATGCTGCAGTCCCTCTCGCCTAAATGCAGCACCCTGCCGTATTTATCCGCCAGGATCTGTATCTCTATGTGGCGGGGTTTTTCAACGTATTTTTCGATGTAGACATTGGGGTTGCCGAAACTTGCCTCGGCTTCCGCCTGCGCGGTCATCAGCCCGCTTACCAGGCTGATATCGTTATGCGCCACGCGCATGCCTCTGCCCCCGCCCCCTGCCGCGGCTTTGATGATCACGGGATACGTGATCCTCTTGGCGGTCTTCAGGGCTTCTTCCTTGTTTTTGACGACACAGATGCTTCCGGGCACTATCGGCAGCCCGGCCTTTTGCATATTGGAGCGCGCGGCCATCTTATCGCCCATCAGGCGGATGTTATCCGGAGTGGGGCCGATGAAGGTGATCTGGCAGGATTCGCATATGTCGGCAAAATGGGGGTTTTCAGCGAGAAATCCGTATCCGGGGTGTATCGCGTCCACGTCGGTTATTTCGGCGGCGCTGATGATGGCGGGGATGTTCAGGTAGCTGCTGCTGCTGGCGGCCTTGCCTATGCAGATGGCCTCGTCAGCGAAACGGGTGTGCAGTGAGTTCTTGTCCGCCTCGGAGTAAACCGCGACGGTGCGGATGCCTAATTCCTTGCAGGCGCGTATTATGCGAAGGGCGATCTCGCCCCTATTTGCGATGAGAATTTTAGAGAACATCTCGGGGTAATCTCTATAAAGGTTCTATAAGAAACATCGGCTGCCCGAACTCCACGGGCTCCGTATTATCCACCAGGATATCCAGGACCTTGCCTTTGATCTCGGATTTGATCTCGTTCATCAATTTCATCGCTTCGATGATGCAAATTACCTGCCCCGGGTCGATTATCTGGCCTGACTCAACGTATGGAGGCGAATCCGGGGACGGCGCGCGGTAAAAAGTCCCGACCATAGGCGCTTTTATCTCTACTGATTTCCCTTCGGGTTTTTCCGCCGCCTCTTCGGCAGCTGCGGGGGCTTGCGCTCGCGGCAGGCTGGTCTTTTCGAAGAGTATGGCGCCGGGGGCCGCTGATTCCCCTCCGGATCCGGTCTTCTTTAACCTGATACGCGTCCCGTCTTTTTCGATCTCCAGTTCCATGAGCCCGTTTTCATTCATAAGGGTGATCATTTCCTTGATCTCTTTGATATTCATTAATACGCCCTTTCGATATAGTCCCCTGTGCGGGTATCCACCTTTATTTTATCACCGGTATTTATAAAAAGGGGCACCTGAATGACCGCTCCGCTCTCGATGGTGGCCGGTTTTGTGCCGCTCTTCGCCGTATCCCCTTTTATCCCTGGCTCAGTATGCGTGATGGTGAACTCTATAAAATTGGGCAAATTTATGTTCAAGGTGTCGTTTTTGTAGAAATAACCCAAGACCTCGAGGTTGTCTTTGAGGAACTTCTTTTTATCGCCGAGGGCTTCTTCGTTAACGGCGATCTCCTCGAAATTGTCCTGGTCCATAAAATGGTACATACCCCCTGAGGAGTACTGGTACTGCAGCTTACGTTCGTCTACGTAGGCGGCGTCTATCTTTTCGTCGCCGCGAAAGGTTTTTTCCTGCACGTTGCCGTTCTTCATGTTCCTCAGCTTCGCGCGCACGAAAGCCGCGCCCTTGCCGGGCTTTACATGCTGGGTGTCTATGACCAGATACACTATATCGTCAACCAGTATGGTCAAACCGGATTTTACGTCATTTATTGAGAGCGCCACTGATTACCTCACATCCTTTCTCTGTCGTTAAAACCATCTCTTCCAATCTTATGCCGAATTTTCCGGGAAGGTAGATGCCGGGTTCGACCGTAAAAACCATCCCGGGTTTTATTCTGGTTTTCGAGCCCCGGGAAATTTTGGGCTCTTCATGGATCTCCAGCCCTACGCCGTGGCCGGTGTTATGACCAAAAAACCCGCCATATCCTTTTTGCGTAATATATTGGCGGGCAGCCGCATCGATACTGCCTGCTTCTACGGCAGGCTGAATCCGTTCTATCGCATTTTCCTGAGCCCGGCGCACTGTATCGTATATTCTTTTGGCAGTAACGCTCATTTTACCCAAAAAGAAAACCCTTGTCAAGTCGGATTTATAGCCGTTATAGTCGACTCCCAGGTCGATCAGGGCCGGTTCGTTCTTTTTAAGCTTCCTCGATCCGGTTAGATGATGAGGCCGGCTGGAGTTGGGGCCAAAGGCCACTATGATGTCAAAAGCCGGGCCGCGGCCTCCGGCTTGCCTGATAAAACGCTCCAATTCACCGGCGAGATCGAGCTCGGTTATCCCGGGACGGATAAAACCGCGTATAAAATCCAGGGCTTTAAGGGTGATCTTCAGGGCTTTGCGGATATGCTCTATCTCTTCGGGTTCTTTGACCATGCGCGATTCTTCGATCAGCCCGTAAGAGGGGATAAGCGCGCCTTTATTGGCGCGGCGCAGTTCTGTTTTCAGGAGCTTATAGCGGGCAAAGGGCAGGCATCTTTCCTCGAAGGCGACGCGCTTGAGCTTTAGGGAGGCGCAGGTATCGGCTATATCTTTGAATGCCTGGCCGGTGATCTGGCGTAAAGAGGCCAGCCCCCGCAGGGGCTGCCTTGCTTCTTCAGAGTATCTTGAATCAGTGAAGTATACCGCTGTTCTTTTGGATAAAAGCAGGTAAGCGTCGCGGGCGGTAAAGCCCAAGAGGTAGGATATATTCGCCGGCGAGGATATGAGCAGTCCGTCGAAGGGGGCCTTTTCCAGCCTGGCGGATATTTTATTCAGGCGGCCCATAGGCGTTATCCCAAAAGGTCCATTAAGGCTTCCAGGCCGAGGGCATAGCTTTTTCCCCCGAAACCCATTATCGTCCCTTTGGCTACCGGGCTGATCAGGGATTTTTGCCTGAATTCCTCACGGGTGTAGATATTGGAAAGGTGGACTTCGACCGCGGGCAGGCCGGAGGCGGCGATGGCGTCCCTTATGGCGACGCTGGTATGGGTGTAGGCAGCCGGGTTTATGAGCAAGCCGTCGAATCTGCCCTTCATCTTCCCGATCAAGTCCACTATTTCGCCTTCGATGTTAGACTGTTTGATCGCCAGGCGCGCCTTTTTTTTGGCGGCCAGTTTCTTTAGGCCGGAGTTTATCTGCTCCAGGGTGACGCGCCCGTAGACGTCGGGCTCTCTCTGGCCGAGAAGATGCAGGTTAGGGCCGTGAATGACGAGGATTTTTTTAATTTTCGGCTTCATCTATGAGCATTATCGGGATACCGTCTTTGATGGGGTATTTCTTGGAGCATTTTTTGCAGACGATCTTGTTATCCTTCAGTTCCACATCCCCCTTGCACGCGGGGCAAGCCAGGATGTCCAACAGCTCTTTGTCGATCATTTTATTCCTCCGGGTTTGGTTTTGGCGATGTATTGCATCCTCAGTTCGTATAAGACATTCTCCAGCAGCTGGTTTTCTTCGGCGGTCAAGTTGCCCTTGGTCTTCTCTTTTAACATGCCTAAGGTGTCGATGAGGAACTTTGCCTGGGTCAGGTTCTCCTCGGTTTTATTGGTCGCCGGGTTTGGCACCGCGCCCAGGTCCACCGACGCCTGCAGCGAGAGTGTGGTGATGAAAAAATTGAAATCCGGCTCGGGCATTACGGGTTTGCCTTCCTTCTCCAGGTTCCTCTTCTCTTTTTCCGCGGCTTCCTTCCAGCTTTCGTCGATGTTCTTATTTTGATCGTCCATAGCGCTCTTTCTCTTTGGGGACACCCTTAGCTTTGGCAAAAAGGGTGTCCCCCGATTGGCAAAAAGGGTGTCCCTAGGTTATTATTAGGCCGGCGTAGCCGACTACGCTTTCGTAATCACCTGTTACATCGCCGCTGGTCTGGTATTTTATTAATTTGCCCGATCTGGCGCCCAACGCCTTCGCGGCTGAGATCATCGCCGCGGCGGCGGCATAACCGCACATGGAAATATTCAGGCGCGAAACATCTTTTAACAGCTTATCCGCGTCTAAAGCCAGCACCGCCTTGATCGCTTCCCGGTCTTTTCTTCCGGCTTCTTCCCGGGATTCGTAATGGGTCATGTCGGAACTGGCGGCGATGAGCGCGGAATCTTTTAAGCCGAGCCCGATGACGGTATCGGCTATATCTTTACCGATCTGTTTTAAAACCGCGGGATCATCCCCCAGAAAAGTTATGGGTACGATCTGGAAATCGGGCTTTAAGTATTGCAGGAAGGGAAGCTCAACTTCCAGAGAGTGCTCGTGTATGTGGGCCTGGTTATCGGCCGCGAGATATTTGGAACGCTCCAGCAGCGCCTTAGCGAAACCGGAGTTTATCCTGACTTTGCCTAAAGGGGTCAGCCAGGCCCCCTCGGCCATTAAGCTGTACGCCGCGCCGTATCCGGTATGGTTGGGGCCCAAAAGAATGACTGTATCCTTTATATCCACCCTGGAAAGCGTTTCGCCGGCGACCTTTCCGGAATAGGCGTAACCGGCGTGAGGCAGCATGCAGGCGATACACCGCGTTTTAACCGCGGTTTTATTTATCAGTCCGGCAAGCTGTTTTTCCAGGGCGCCGGCTGATGAGGGATAAAATGTGCCTGCCGCGGCGGGCTTCCTTATATTTTCAGGATTTTCCATCTAAGACGGATTCTAAAAAGGCCTTACTTTTTATCAAGTCCCGGGCATTCGCGGGGTGATGCGCTTCTATGACCTTGATGGTATCTTCTTTCAGGTAAGGCCTGAACTGCTTAAAGTCTAACTCGCCCTGGGCCGGGGCTTTGTGGTCAACGCAATCGGATATATCATGCAAGTGGATACCGAGCATATCCCGGCCGTATAATTCCAGGTATTCTTTGCGCGCGCACAGGCCAAGGTCTTCCATGACCTGGGCATGCCCCGTATCGTGCCAGTAGGCGATATTCGAGCCTTTGAATTCCTTGAGGATCGCGCCTATTTCTTCCTTCGACGGTATTTCCCGGTAATAAAAACGCGTCTCGACGCCCAGGCGGATGCCTTTATCTTTCGCGTAACGGTTCAGCTCATCGAGGCTTTTCAGGGCGTTTTCGAGATAGGGCGCGCTGTGAGCGGACCTTTCCCGTATAATGCTGTTTTTTAGATCCTCATATTCAGGCGTGTGTTTCTTGCCGTTTTTATACAGGTTGATCAGTTCGGGCATCCTGTCAGGGATCTCCACCCTGCCGCAATGCAAAACTACGGCTTTGGCGTTCAACCGGCCGGCTGTGTCTATGCTTTTTTTGGTGTGGAACAGCGCCTTTTGCCTTTGTTCTTCGTCGGTTGAGGATAAGGGGTAGTAATCGGGCAGGGCTTCCTGGCGCGTGAGGCCTTGCGGTATCGGGCAGAAGTTATGGACGCTTGTGACTTTTATCGCGTTGGCCCGGGCCTGTTTTTCTATATCATCCACCAGTTCGGCGGTGAGGTTAAAGCTTAACTCTATTTCCTGAAAACCGGCGGCCCTTATCTCGGATACCAGGGCCTTTCCGTCGGTGCAGCGGAAGGCGTTCCATGAGGTAGAAAGAGCGAAACCCATCCTGTTATCTTCTTCCCCTGCTTTTTCTTCTCTTTTTCTCGCTGGGTTTCTCGTAGTGCTTACGGTCCCTTAGCTCGCGCAGGATACCTTCCTGTTCGATCTTTCTTTTGAAACGGCGTAGCGCCGACTCGAAAGATTCGTCTTTCTTTACTTCTATTTCTGGCATTTTTCATCATCTCCTTTGTCTGAATATTTTAGCATAATTACTGCGGCTGTCAATTTAAATGAGCGCAACTTATGGGATCCGCGGGTGGCCGCGCCGGATTAAAAAAAGGCGCCTTTAAAAAAGGCGCCTTTCCAATCCTTAATATTTTTTTGAGTATTACGGGGTGGGAGCTTGTTCTGCCGGAGGAACCGGTTCGCCTTCGGGAGCTTGTTCTGCCGGAGGAACCGGGACAGGCTCGGGTTCGGATACGGGGGCGACGGTTGGGACGTTAAGCCCCTGGAGCGCGGTCAATTCATTCCTGACAGATTCAACTTCATTCCTGGCGTTATTCAATTGCGACCGAAGATCGTTTAACTCCGCGTCTTTCGCGTTTACCTGGTCAGTAAGCGCCTTGATGTCGGCGTCTTTCTGCAGGACGGCCTGGTTCAATTGGGCGATCTCGCTTTCCAGCTGGGTAACTTTTCCCTTTTCGCATCCGTACAGCAAAAGCGCGCACACTGTTAATACGAGAAACGCTATACCTTTTTTATGCATCTTTCCCCCTCCTATTTGGTTAATGGCTCATTATATCGTTAAGCAGGCTTTTGTCAATTGGTTTTAGCGAAGGAGTTATTCTACCTCGAACGAGATGACTACATTAAATGAAAGCTGAGGGTAATCCAATTCCGAAGGAAAGGCCGGAAAGGGCGAGGCCTCTTTTATGCTTCTCAGGGCGATCTCCCGGAGATATTGGCTTGGGGAAGATTTCTCCTCTACCAGCCGGATCGTACTAAGCGAGCCGTCCGAGAGTATTAAAAACGTCAGGTAGGCGTCGCCTATTTCCGTGCGGGTATAATTCTGGTAAGCCGCGCGCCGGATCTTTTCCCGCACTATTTGATAGTAAGTAATGTAGGAGGGGTTATTGATCTTATGCATGTCTATGGGCGGCAGAGAGATCTTCTTTTTTACGGCGATGATATCCGGCTTCGCCAGGTTGGGCAAAGACGGTTTTGAAAAAGCGGCCTGCCGGGCGATCATCTCCTTGCTTTTAAAGATCTTTTCCTTGTCTATCGAGGGAGGCGGCGCTGTTTTGGAGGTGATCTTCGAGGAAAGCTTCAATAAAGGCTCGGTCTTCGGGGCCGCGATCTTCGGCGGATCGACCTTGATCTTTTCCAGGTAACTGACTTCGGCGGGCTGCTCAACTTTATCCTTGCGGAAAAGATTCAGGTTAAAGTTGGGGTTCTGGAACAAGATAAACCCGTGGGCTATCGCGGAGACGATAAGCGCGATACGGAAAGCGTTATTGGAAAACATGGTTCTATATTAGCACAATTCGCGATGAAGCGCAATATTGCAAGTAAGGCTGGGGGGGGGACACCCTTAGCTTTGGCAAAAAGGGTGTCCCCCGATTGGCAAAAAGGGTGTCCCTTAACTGCTAGAATTTATAAGAGCCTCCGAGAATAAAGTTTCTTTCCGGAGCGGGATAATAATTCTTCCTGGTCCTTGTAGAATTAGCCACTCCATATTCGTAATACTCCTCGTTAAAGAGGTTGTTTATCCCGGCGTAGGCGGTCAGGGCGTCTTTCGCGAAAATGAGTTTGGCGTCGGTGACAAAATAGGCGGCCATGCGGGGCAGGGTATTTACCTGGTCGCTGATGAAATAACGCCCCCCCACGTAATTGCCGGACGCGGACAGCCTCAAGTTGCGGGTCAGTTTAAACTCGCCGCCGACGCTCCACCTGTGATTAGGGACCGCCGGGATCTTTTTCTTGTCGTATATTCCGCCCCTGAAATGCGCGTCGGTAAAATCGTAATTCCCGAAAAGCTTGAGCCTTTCGCTCAATTTCGCTTCCAGGCTGAATTCAGCGCCCTGGTGCACCGTCTTATCGTAATTGGCGTTGCTGAAGGACGACGGCTCCAGGTAGATCTCGTTGTGCACATGCATGACATATCCCGTCACGCCGGCTGAAATTTTATCGTTGAACGCGTGGCGTATGCCCGCTTCGTAATTGTTCGAGGTCTGCGGGTTCAGCCCGGCATTCAGGCCTCCTCCCGGCCCGAAGCCAAAATCATATTTACTTACAAAGAACTCATCAACCAGCGGATGCCTGAAGCTTTGATTAAAACCGGCGTAGACATTCGATCCGGGCGCGTAGTTGTAATTCAGCGCGGCGTTCATCAGGTCATGCGAAAAATCGCTCTGATCGGATGCCGTCAAAACCGCTTCCTGCTCGAAATTGTAATATGCCCTTTCATGGCGGTAACCGCCTGTTAAGGAAAGGCCGTCCGTTAAATAAAACTGGTCCGTAAGGTAGATGCCGTAATTTTTTTTGGATAACGTGAGCTTATCCGGAGCGGTGGTTCCGTCTACGACATCCTGTTCGGCGTCGAAATAATCAAGGCCGAAAATGGCCTTGTTCTTATGGCCGGATATTTCCTTATCCAGCAGGTATTTCGCTCCAGCGGTATAAGTTATCGTGTCCCTGTCGGTCATCCAGGAATTGGCGGAGAAATTGGCCGATGTATCCCTTTTACGCCTCGCTCCGGTAAATTCTAATTTCCCCAAAGCGTTTAAGTCCGTTTCCAGGCCTAACTCCGTAAAATAGTCCCTTGAGGAAGCGACATCGTTGGGAGAAGTAGTCCCGCGCCTGCCTTTTGGGAAGAGCTCGGCATCCAGCAAGGCGCCGGGAAGGCCGTACTCGTCTTCGTGGTTCCCGAAAGAAAACCGTGTTTTTATATTATCGTTGATCCTGAAGACAGCTTTTCCGTTTATGTCGTTGCGGATAAGGTCGCTATTTACCCTGTATCCGTCGGTGCGGTATTGGTCGAATAAGGCAAAACCGGAAAGTTTTCCGGCGTTGAAGGAAGCCTCTATATTCTCACCGTATGTGTTATAGCTTCCCGCGAGCGCTCCGGGCTTGATCTGGAATCTTTTTTCAGACGGCTCTTTGGTGATGATGTTGACAACGCCTCCCGAGGCGTTATCGCCGTAGAGGACGCTGGCGGCGCCGCGGATGATCTCTATTTTTTCCACCGCGGATATGGGTATCTGAGTCCAATCCGTTCCGGATAAGTCGATGTTGTTTACGCGCCTCCCGTCGATCAATACCAGGACATTGCTCATCCCGCTTTCCCCGAACCCGCGGATATCGGCATTAGTGGTCTTGCCGTTGCCTATATAATCCCTGACTATGACCGCGCCCTGCCTGTTTAACAGTTCAGGGATGGTCTTCGCGTTAGACCGCTGAATTTCAGCGCCGGTGATTACCTTGACATTTCCGGGAACATCCGCTAATTGCCCCTCCATCCTGCCGGGCGTGACCACTATCCGGTCTAATTCGATCGATCCTTCCTCCGCCCAGGCGCCTGACGCCGTCAAGACGGCGATACAGGTTACCGCTAATATTTTACTTCTCATTCCTCCCAATCCTTTCCCGGACAAACAAAAAACCCGTAAAGCATTTTGCTCTACGGGCTGCACCCTGATTTCACTTCGCCCTTGTCCGCGAGGCTTTTTTGTACAGGCAGGTCTTCTGACTTTGAGGCTTTCCTACTCCCTTCTCGCCTTCCCACCCCTTTTGGGGCAGTGGCTTATTTTTGAAGGTTTCGCTTCCTCATTACAGCGGCGGGACCGCGGCTGATTCTCACAGCCTTCCCTTAACCTATACACCTAATTGTGATTTAGATATTAAGGCAGTTCGATAATATTGTCAAGGATTTTTTAGTAATGGAAAACGAGCTCTTATAACTCATTTGATTATATAAAGATGCAATTCGAAGGAGCGTCCCTGCTTTTAGGGGATGTTTTTCCGGGCGAGTAAGATGTGGGGATTTCCGCTGACGGGGTTTTTATTGACGATGACGAGGGTTTTGTAGACCTCTTCTATATTCTCATAAGTCAATACTTCTCCGGGAGGGCCGGACTTATAGACCGAGCCGTTATCGAGCAGGATCAATCTGTCGCAATATTCCGCGGCGAGGTTCAGGTCGTGCAGGACCATGGCCACGGTGATCTTTTTATCGCGGTTGAGCCCTTTAAGCAGATTGAGGATCTTGACCTGATGGCCTATATCCAGATGTGAAGTGGGCTCATCAAGGAACAGGACTTTTGGTTCCTGGGCGATGGCCTTGGCGATGATCACCATCTGTTTTTCGCCGGCGCTCAGGTCGTTAAGCTGCCTGCCGGCCAGCTTAAGTGTATCAGTGATGCTCATGCTTTCTTTGGCGGCTTTCAGGTCCGCGGCGCTTTGCGGCTGCAGCCTGGACAAGTAAGGGATCCTGCCCATGAGGACTATCTCCCATACCGAAAAGGGGAAATTTACCTGGGTGTCTTGCGCCACAAAAGAGAAATCACGGGCTATTTGGTTTAGCGCAATGGCGTATAAATCCGATCCTTTATAATATATATTCCCTTTTAAAGGCCTGAGCACCCGGCTTAGTGAACGCAGCAGAGTTGATTTTCCTGAGCCGTTGGGGCCGATGATCCCTAAAAATTCACCCTCTTCTATTTCGAAAGAAATGTTTTTGAGGACCTCTTTTTTGTGGTATCCGCTGTGAATATTTTTTACTTGTATCAGTTTTTCCATGGCTAAAACGGCGATTTGATTTTTTTGCGCAACAACAGGATAAAAACCGGGCCGCCGATAAACGCGGTGATCACGCCGATGGGGATCTCCACCGGAGGCATTATGACGCGGCTCAGGGTGTCGGCGAGGATCAGGAACGCTCCTGCGGCTATCGCGCTGGCGGGGAGTACCTGCCTATGGTCCGAACCTATGATCGACCTTACAGCATGCGGGATGATCAGCCCGATAAAGCCGATGATCCCGCAGACGCAAACGATGCTTCCGGTGATCAGGGAGGCAACCACAAAAAGGAGCCTTTTTACCGTATCCACGTTAACTCCCAGGTGGAGCGCCTCTTCTTCTCCCAGGCTGATGGCGTTGAGCTCTCTTGTCAGGAACAGGGCGATACCTATCCCGCAGAGGACAAGGATAGAGACGGTGGCCAAAAGCGGGATATCGAAAACCTGCAGGCTCCCCAAAAGCCACCAGGTGATGCCGTGTATGGCTTCGTTGGGAGAGATAGAGACTAAGAAGAGCAGGATGCTGGAGAATACCGCGCCGACGATGACGCCGGAGAGGAGTAAATTCTGGGTAGAGACCCGGCCGTTGACTTTAGCCAGGTTATAAACGATAAGCATGGTTATCCCTGCGCCGAAGAAAGCCAATACCGGGATCGTTTGCAGGCTCAGGTTGAAGAATAACCCCAGGACCGCGCCTACGCCGGCCCCGCTGGAGACGCCTAACACGTAGGGTTCAGCGAGCGGGTTCCTGAGTATCCCCTGGAAGATCACCCCTGAGACGGCAAGCCCCGCGCCGGCGATCAGACCGGTGATGATCCGGCAGAGCCTCAAGCGGAAGATATCCGGGCTTAATTCGGCGGCGCCGAAATAAAGTCCGGTGAATACGCTTAGGGATAAGAACAAAATAAGCAAAAGGAATATTTTTTTACTCATTATAAAGATTGTTGTAAATTTCTTCCAGGCCCTGGGCGATGCGCGGGCCCGGGCGCAGGATCAGGTCGGGATTTATACCGGCGATGACGCGGTTGTTTTTCACGGCCTTGATATTGTGCCAGCCGAGCCTTCTTGAAACTGTTCTTACGGCGTCCTGTTTTTGCATATAACAGAGGATGACCGCGTCGGGGTCCCTTTCGATGATCTTTTCCGCGGAAAACCTGGAGTATGGCCGGGGAACGTCGTAGGCGATATTTTTGGCTCCGGCAAGGTTTATTAATTCATCGACGAATGAGCCGGGGCCGGCGGTCATGATCGGGTCGTGCCAGATCTCGATGAAGACGTTCAGGCGCGCGGCCCGCGGGATTTTTTCGACCTTTTCGCCGATCTTCAGGATGATTCCACTGATACGGTTGACGATGCTATCGGCCTGGCTTTCTTTGTTCACCGCCCTGCCTATTTCTTTGATGGAATCATAAAGCTCGCGGATGTTTTTGGGGTCGCTTACGATCACCCTGAAGCCGAGCCGCTTCAAAAGAGTGACTGACGGCGCCTGTTCAAGGCCGGTAGTGAAGATTATATCGGGTTTTAAGGAGACTATCTTTTCGATATTCGGATCGGAGAAAGTGCCTATCTTCTGGACGCGCTTTGCCTGCTCGGGATAGTTGCAATAAGTGGAATCGCCGACCACCTCTTTATCGAGCCCGAGAGCGAATAAAATCTCCGTGGCGGCGGGCGCGAGCGAAATATATCTGGGCGAAGGCGCCGCGCCTAATAAAATGGGCGCTGTCCCTAATAAAAATATCAGTAGTTTTTTCATGGATTAAAGCATTTCCAGCCGGCCAGGCCCAATCCGCATAAGGTCGAGACGATTAATCCCGCTAAAAGAACGCCGGCCAATATGGAGATAAAGGCGTAGCGGAATTTGATCTTGAATAATGAGGCCGCCACTACCCCGCTCCAGGCGCCGGTCATCGGTAGGGGTATGGCCACAAATAGGCATAATCCCAGCGCCTCATATTTTTGGATCGTGTCGGCTTTTTTCTTTGTGCGTTCAAAGAGCCAGTCGAAAAAACGCGCCCATGGCCTGAACCTGCGCAGCCTGTTGGAGACTGGTTCCAGGAGAAAGAGCGCCGGAACAACCGGTATAATATTACCTATCACGGAGAGCCAAAAGGCCTTGCCTAAAGGCATGCCGAAGGATAATGCCAGGGGTATCGCGCCTCTTAGTTCGGATACAGG
>JAQUPI010000007.1 GCA_028716705.1 Candidatus Omnitrophota bacterium | reverse complement strand
AGGACATGCGCGGAGCGCGTTGGCCAAGGGGGATAAATGCGAAGATATTCTCAAAGATGGGCCCGCCCCCTTATTTCCCCTTGCTTATAAGCAAAGGCTGCATGGTAAGCTGCAGTTATTGCGGAGGTTCAAAATTAAGCCAAGTCCAAACTTGCGGCAGGAGCGGGGTCAGCGTGCGCTCGGTCGAGAAAGTCCTGGAAACTATTACGGAAGCCCGGGATTACGGGTTCAAGGAAATTTACATTTCATATTTTCCGTTCAGCAATCATCGGGATTATTTTGAGAAACTTTTTGAGAGTTTAAAATCGAAGGATATAAAGATGGACTATTTCCTCGAATGCTGGGCCCTGCCTCCTAAAAGCGTCCTAGACGCGTTTAGCGGCCTGCGCGCGGAAGGGTTTAAGCTGCATATCGGGATTTCGCCTGAGTCAGGTTCCGAGAAGATCAGGAAACTGAATAAAGGGTTCTATTACAATAATGAAGAGCTGGCGGACAAGCTAGAGGCGATCGAATCGTTGGATATTCCGGTATATTTATATTTCTCATGCGGTTTGCCTTTTGAAACAGCCGGCGATTTTAAAGAAACCCTTTATTTCCAGGACACGTTAAGAGGGCGTTTCAAGAACATCATCAGTATTTCTACCAGCAGTCCGGCAATTGAGCCGGCAAGCCCCATATCCCTTGATCCATCGAAATACGGCATAGTCAGGACCAGGTCTTCTTTTAAAGATTTCATTAGATCCAGCGCGGATACCAATAGAGAAGGTTTTCTGACCCCTAAGCTGGGATATTTCATTCCGGGTTTTTGCGAGCCGCGCGGGAGGTTATCAGAAGAGGAATCTTTCAGGATGAAATTGCAGCAGACAATATGCAAGAGCTCTTGCAGGATAGCGGAGTTTCTTTTCCCATATTTGCTGAAATCCAATTCCAGGCTGATAAGGAGGATGGTTTTCTTTTGTTCAAAATTAATGTGCAATGTCATTTCTGCCTTTTGGAGAATATTCTATAAAGATGGCGGTTAGCCGATGAAATACGGAAAACATTTTTTAGGCTTTGTAGTTATTCTTTACGCTGTTTTTTTTATGGCGGTTTCGCCCTTAAGGGAATTTCCTTCCGGAGATGCCTGGGTATACAGCATGGCAGTAAGGGATTTTTTAAAAACTTATCAGTTAAAACTTCCCCAATTATGCCTGACCTCATTTTTACCGCAGATTTTGTGGGGCTCTTTTTTCTGCTTATTTTCTAAAGGCTTTTCCTTCGGGATGCTCAACCTCTCAACATTTATCCTAAGCCTTGCCGGGTCAGCCAGCTTTTATTTGATATTAAAAAGGTTAAGGATCAAAGAAGAATTATGCGCGTTGGGCGCCCTTTGTCTTATCCTTAACCCCGTGTATTTTTTCCTTACCTTTACTTTTATGCTCGATGTCCCCTGCCTGGCTTTAATGCTTATTTCCGTTCTTTTATACCTTAAGGGTCTGGATGAAGGTAGCGACAGGACATTGTTCCTCGCTTCATTGCCTTGCGCTGCCAGCTTACTGATCAAGCAGCAGGGAGCCGTTATTCCTTTTTCCTTTGCCCTTTATTTATTCTTGACCCAAAAGAAAGAGCGGATTTTACTAAAAAAAATTATACTCAGTTGTATTGTCCCGTTTATCGTATTCTGCGTTTACATAACCTGGTATATCCTTTTTTATTTGCCGGGATCGATAGTCGCGTTTTATCATCCTCTTTCCGCAGCCTCCAGTTCATACTCGGACCGGTTTTCTTACCTTAAGGATGTTCCCCGGAATTTATTTATCGTGTTATTATACCTGGGAATATTCATTACACCCTTATTGTTGGGCAGCCTTTCCGCAGTCAAAAAGGCGTTCAAAGATAAAAAGATCGCGATAGCCGGATTAATTTTCTCGGCTATAACCATAAAGCTGGCTTTTGGCTTCCTGCCGCGGGTAGTTTCCGGTAATTTTTTGGATACTAACTTGATGCCGTACGGCCTGGCTATCATGCATAAATGGGGAGTAGGGCCGGTAAGTATCCTTGGAGACAAATCGATATTCTTCAACTCCGGCCAGCAGATGTTTATAACTTTGATCTCCTTTTTATCGGCATTAGCGTTGGCAATGGCCTTATTGGTCAGGCTCCCGACACTTTTCAGGGAGGATAAGCGCAATTTAATCTTCATAATCGGGATATTGCAATTGATGTTTATGCTGTTTTTTATGCTGCGTTACGCGGACCACAACCTGGTCTATTTCCTGCCTATGGCTATTTTATTGGCCATAGAGGTCCTAGAAAAGACAGGATTTAGCAGGGCCGCGGTAATTGCCGGACTGGCTCTTATGGCTTTTTATTCGATCCTGGGAACAAGAGATTATATGAATTGGAACCAGGCCCGCTGGGAAGCGGCGAATGACCTGCTTAAGGAAGGGGTAGCCGCGAACAATATAGAAGGAGGATATGAGTGGGGGTATTTGGTCTATTCTGATAGCGCGGTAGAAAAAAGAAGAAAAGAAATAGAGGCAAATCAGGAAGATAAATATACCACACCCAAATGGATAGCGTATATTGAGCCAAAATATGATCCGGAGTACATAATTTCTTTTTCCCCCTCCCTGCGCAAGGGAGATTATTTGCACCGTTTTTCTTCGGCGAAGAATACTTCAGGCTTAAGAAGCGAGTGGGATTTTAAGGCCTACAGGAGAAAACAGTATTATAACGCGCTTAAGTTCAGAAAAGAGAACATCTATGTATTGAAGCGTATTTTAAGGGAATAATCCCATGAAAGTAGCTTTGATCAATCCGCCGTTAGAAGAATGGCTATGTGTGATTAAAGATAAACGCAAAAAAGCGATCCTGGAGATTGTCGCTCCTTTAGGGCTGGCTTACCTCGCCGCCGTTTTGGAAAAAAATAATTATCAGGTGAAGATTCTTGATTGCGCGCTAGGACTTTACATGCCGGATCTAGTCCATTCCTTAACCTGTTATTCGCCCGATGTCCTTGGTATCACCGCAACCAGTATATCTTTTGCGAGCGCCCAAAAAGTAGCCGTCCAGGCTCGAAAGCTTTTTCCCAAGTCCGTTATTGTCATCGGAGGGCCGCACGTTACCGCCCTGCCCCGGGAAGCTATGTCTTCGGGCAGTTTTGATATAGGCGTAATCGGAGAGGGGGAAGTTACATTCTTAGAACTGGTAAAGCGGATCGAGACTTCAGGATTAAGCCGCCTGCAAGATATTGACGGGCTGGTTTATCATGATCAGAACGGTAACGAGCTGCAGACCGGCAGGCGCGGATTTATTAGCGACTTGAGTGAACTGCCCTTTCCCGCAAGGCACCTTTTGCCTCCGCTTTCAGCATATAGCCCCTTTCCCGCTTCTTACCGGAAGATGCCTGTGGCCACGCTTATGAGCAGCAGGGGCTGTCCCATGGGATGTACTTTTTGCGATCAGGCGGTCTTTGGGCAGGTTTACCGGACAAGGGATGCGGATAATATCCTGGATGAGATTGAGCTGGCGCAAAGAGAATTCGGCGCGCGGGAGATCAGGTTTTATGATGATAACTTCACCTGGAATAAAGATCTGATCTTTGAGATATGCGAAAAAATAAAAAAACGCGGAATCAGGATACCCTGGATCTGTTTCGCATCGGTCAACAGCGTTTCAAAAGAGCTGTTAAAAAGCATGAAAGAAGCCGGATGCTGGCAGATATTGTTTGGTTTGGAATCCGGAGACGAGAATGTGCTAATGCGCCTGAAGAAGAAGATTACCCTCGCCGATAACAGGAAGGCGGTTTACCTGGCGAAAGAGGCGGGTTTAAGCGTGCGGGCGGATTTTGTCGTGGGAACTCCCTGGGACACAAAGGAAACCCTGCGTAAGACGCTAAATTTTTCTAAGGAGCTGCCTATCGATTACGCGCATTTTATCAAATTTATGCCTTTTCCCGGAAGCGAAATCTACAAAATGCTCACCGAAAAAGGTTATCGCTTTGATTTCAATCAAAGGACAAGCATGATGGATCACAACGATATCATGTATGTGCCGGAATCGCTGAAGAAACAGGAGCTTACGGACTTTCTTTTCCGGGCGAGAAGAGAATTCTATTTCCGCGCCGCATACATGATGCGCAGGGCGCTTTGCGCGGAGTCCTGGCTCCAATTAAAAGCTCAGATCCTCGGTTTTTTCGCGTTATTTTTGCACCTGAGAAAAGATGAAAAAGGAACCTCGAATTAAGGCATTTCTCATCTCGGCCTTATTATCAGGAGCGGTTTTAAGGCTCTACAAATTAGGCCAGGAGAGTCTTTGGGCTGATGAATCGCTTTTTATATTATTCAGGTCCGGGCCGGCGGGGTTCTGGCCAAGCCTGAAATTCATGTGGGACAAGCTCTGCAGGGAAGGATTGGATATAAGCAATTACGGCTACAGGGTGTTCAGCACTTTCTGGAGCAGCTTCTTTGAGGGGGAATTCATGCTCAGGTTACCCTCAGTAATCTTTGGGATACTCTGCATATTCCTGATATACAAGGTAGGCAAGCTTTTTTTCGGCCGCCGGGCCGGATTAGCCAGCGCCTTTATTATAGCGATGGCGCCTTTTCATGTTTATTACTCGCAGGAATTCAGGATGTATTCGCTCATATCTTTATTGACCTTGCTTGCGGTTTACTCTCTCTGGAAATTCCTGCACAGCGGGGAATACCGCTATTTATGGGTTTATATAATATCCTCTGCCGTAAATTTTTATATGCACATTGCTACCGTTTTTGTCCTATCCGCCCAGGTCGTATTTTGCATCTTCTGGCGTAAAAGGTTCAAATATTCCTTCAGACAGTGGGCGACGGGCCTTGGGATAATCGCGTTTTTGATCATGCCCGGGATAATATTCACATTAATAGAATTGGCCCGCGCCGGAGGGCTCAAGCAGGCCGCCTCCTACATTTTCGTTTCCACTGCTTCTGAAGCGATCAGCTCCCGGGTACCGATATTATGTTATACGTTCAAGAATATGTGCATAGGGTATAACGCTGTTCGCTGGGTCTGGATAACGGCCTCTTTATTGTTCCTCGGGTTATTCTTTTTGGCATTAGTAAAAGTAAGGCAAAAAGAGGCGTTATATCTTTGCTTATCGTGTTTTCTTTTTCCTATCCTGGTGATGTATTCGGGCAGGCAAATGGCATACGCCGACAGATATCTGATACCCAGTTCTATTTTCCTATATTTGATCGCCGGGGGCGGCATTGCCTGTTTGCAGAGAAATTTGACAATAATGGTTCTTGTCCCGCTCTTTACGTTAAACTGCCTTGCGTTGAATAATTATTACAAAGGCCACCTTTCTGCAGTAAAGGAAGAGCACATCGGGATAAAGGAAAAACCGGAATGCAGGGAATCGGCCCGGTACATTTATGAAAACTTCCAGGAGGGGGACGTCATATTCCATACCGAATGCAATACGGTTGTTCCTTTCCGCTATTATTTTAATTACCGTTTCAATAAGACTGCAGGCAAGAACAGCCGGTCCTTCAAGCAGGATGAAATATCCCTGATGTTGCATTGGACCCTAGAAGGCGAAATGGCTGCCTTCAAAAGCTGGGATAAAGTAGGCGAGCTTTTGACGAAAACAGACTTTCCCTTAAAGGGCCACAAACGGCTATGGCTGGTATTTGCCAGCTGGGATCCTTTCAAGATCGCCTGCATGCCTGGTTCAAAAGAACGCATAAAATTGGAATTATTGGAGAAGGAATATGTCAGGAAAGAAGTTAAACATTTTAAGAATTTGACGGTATATTTACTTGTAAACCCGAATGGCCAAATATGACAAAAGTTTTTCTGGTTAATCCCCTCGTCCAGATAAATAACAAGGAACGTATACATTTTTTGCGCGACTACGCCGGAGGAGAAATCCCCACCTCTATGGTTTATCCGCCTTTGGACTTGGCGTATACAGCGGCTCTTTTGCGCGAGCACGGCGTTTCAGTAAGTCTGTTAGACGCAAGTACCCTGGATATAGCTGTCCCCGAATTAGTGAAGACAGCCGTTAAAGAAGATCCGGATTTTATCGGCATACCTTCGGCCTGGGGCAGTATTCAATACGATATGGATCTGTCCCGATATTTTAAAAACGCACTGCCTGACGCAAAAATAATCATCTGGGGCCCAAACGTTACCGCTGGACCCGAAACGGCTTTATCTTGCGGTCATATAGATTACGTTATTCTGGGAGAACCGGAAAAGCCGTTTCTGGATATTGTTAACGGAATGTTTACTGAAAATATCGCATATCAAACATGCGGGAAGTTAGTTCAGACAAAAAGGACCCTTCTGCAGGATTTGGATTCGCTTCCTTTCCCGGCCCGGGATTTATTGCCTAATAAAAGATACATCGCGCCTTACGCCAGGGAAAATCCTTTCACTACCATCTCTACAAGCAGGGGCTGCCCTTATTCTAAATGCATTTTCTGCCCGACCAATATCTGGTATATGAACCAGGTCAGGTACCGTTCCGTAGGAAACGTAATGGAGGAGATAGACGAGATCGTTTATAAGTACGGGATCCGTTCCCTGGTCTTCAGGGACCAGTCTTTGACGTTCGAACGGGAAAGGCTTTTTAATATTTGCGAAGAAATCATCCGCAGGGATTATCCTTTAAGCTGGAGATGCTTTGCCGGGGTCGGAGGAATAAATATGGAACTGCTTTCTATCATGAAGAGAGCCGGCTGCTACCAGGTAAATTACGGTTTTGAGAGCGGATCGCAGCAGGTCCTGGATTCAAATAACAAAGGAGTTACCCTGAAAGAATCTATAGACGCCGTTCGTTTTACTAAGGCGGCAGGCATGGAAGTTTCCGGTTCATTCATGCTGGGGATGTTCGGGGATAATGAAAGTACGATCAAGAATACCGTAGATTTTGCCATAGAACTCGATCTTGATTACGCGGAATTCCTGGTGGCCACGCCTCTCCCTTCCACTAAATTCTACGAATTATCAGGTCTTCCCGAAGACGCAAATGCTTCGCTGACCCAGAGATGGTATAATAGGTCTTACAGTTCGAATTCGCTTTTGAGCGCCGGTTTTTTAGATAAACAGATCAAAAGGGCGTATAGAAGATTTTATTTCAGGCCGGCTTATATCTTCAAGCGGTCTTGCCGGGTATCTTCGTCTAGACAGCTGATCGCGCAATTAAAGTCAGCGGCTTCTTTATTTACGACAACTTTAAGCCGGTAAAAATGAATAAAAAGAATATTATTGTCTTGTATATGCAAAGGTTCGACAGCGAAGCCTTAAAATGGCTTAAGCCGAAGCCAGGGGAGGAAGAGAAGAAATGAAATTTTCTATTCCGTTCAACGGTCAGGCTGATTTATTAAAAAGGTTGGACAAGGAAAAAATAACGGAAATATACGGGAAACTTTCCCAGGATTTTCTGGGGGGAGGAAGGGCCTCCTGCATAAACCCGTATGTTTCCAGGGAAAAAATATCTTCTTGCGTCAGAGAGGCTAAAAAATACGGCATCAATTTTAATTATCTTCTCAACGCATCCTGCCTGGGTAACAGGGAATGGATACGCTCAGGCCAAAAGAAGATAAGGAGCCTGCTTGATTGGCTGGACCGCATAGGAGTGGATACGGTCAGCGTCTCCTCGCCCTATCTCGCGGAGCTGATAAAGAAAAATTATGCTTTCAGGATGACCATTTCCAGCATGACGCAGATCCATTCGATTGCCCAGGCCAAAGCGTGGGAAGATCTCGGGGCAGACGAGATCGCCCTTTCCCAGATAGACCTCAACAGGAATTTTCCCGCCATAAGAGAAATAAGAAAGAACGTAAAGTGCGGGATAAAGCTGGTCGCGAACGAAGACTGTTTTTTCCATTGTCCCAATTACTTTTATCATGCCAATGTCAGCGCCCACGCCTCGCAAAATACCCTCGGAAACTACTTTCTTGATTACTGCATGATAGCTTGCCGTTTAAAAAGGATAAGCGAGCCCGTTAATTTCATACGGGCATCATGGATCAGGCCGGAGGACGTGCCATATTATGAAGAGGCGGGAGTGGACGTGCTTAAGATAATCGACCGGGGAATGACCACGGAGGCTATATTACGCATAGCAGGCGCTTATGCGAAAAACCGCTACGACGGAAACCTCCTGGACCTGCTTCCTCACCCTTCCGCTAATTTGGCGGTTTCCAGGTCCGACCTGTTAAGCAAGATAAGGTATTTTTTCAGGCCGTTTTACGTGAATGTTTTCAAGCTTTACCGGGTAAAATCCATTATGAACGATTTTGACGTTTATATCGAAAACCGCGCCTTAGACGGTTTTATCGAATTTTTCTTAAAGGAGAATTGCGAGTCAAGATCGTGCCGGATATGCGGCTACTGTCATGAGGCGGCGAAAAAGGCGGTAAAAATAAACAGCGGATCCGCGCATAAAGCCAAAGGCCTGCATCAGGATTTTTTAAACGGCCTTATATCCGGGAATATATTTAAATACAGGTAAAAGCATATTATAAATGCCGATCCCAGTAAAAAAGACTTTTGCCGGAAACAGGTCTTGGTTTTTTGTTATATCCCTGCTCCTTTTATTTTACGGCATAAACAACTCCATCTGGCTTAAATTGGATGATCTGCCGCCTACCTCGGATGAGGCCTTCCATCTTTTAAGCAGTTTGAAATACTCAGAGATATTGACCAGCCCCTCCCCGGATATTTTCCTAAGGCTGCTTGATGTGGATAAAATGTACCCCCCATTTTTTACCTTTTGCGCTGCGCTAATGAGCCTTGTGATCGGACACTCCATAATCGCTTTAGTGATGACGAATATGGTTTTTGCGGCAGCATTGTTTTTTTCAGTATATTTTATCGGCCGCAAATACGAAGACAAGTATACCGGACTGTTCGCCGCCTTTATATTATCGATGTATCCCTATGTTTTTGGATTATCCAGGACATTCCTGCTCGATTTTGCCCTGCTTGCGATGGTTGGCTTTAGCCTTTGTTGCCTGGTTTATTCAGATAATCTCAGGCGCAGCGGTTATTCCGC
Organism: Candidatus Omnitrophota bacterium; assembly: GCA_028716705.1. Classification (GTDB taxonomy): domain Bacteria; phylum Omnitrophota; class Gorgyraeia; order Gygaellales; family Profunditerraquicolaceae; genus UBA1562. The sequence continues at coordinate 41,420 of JAQUPI010000007.1, read as the reverse complement.
GCTGTTTGGCGTATCCCTGGGGATCGGGATATTAACCAAGCAAACTTTTGTAATCTTTCTTGTCGCTCCTTTGGCCATGGCTGTAATAAATATTGTTTTTAACCGTGAATCTATCCATTTGCGCAAAAAATCGGTGTTTAATCTGGGGGTTGCGCTGGTTTTGGCCGCGATCATAGCCGGTATTTGGCACTTGCCTAAGCTTTTTGAACTTCAATCCGCCTGGAATAAGTACCAATACGCGAAAACACATCTCTTCGGCCCTTCAACCATCCTTTCATCGGTCACTTACTACGCCAAGCTTTTGACATTTGACCAGATAGCCCCGTTCTTTACAGCCCTATTTCTTATAGGCTCAGTTTTTTTATTGAAAAATAAAGCTAAATCTTTCTTAATCTTCTTATTGTGGTTCATTCTCCCTTACGCCTTATTTATATTTGCCGGCGTCAGGTACATGACCGACACCATACCCGCTTTACTGCCTATAGCCCTCATTTCAGGGGCGGGCATATTAAAAATAAAAAATCAATTCCTGAAAAGGTCCGCGATCCTGTTGACCGTTGTTTTGGCGCTGATCCAGTACGGGATCATATCCTATACTTCACCCGAAGAAACAAAAATGCGGGTTAGTTTCCCAACGTCAATAAAAATCCGCGACAGTTTTTTTAAAAGACAAACATCCTTTGACTTTAGCCAGAGCTGCCACATACTTCCCATTGGGGAATTCTTTTATCATTTTCCCAGAAAAGGCGACTGGAAACTGGAACAAATAATCGAAGCTATAGAACTGAATAATCCCGGGAGCAAATATTCGGAAATAGGTGTTACCGACGCGGCTATTGACTGTGAAAGGGTAGCTTGGTTTGACCCGGACCCCGGGACTTTAGGCGATTTTTGGCGCGATAACTTCATGGTCGTCAATAATTCTGCGGTGGAATACTTCGTGAACGCGGCGAGGTTACCTTATAAGGTTATAAGCCTGCTTTACAGCAACAAAGATTGGATGCATTCGGCCAAGCTTGATTTTATAATCAGCGTTAAAAGCTTGGAATACATCGCCCCCGATATCGCAGGAGCGTACAGTCTCATATTAAAGACCGCAGTACCGGATGAAAGCCCGGTATACGTCTATAAAAAAAGAGGTGTTAATGAATAGCAAATCGTCCTTGCTCCGGTTTTTAAAAGCCATGTTTTTAGGATGCTTGATCTTTTTTTGTGCTGAGATCATTTTAAGGGCTTCAGGGCAGAAACCTTGGGACCCGAAACCGGCAAATATCAGGGTAGAGCCGGAAAATAAGTGGGTCATCGGGCACGAAAAGCTCGGATACGCGCATGCCCCGGGAAAACGCAAAATGGTCATAAACGAAGCCTTCTCTTTTACTGCTACAAATTTAGATAATCACTTGAGGATTACCCATCCCTTAGAAACATATGAAACCAACGGCAATAAGGATGAGATCTGGATCTTCGGCTGCTCTTTTACTTATGGCATAGTCAATGATTACGAAACTTTCCCCTGGCTATTGCAGGAAATGATGCCTGATTATGAAATCATTAACTTCGGGCAGGAAGGCTACAGTACATTACAGTCGTTGATACAATTCGAGGAAGCTATTAAGAAAAGAAATATTCCTGAAGTAATCATTGTCGCGTATGCATCGTTTCATGACCCGAGAAACTCCTGTTTAAGGTCTTTCAGGAAGACACTTGTGCCCGTTAGCCATCTTGGCCCCTTGTTTTATCCTTATGCCAGGTTCGACCGTAACGGGAATTTACGCAGGTATATGAGTGAATTTGTTTACAAGGAGCTGCCCTTAACGCGGCATTCAGCATTCATCAGCTGGCTGGAAGAGCCGTATAGTAAAATAGAGGATTTTTTTATCCACAGCCATGATATCTCCAAGGCGTTGATAAAGAAATTCTATAATTTATGCAAAGATCACAACGTGAAGTTCGTGGTCGCAGGTATAGTTTCTGACCCGGCGACGAAAGATATGCTGGAATACTGCGAAGACCAAGGTATCTCGAACACTAATATCACAGTGGATCTGGGTGCAAAGGAGAATACCAATCTGCCTTTTGATAATCACCCCAATGTTAATGCCAACAAGATGTACGCGCAGAAAATACTTTCTTTCCTTAGAGGCCAAAAATGACATATTCGCATGGCCGTTTTTATCGGCTGTCGGTAAAAAAGAAAGCAATTATTTTATTTATTACCGTTTGTTCCTTAAGCGGCTGCGGACCTGATATGGCCGTAACCAGGCCTTCCAGACAGCTTGATAAATACCCACTAGTGATTTACCTCGAGGGACAGGGCTATGAAAAAAATGAACCATTCACTCGTCAAGAGATTTCCCGGGTCTTATCGGATGCGGGATTCCTTGTCTGGGTCCCCGAAAGAAAACCTGTTTCGCAAGACCCGTTAAAAGCCCTTGACGAAGCAGAATATAGCTGCAAAAAAACACTGGAAAAGGCGCTCAGGGACCCGGCGGTCGATAAGAATAACATCCATGTGATCGGTTTTTGCCTGGGTTCACTGGCGGCTTTTAACAGCATGCATCCCTCAAATATCAGGTCTATGATCCTTATGGATTTCGGCGCTCCTTTTTATGATCCGGCATTGTATAATAAGGTCCATGCTTCAGTTAATACCGCCGATTATGGCAAAATATCCTCCGGCATATTGGTCATTATATCCAGCGATGATGATAAGCTGAGCCTCGAACCCGCGGAGATATTGCGCGGGAAAATGGCCGAAGCCAAAAATAAAATAGACTGCATAGAATACTTTGCAAAAGATAGGCAATATCTGCAAGACGCTTTAAAATATTTAACCGGACAAAGAATAGATACCGTAGAACGCATTGAAGTAAACAGCCAGCACTTGGAAAAGTGGAACAGGATCAGGAAAAGCGGATATTGGTGATCCTTTTAAAAAGCGTGAAAATCAAATTACGGAAAATCATTTATGCATTCGCGTTCTTCTTATTGCTTTTCAGCCTTCTTTATTCCAGTCGCGGAAGTGAAAGTAATTTCCGGGAACTCTTCAATTATAAGGGATACAATATAGTCCTTATTTCTCTGGGGCCGCTAAGATCCGACCACCTCGGATGTTACGGATATTCTCGCAATACAAGCCCCAACACCGATAGATTGGCAGGAAGATCTTTTGTTTTTAAGAATAACCACAGCCAGAGTTCGATTACTTTATCAAGCCAGATGTCATTATTTACTTCCATGCATCCCCATGAGCACAGGGTATTCTCTCCTTTGGAGTCGACGAGCCTGAACATAAAAAACTCGACTTTGACCCAGATCTTAAGAGAAAACGGCTACAAAACAGTATGGATCGGGCCTTTGGATAATCCCTGGGTAGATATATCCCGCGGTACAGGAAGAGGTTTTGACGAAAAATACAGCCATCTTCCCGACACGCCTTTCTTTGAGCTTCCCGAAGGAAGAAAAGACATCGCCTGGGACAACGCCTTTGCCTGGATAAAAAATAAGGATAACCGGGATAAGAAGTTTTTTATGGCGTTGTATACGGACAGGGTCCACTCCCCTTATTTTGCCTCAGATGAAAGCATCCTCATGTTCACTGATAAGATCAGCGAGGCCATACCGAACAGTTATAAGAAGTTATTTCAGAAAACTATCAAAAGGATAATCAACAATCCTTCTCTTATCTTCCTTGAGAGCTCGATAGAAAAGAATAAGCATCTTTTCCTGCAACAATATGATATTGATAATTTAAAGGGGCAAGATTATCAGGATATAATGCGCAGGTTCAAGGAACTTCAAGCGGATTGCCTCCAATCTTTGCCTATGTTGTTTGACAGGATCTTCTGGGAAAGTATAGATACATCCAATAAGTCCGATATGGAATATGTAAAAGCCCTGTACGACGCAGAGATCCATGAAATGGACGAAACGCTGGGGATATTGATCGAGGAATTAGAAAATTCCGGCTTACTTGAGAAAACGGTCGTTGTTATCACTTCGGACCACGGAGAGGAATTCTTTGAACATGGCTCAATCGAACACGGCGGTACCCTTTATGAAGAAGCAACCCATATCCCTCTTATCATATTCTTGCCAAAAAACGGCGGATATCTCGAAGTGACTGAACTCGTTCAAAGCATCGACTTAATGCCGACAGTCCTGGATTTAGTAAATATAAGAATCCCCGATTATGCGCGGGGTATCAGTTTGCTTCCCTTGATGAAACAAGATAAACAGGTTTTTTCTGGCAGATATATTTACGCGCAGGCGCAAAATGATAAAATATCCTGCCGGATTGGAAATTGGAAATATATATCAGATATGAATATGGATGGCGAAAGCTATGTCTTGAACGGGAAAAATGAAGAGTTATACGATTTGTCCAGCGATCCGCTGGAGAAAGTCAATCTAATAGGGGTAAAGAGCGAAACGGCAAAACAACTTAAAGAAAAGATCGAAGTTCTATTAAGCGGAAAGTGAAAAGATCATATCCCGCATTAACTTTAAGATATTAAGTTTAAATAGCGCAATTGGCCAGTGTAATAAGTCCCGTAATTCATTTTTATCGCAGATGGAAGAAATGTCCAATGGAGCACCAGACAGCTTTAATTTTTCTATTTGGCGCGCTTTCTCACCTTGGTCATTTATAAGCACGAGCCTGTCGATCTTACGCATGATCTCCATGCTTTGATTGATGCGAGCTTCTAGCTTATTAAAAGTGCGAACATCTAATAAGCCATATTCTACTTTTAGTCTATTAATCTTGAGGTTTGCTTCGTATGTGGCCTCAACTATCTGATCGCGCGACATCCATTCAGTCTCATAATTAAGAGTATACTTCCAGCTGGGGGCTAACAATGCCTGCCTATGTTCTTCCAATGTCTTATAGAATAACTTATACCCATACTTTTCCGGTTGTTCGAAGGCAATACTCCCGGGGTCTAGAAACGGAGCCAATGGGGCTATATATGGATGTATCTTCTTATCCTTACCATACTTTTCTAACAGGGTCCGGCAATAAGAGATAGTTTGTTGCACAGATTCAGGGGTTTGATATGGAAGGCCGATCATAAAGAATAGGTCGAGCCTCTTGCATCCTAATTCTATCGATGTTTTGATCATCCTCTCCAAGGCTTCATTGGAATATGGCCTGCCAAAAGCTTTCCGGATCTTCTCATCATGAGACTCTGGCGACATCTGAAAGACGAAGTTTTCAATAGAGCCGGCTATTTCCTCCAATAATTCTCTCTCCGCGGGCAAAAAGATCTCCAGACGTATCTGGTTGCGAATCTTTCTTTGCTTGATCGCTCTTAGCAATCTCTTTGCATATCCATATTGAACTCCTTGAATATTACCCAATATACTAATCGATGATTTCATATAGCTCGCTATGCTTTTTATATCTTCCGCTACCAAGTCAGGGTCCCTGTAAACCGGATCTTTGCGGTTACAGATCCTTTGGGAGCTGAATGATGATCCCCCGCAGGTTATACAGTTATACATACAACCATGAGACAGCAGTATACCGGCTAGATGGCTCTTTGACCAATTTGCGTAAGGTGTGTAACTTAATAGATCGCGATATCTAATTACCGAATGGATTATCGAATGAATAATCTTCTTATAGCTTATAAGGGCATCGTCAAGGTTAGCTGGTATATAAGAAATGGGATTAATATGGGCTTTGCCATTTTTATCCTTCCATGTGACATTTGGTACGTCTTCAGGCAGCCTATTATTTTTGAATGAGCGCAGCAGCTGTAAGGTTGGCTCTTCGGCAGCATCGCCCCGGATTATACAATCTATCTGCGGACATTTGATAAGTTCTTCATGGTAATAGGAGGCGGAGAGCCCGCCTATTATTACCGGTATATTCTGATGGCATGCTTTGATCAATTTAGCCAATTCTAAACACCCTTGGGCATGGGCTAACCAATGCAGATCTATCCCAAAAGCAGCGGGGCGCAGGTTTCTAATGAGCCGCTCCGCATTGAATTTGGGATCATGTAACATCCTGAAAGCGATGTTTATTACCCTGACCTTATACCCGTTTTTTTCTAAATATCCTGCGATACGGAAAAAGCCGATAGGGTACATCTCAAAGATAGGAGTTGAGGGGACTACATCACTTACAGGGCCATACATTATCGGTAAGTTCCTGAAGTCGTAAACAGTTGGGGGATGAAGCAATATAAAGTCAGTTCTCACGAGGGATTTAAGTTATTTTTCTCTTTAATCAGTTTAACTAATCTACTTAACAGGTTTGAGAGCAGGAAGATCGGCTGTATCGATTTTAATAATTCCAAGAACTGAAGCGACATATACTGTTGAGCCGTTTCGAACCATGCCCAAAGGCTTATTTCCCACCTTATATCTTGTTACGGTTTCTCCGGAATCCCTCCTTATGACATAAAGATAGCCATGTAAATAATCCACCACATAGAGGAATCCGTTTTCGTTGTCGATATCAAAACGGCGGATACAGGGGAAGGGTATTGGGATCGAGGATTTGATTTTGAATGTTTCACGGTCGATCACCCATATAGCTTTCTTTAATCCCATCCCTACCAGGATCTCATTGTTTTCCGGATCCAGTTCTAAAGAGACCATGACAATACCGGGCAAGGATAGCATACGGGTAAGCGCCATATTTTCCGGGTCAGCTTCGATTAACAACCCTCCTTTATCACCGGTCACTACAATGGCGTAAATCCTATTTAACTTTTTATCATAACGCATGATATGAATAATTGATCCTAATTCGGTAATCCCCATTTTTGTTAAATTCATGACTTTCGTTGTCTTTTCGATAAGATTTACCTTGGCCATCAAGGGAGGCTGACCCGTAATGAAAAATAAACGATTATTTTGTTCATCGGAAACAATATCAAAAAGATTATAATTTACAAACTCTTCTTTCAGGTAATCAAACGGGATCTCTTCAAGAACCGATAAACTGGTCCGGTCAACGCGGTATATTTTGAAAGATTGTGACCAGCTGGATATATAAAAGTCTTTAGTCTGAGGCTCTAGCTGAAATTCTCGAAAAGTCTTTTGCCACGGCTCAACTTGCCTGCCTGAAAATAAAAATGTTTGCAAATTCCTTCCATCCAGGTCACAAGCAATTAAATGGGGGCAATGTAAGGGGTGGCCCCAGATGGATCCAAAACTTACATATAGCTTCGCTTTTTCCCAGTCTCCTTGTAAGCAGCGGGGGAACCTGAAGGGTAATATATATCTTGCGGGATAACGCGGCAGGCGTTCTCCGCAATAAAAATTACCATAAGGCAGTATGATCGATACCCCCGGCTGTTTAATTACTTCTTCTTTTGATTGCCCTCCTGCAGCGTCGAAATAAAATAAAATATACGAAACAGCAAGGAATATAATGAAAAAAGAGATGCTAAAAAATATACGGCCCGCCCTTCGTTTTACCCAAAGGAAGAAATAAAGCAATGCCGCCAGTATAAGTATGATCAAAGAATTAAACGGCCGGGCGTAAGGAAACAACCAGAGAGACTGTAACACGTAAGGGCTGTGGGAGCTCATCCATTCAAAGCCGGAGATATCCGGATGAAGGGGGTATATTACCCATAGAAAGAAAAATAAGTATTGAAAAAGTAGATGGCGGAATGCAAAAATTAATACGCCAATCACCGTCAAAAAAAGTTTTACTAAAAATCTGTAAAAAGTTATATTAGCCAGGAATATTTTCAAATCCTTTTTAAACTTTAAGATCTTTTCTTTCGGCGATAAATAATAAGCCGTCCAGATTTCCATTGCAACAACAGGGAGAAAGAAGAGATAGGGGACGTAATTCGGGCAGTTTAGGTTATGTAATATCTTTTCTGAGATTATGATCCAAGAATAAAAAGCAAGGCCATAAATTACAGGCAACAGAAAGTCAAAGATTTTAACTGATAGTTTATCTTTTGAAAAGTCCGTTATCATCTTTTTATTAAAGGTTTTTTGATTTTAGAAGAGCAGTTTTGATTTTTAGAGAAGAGTTTTGAAACAAGCCCAATATTCCCTCTGAAATCAATATCCACCCTCCCAGAAGCATAAATTTTAATCCAATGGTCCGGATGATAAAAATATGCTTTAGGATCATGCCCGGCCTGAGATAGAAACGGCGGGTCGCGGTTTTCTGCTTAGATATCAATTCTTTTGCTTGCCTTCCTTCGGGTAACCACGGCAGCTGGTTGGGATCGGAACCATAACAACTATAGTCTTCCCAATTACGATGCAGCAGGCGCCCGTTCTCTAACGCTTCCCGGTACATAGGGCTTCCGGGGTAGGGGATGGCAATGTTGAATTTCGCCAGATCAAGGGGTAATTTTAAAGCAAAACTTATAGTCTCTTCTGTCGCGGGCCTATCTTCTCCCGGTAAACCAAGAATAAAAAAACCGCAGGTTTGTAACTTCTCTTCCTGGCAGATCTTTATAACTTCAATTGTTTTTCCCAGGTCGATTTTTTTCCCGATCCCGTTCAGTACAGCTTGAGCTCCAGACTCAATACCGAACAGAATTCTCCTGCAGCCGGCCTCTCTCATGGCTTTCACTAGGGGCCGCGTAATAATATCTACCCTGGTTTCGGTTACCCAAATACATTTTTTTTCCAGCCGTCTCTTGATTATCTCCGCGCAGAATTCCAAACCCTGCTTTTGCGTCAAAGGGAACATGGCATCGGCAAAAGCTATCTGTTTGGCCCCGAAATTATTTATCGAATACTCAAATTCATCGACTATCGACGGGATTGATCTCATCCTATATTTTCCTCCCAGCCAACCCAGGGCACAGAAACTGCAGCTATAAGGGCAGCCCCTGGAACCCTCTATCATCAAGGCCGGTTTTCCCATAGTTACAAATGGCAATAGCCCGTAATTTTTATAATTAAATATTCCCCAATCAGGATAAGGGAGTCGGTCTAAATCTGCAATTAATGGCCTCTCCTCGGTTTTTATCATGCTGCCGTTGCTTTTGAAACTGATACCCCTTACGTCATCGAGCTTGCTGTCTGAAAGCAGCTTAGGTACTAATTCGCAGAAGGTTTCTTCGCCTTCGCCATGGACTACAACATCTACTCCATCAGAGAGAATAAACTCTTCGGCAAACAGGCTGGCATGGAGACTTCCCAGAACGATCCTGGCTGAAAGACGCAGATCTTTTAACTTATGGATCAGGTCTTTTACCCAGGGGGCGCTTGCCGTAAGGCAGCTGATGCCTACAATATCGGGATTATGAGTTGAGATAATTTCGCTCGCCTCAGACGTGGTCAGGCGTTCGCAATAAGCATCTACCCCATATACTTTATGCCCGGCCTGTTTCATTAGGGTCGCCAGCCGGGCTAAGCCTATGCAGGGTGCCGGCTCCATAAATGGGGCGAGCCTCCCGAAGCTGCGCTTAAAGTTTATTGAAGGGTTTACGAAAACAATTTTTGCCATAGCTTAACGGATCATTTATTTTCTAATAATTTCCCGGTTTTATTTAATTTTTCATTTATCTCTTGATCTTGAGGGCATACCTTGCTTGCAACGCCACGGCATCATTTTTCTATTCGGCAAAGTTTTGCCGCAGGTATTAAGGTAAACAATGGAACAAAGAAGAAATACAAATAAAAGAAATTTAAAATTTGATACGCGTCTTCCGCCTTTTTGAATATTGTACCATCAACAGCGCTTATAGTAAATTTTAATTCTACGCGGTATTCCGGGGAGAAGATATTTTTGGGCATTTTACGGCATAATAATCCCTGTGTTTAACGCTTGATTTCTTTAATTTGCGCGAGGTTTTTAGAACCTGAAAATCAAGGGATTGCTACAAATTTTCTCAATAATAGCGGAAATCTCAGGTACATTAAAGCTTGAATTCTCCGCTAAAAAAGATATAATGTAAGTTGTTCGGGTATATATAATTAATCTTCTCTCAAGGCTTACTAAAACCAGGGTTTTTCGTTCAAAAATTTCCTACAGACTTTAATAAACCAAGAGGTTAATTTAAAGGAAGGGGGATAAGCCGATGAACTATTTCCTTACGGCCCTTGCGGGAGTTTTTGGGGGGGTATTTTTTGTATTGTTATTGCGCGGGCTTTCCCTGAGATTCAAGATCTTGGTCCCTCAGGGTATACCTCTTATAGGAGGCATTGCCGTATATTTGTCTTTTATCATTGCATCTTTGGCGGGTTTTTACCTTTTCGGGGGCTTTCCGCAGGAGGCGAAGGGGATAATTATAGCTTCATTTATAATGCTGGTCTTCGGAATAATTGATGATTGGAAAGAATTCTCCGTCCAGGCAAAATTCGCGGTACAAATTGTCGCAATATCGCTGCTGATCTTTTTTGGCGTAAAAACGCAGATCGTTAACATCGGCACCGCCGTTAACATAGCCGTAACATTTATTTGGGTGCTCGGGATCAGCAACGCGTTTAATCATTTAGACGTAAGCGACGGCGTGGCGGGAGGGACCGCGTTAATAGTGAGCTTGTCTTTTTTCGCCATTTCGTTTTTAAACGGCGATGTGAATAACGGAGTTTTGGCTTTGGCTTTAGCCAGCGCTATCGCCGGTTTCCTGGCCTATAACCTGCCTCCGGCAAAGATCTATATGGGAAATTCAGGGAGCCATTTTCTGGGTTTTATCTTAGCCGCCGCTGCCATGGGAATAAGCTACGCCCCGGAAGAAAGGAAGATCGCGCTTCTTTCCCCGATACTCATACTGGGGTTGCCTATATTTGATACGGCTTTTCTTATCTTTATGCGGGTAAAACAGGGCAGGTCTATGCTGAAGAAAAGCGATGATCACCTTGCCTTGAGATTTATAAAATCAGGTCATTCCAAAAGGAAGGCCCTCTTATTTATGCTTCTGATAGCCTCCTTCTTTTCTTTTTGCGGGATACTGATCAGCCAGGTTCCCAGCCCGTTCGGAATTATTATAATTATCTTTGCGGCTTCCGTGACTTTGTTGTTAACAAGGAAAATGGGCGGGATCTTAGTATAATGTTCAGGAAGAAAATCATCATCCTCGGGGCAGGCCTCGCCGGCCTGAGCGCGGCCTGGCACCTGCAAAAAAGGGGCATAGATTGCCAAATTTTTGAAAAGGAAACGGAAGTAGGGGGCTTATGCCGCTCCAAGAAAATAAACGGATTTACCTTTGATTATGATGGCCATCTTCTGCATTTCAAGCACCGGTACACTTTAGACTTAGTTAAAGAACTTCTCGGAAACAATCTTGTAGAACACCGAAGGAACTCATGGATTTATGCTTTTGGCACATATGTCCACTATCCATTTCAAGCCAATCTTTACGGTTTACCCCCATCTATAATTAAGGAATGCCTTATAGGATTTATTCAGGCGCAAAAAAACGGTCATCACCGCCAAAAATGCAAAGACTTTCTGAGCTGGGTAAAGCGAGCTTTTGGTAGTGGGATAGCAAAGCATTTCATGATCCCCTACAACACAAAATTTTGGACGCTTCCCCCCAAAGAGCTGACCAGCGAATGGCTGGATGGGTTTATCCCCGTGCCTTCTTTACCTCAATTGCTGGAAGGTACAATTGAAGAAAGTAACAAGGAATTTGGTTACAACGCTAGGTTCTGGTATCCTAAAAAAGGAGGCATAGGCTCATTGCCGTCGGCTTTTGCGGAGAGGATCCGGAATATCCATACGGGTTGTGCGATTTCGGAAATCAACCTCAAAAATAAAGAGATAAAGTTTTCAATCGGAAACGGTGAAAAATTCGACTATCTTATTTCTACGATACCCCTTCCGGAAATATCAAATCTTATCCGGAGTTTGCCGGAAGAAGTTCGTAAGTCGTTTAAAAAGTTAAAATGGAATTCAATCTTTAACCTTAATTTGGGAGTAAAAGAGGAAGACGCTTTGGGCAGGCACTGGATATATTTCCCCCATAAAGAACCCTGTTTTTTCCGCGCCGGTTTTTTTAATAACTTTGCCAGCGACCTTGCTCCGGCAAGGCATACTTCTTTATACGCCGAAGTTTCATATTCTACCGGCCGGACAATAGATAAGGGGAAGATCGCTTCGCAGATTATAAAAGACTTAAGAAAGGCCGGGATTGTCGGGGAGCATTCCGGTATTTTAGTACGGGATATAAACGATATAGAATACGGCTATCCGATCTGTGATAAAAATTATAAGCTTGCCCGGGGAAAAATTCTCGGAGAGCTTGCCAAGCATAATATTGTATCCTGCGGCCGTTATGGCTCCTGGCGTTATATGTCCATGGAAGAGACCATGCTGGAAGGCAAAACGGCAACAGACCGCTTTCGATAAAATTCAGAGAATCTTTACCGTTGAATAACGAAAAAGCGCATTATTGATGGTATTGGGCAGATTAGGAAAGATATATTTTTATCGCCGGGCTTTATGGGAGATGTCTCTTAAGCAATTCAAGGCCAGATACGAAAATTCTATTCTGGGCGTCGCTTGGGCAGTGATAAATCCCCTTTTGATCATGCTGGCGATAACATTTGTCTTTCTCTATGTGTTCAAAGCGGAAATAAAGAATTTCTCTTTTTTTGTCCTTTCGGGGATTTTCCCCTGGTTTTTCTTTTCCGGAGCCTTGCAGGAAGCAACTTTTTCAATACTGGGCCAGCAAAGCATTCTGCGCCAGTTCAACTTGCCCCGGGAGATCCTGCCCCTGAGTTCGGTCCTATCTAATTTTTTAAATTTCTTTTTCGGGTGGCTGATTATTTATCCTCTATTCATATTTTTTAACCCGAAAATCGTCTTATTGCTGCCGTTGTTCGTCCTGGTTTCGCTTTTATTTTTCTTTTTTGTTTGCGGATTGAGTTTGGCATTATCCGTTTTGAACGTTTTTTTCCGGGATATCGGACAGCTCAGCGGCACCCTATTAATGTTCTGGCTTTGGGTAACACCCGTGTTTTACTCTATAGATATGATCCCTGAAAGATTCCGCTGGATATATAACTTTAACCCGGTGGTCCCTTATATCGCAAGCTATCAGGAGGTTATTTTTAACGGGCATATGCCTAACCTTTCGATGTCCATCGGGGCCTTTTTCTGGGCGTTTATCAGTTTGACTTCAGGTTTATGGGTTTTTTTAAGCCTGGAATCGAAAATTTTGAAGAGGATTTAAAATGAAGGTAATCCGGTTCAAAGACGCGTGGGAAATATACAAAATAAAATTTACCCTTGATAATAAAGTATCTTGGGAAGATTTTTGCGCTTTAAAAGGCATAAGCTTTGAGATAGGTAAAGGAGAAGCCGTAGGGATAATCGGAGAAAACGGTTCAGGCAAGACTACGGTTTTGAAATTGATCGCGGGAATGTTAAAGCCCGACCGGGGAGAGGTTACCGTCTCCGGAAGGGTCTCCGGGCTTTTGGAATTAGGCGCGGGTTTTCAACCGGAATTTACAGGAAAGGAAAATATTTATTTGAATGCCGGACTATTCGGTTTAAGCCGCAAGGAGACCGAAGAGAAGTATGATGAGATCGTAGACTTCGCCTCTTTGGGCAAATTCATTAACGCGCCGGTCAAATGCTACTCCCAGGGTATGTTTTTCCGTCTCGCTTTCTCTATCGCTATCCACGTTGATCCGGACATCCTTTTGATAGATGATATATTCGCTGTCGGGGATATCTACGCGCAGCGCAAATGTTTTAAGAAAATACTGGAACTGAAGGAGAAAGGAGCGACCATTATTTTTGCCCTTCAGGATATAGAAATGCTGAAAAGGATCTGTACCCGCAGCATTTTTCTTAGGGAGGGCAAGATCATCAAAGATGGGCCGATAAGTTCAGTGAGTAATTATTACATGGAGACCGTGGGAGACAGGAGGGGAATAGCGATCGCGCAAAAAGATGCACTTGGTATAATCTTCAATAACGGAACGCTTGCCCTAAGATGGAAGGAAGAAACCGTCACATCCAATTCTGGCGGGCACAGTATTATGTCGATTTCAGGCCGCGAATACCTTTCTACTATGGCCGATTGGCAGGTAAAAAAATCGGATACAGACCAGGAAATAGTCGCTATCGGGGAGTGGCCGGATGTTGGCGTTAGGCAGCGTTGGAAGATAGCTATTTTAAATGAAAGGGAATTCTTATGGGAAATAGCCATTCAGGTATTGGGCGGTATCTCTATAGATAAAGCCGATACGAGGATTTTTTTCACCGATAAATACAAAAGTTGGCTTACCTTATGCAATGAGAATGCCTTTCCAGAAAATTTTATTCATGAAACTGAGGGGGAGGCTATAAGCATCCTGGATCCCGATAACGGTTTGGTCGGGATCAAGGGAGGAGAAAATAGCGGGATAAAATTGCCGGTGGTTGTTTTTGATAGATTGCAAGATTATGCCAGGACCGCATGCCAACTGGGAAATACAGGAGCTGACATCAGCAGCAGGTTCATTCACTATCAGGTTTTTCCCGCGACTTCAAACATCAATTTTATCAAAGAAAAATATACCAGGTATTTCCTGAGTAAAGCGGTGATATTTGAACCGGAAGAATCAGATAGCCTGGCCGATTACCTGAAAGACGCCAAACGTTCAATTAGCGGACCGCCCGTGATAAATAACGGGTCCTTGAGGATTTTTTGTAAAAATAAGCGAGTCGAGATTTATTGGCAGGACAAACTAATCACATCCGGTCCGGGGATGAATACATTCTTCCGGTATGAGGATAGAGATTACAGCGCTATCGAAGGCTGCTGGGAGATCATAAAGAAGAACAATGACGCGGTCGTCATTAATATCAATTGGGATAACGACCCCCGGTTTATTCAGACTTGGACGCTTAAATCGCAGAGTCAGGAATTGATCTCATGGGACATAGAAATGAATATCGACAAAAAAGTAAAGTTAAGAAACAAACAAGTGGAGTTAACGCTTTGCACTGAGTACGAAAAATGGCTTACTTTTGATGGATCCGGAGATTTTGACAAGCTTGAAAAAAGAGGCAACGCCGTTATTTTAGGCAAGTATACAAACGACTGCATAGGAGTAGCGGGTGTCTATAAAGAAGACAGCGTGGTTTGCCCGGGAATCCTATTAAGATACGGTGACGAATATCCGAAATCTTCTTATATCTTTAAAACCATGGAAGACGCTCCCGCTACAACGCTGCGTTTTGTGGAGATAGATCGTAAAGAAAAATTTTATACTCCCCCGGGCAATTATAAATATTTTACCGGTAAAATAAACATCTTTGCGGATAAAGAGCGGGAAAATGAACCGGAAAGATTATCGCTTGATAACCCACGCACAGAAAAGCACGTTACCGGTTCATCCGGAAAAATAGAATATGACGGCGTTACATTATTTTTTGATAACGGTAAAGGGAAAATCTGCTGGAAAGGCACGGAATTGACCAAGGGGCTTGGTCTTTATTCTTCCGTTCTCTTTAAAGACGTCTGGCGCGACTCGTCGCAGGCATTTTGGGAGATCGAAAAGCTGGGCAAAGATAAATTAGTGGCAACCGGCTATTGGCCTTACATCCCCCTGACCCAGTTATGGGAGATATCTATATTGGATGAAGCGAAGATTTACTTCAAGGTAACAAAAGAGATTTGGGAAGAAGCCGCCTTAAAAAGAATGCAGGTGAATCTTATGCTGTCTGACAAGTATAAAGAATGGTCCGTCCCGGAGCTGGCTTGCGGTAAATTCCCCGGTAAATTCAAGGAACACGATGGCCTGCTCTGGGACAGATTGTGGAGCGGGAAAGCGGGATCGCCGATAATGATCAAAAAATGTAAATTCAAAGGGGGATTTTTAAGCAGGGGATCTTTACCTTCGGTTATCCTGGACTGCGCGGCTGCGGATTCTCAGGCGTGTTATTCGATTATTGAAAATACCGATGACCTGTTTCAGGCGCGCGTTCTTCAGTATGAAGTGGATTTGAATCAAAAAACCGATTTTAGAAATGAATGTTTCGAAGGGCAAATCAGAATAATATCTTAAAAAATTTCATACATAAAAATGAATGAGCACCCGAGTTATTGTTGTTTTTCCGTTACTTTAAAATGTTTGATGCAATGCAGGGCCTGTTATATATGGAAGCAGAAGGAGGATTTTTCGAGGGAGCTGCCCGCGGAAAAATGGAAAGAAGCGCTGACCCATTTGCCTAAAGTGTTGGATAAAAAAACCGATATTATTATTACCGGCGGTGAACCGCTTCTCAAGGAAGGCCTGATAGATTTAATTTCCCATTGTTCCAGGATCGGGTATAGGGTCTCCCTGCAAACAAACGCTTTCTTAATAGATGATGAATTGGCAAGGAAACTGGCGGACGCCGGTTTGTGGAGGGTATGCATTTCTCTTTACAGCTTAAAGGAAGAAGTGCACGATTATTTGCGCGGCAGGAAGGGCTCCTATGCAAAAGTTTTTAAGGCCATGGATTATTTGTCTAAGATCGGTCCGGATATCGGAATAAATATACAGACCATTATCATGGATGTAAACCTGGAAGAAGCCGTAGATATGGCCGATTGGGTTCAAGAAGACGGGCGGATAGATTACATTTTGTACTTGGCACCCATGTTTCCTTTCGGAGCGGGCCGGGACGTTAACTGGTTTAAAAATGACGGCTACAAGTTTATGTGGCCGCAAGATACCGCAAAGGCGAAGAGAGCTATGGAGCGGATTACGATCAAGAAGGCCCGGAATAAGAAAATAGCCAATACGAGTTCTCAGCTTAAAATGTTCGCGAAATATTTTGAGGATCCGCTCTGCGCTTGTAAAAATTTGAATTGCACTATAGGAGAACGCGATATAAACATAGATCCATACGGTGACGTATATCTTTGTTTCTCCAAGGGCCCCATAGGCAACGTCAGGGATAATACTATCGACGAGATTTGGCATTCGCGGGAAGCGGCCCGGATAAGGAGCGAGATTGCCGGATGTAAGAAATTTTGTCATTTTCTGCTCAACTGCTCTTTTAAAGAGAATGATTACACAGATTATTCCTAAGCGCATTTTTTGCTGCATCGGCATTTCCCAGGAATGCATCTTTAAGTGCAAGATGTGTTTTTTCTGGAAAAATAAATATGAAAGAACTGAACAGGAGCCTACATTACAGGAGTGGTATAATTTTATCAGCCTGTTGGCTGATCTGGGCGAAAATACAGTCGAGATCAATCTTGCCGGGGGAGAACCTTTGCTGGATGAAAGGAACTTAAAACTCGTTGATTTTGCCGCGAAAAAAGGGGTATACACTTCATTATCGAGCAACGGTTTTCTTATAAATAAGGAAATGGCGTCCTCAATCGCGCGGAGCGGATTAGACGTGATCGGTATTTCTTTGGACGGCATCGACGAAAATACCCATGATTTCTTAAGGGGCGTGCAGGGCTCTTACGATAAAATAATGAAAGGGATCGATCATCTTGAAAGACACTGCGGCCATCTTACCATAGGCATCCAGACAGTTATATCCGATAGGAATTTGGATGAGGTTATCAGGCTGACTGAGTGGGTCAACGCGCATCGAAGGATCAGGTACATTGTTTTTCAGGCAATAGAACATCCTTTTAATACCCCGCTTGATCTTGAGTGGCATAACAAAAGTGAATACGCTTTTTTGTGGCCCAGGGATACGCACAGGGTAAACAATGTCATTGATGAATTGATAAGGCTGAAAGGGTCCGGATATAAAATAACCAACCCGGTTTCTCAATTAGAAATCTTTAAGGCGTATTTCGCTGACCCCGGTAAATTTATCAAACAGGGAAAATGCAACGTAAGCGAGAATTATATGAATATAAATCAATTTGGAGACATATTCTTATGCTTACGTAAAGAATCCATAGGTAATATAAGGACGTTCGCTCCGGAAGAATTTTGGCATTCTCAGAAGGTAGACCGGATAAGAAAAGAAATGGGTAAATGCAGGGATAATTGCCATCATCTGGTGAATTGCTGTTACAAGGAAGAGCATCCGCCGCTTTTAGGGAATGAGATCAGACAGAACATCGGGAATTGATTATGCAATATAAATCAGATAGTTTCTTAAGATCTGAAAGCAGGTCTGCGCAAACCCGCCGCCCCGCGTTCTGCTGTATAGAAATTTCTTCGGTATGTTTACTTAAATGCAAAATGTGCTTTGCCTGGAAGTTGAGAGGCGCTAATTCCGGCAGGCAGCCGACCCTGAACGAATGGAAGGATTTTATCAGTCTGCTCGCCGAATTAAGCGAGGATTCTATAGAGATAAATTTCTCGGGAGCGGAACCATTATCTGACAGCAGGAATTTGGATTTAATCGCTTTTTGCTCCGACAGAGGCCTATGCACTTCCTTGAATACCAGCGGTTTTCTGATAGATGCGGATAAGGCCCGCAGGATATCCCGCAGCGGGCTGAATTCGATAACTATTTCACTCGATAGTATGAACCGGTCTACCCATGATTTTTTAAGAGGCACAGAAGGCTGTTACGATAAAGTCATGCAGGGCATAGATCATCTGGATAAGCATTGCGGCGGCCTTACGATAGGCATCCAAACGGTGATATTAGAGAATAATCTGGACGAGATCATCGGGTTAACCGAATGGGCCGAGGCTCGTAAAAGGATAGACCACATTTGCTTTCAGGCGCTGGCGCAGACATTTTTTACGCCTCCTGTCAATGGCTGGCATAAAAAAAAGGAATACAATACGCTATGGCCGAAAAATATAACGCGGGTCCACCGGGTAATTGATGAATTGATAAGACTGAAACATTCCGGATACAAGATCGCTAATACTTTCTGCCAGCTGGAAATATTTAAAACATATTTTGATAATCCGGGAAGATTTATCAGGAAATCCGCTTGCAACGTGGATTTTTATATGACCGTAGACCAGTTCGGGGATGTACGTACCTGCGGGATGATGCCGGTGATCGGGAATATAAAGACCGACCTTCCTAAAGACATATGGTATTCCAAAACAGCTGACCGCATGAGAGAAAAGATAAGAAAATGCAAAGCAAATTGTCATATCTTAATTAATTGCGGCTACGAAGCAGAAGACAGCTTAGCATCGGAGTGCGCAGGATAAGGTGAGGAGGAATAAATTTCCATGTGGCCATTAATAGCAAAATTAAAGAATAAAATAGAAGAATATAACAGGATATCGGAGAAGGAGAATACCGATTCCCGGACAATACAGAATGGCGAGCTGAAAATAATCTTCGATAACCAAAAAAGAGCGAGACTGTATTTTAAAGAAAACGAATTGACCAAGCACTGCGGATTAAGTACAGAGATATTATCGGAAGGCGCGAGGCATTATTCTTCGGATTCGGAGTTTGAGGTTAACAAAATATCGGAGCAGGAGTTAAGGATTAACGTGAAGTCGCCTACCCTGCCCGCGGACCAGATCTGGCGGATTAAGATAACCGGCGAAGGCAGCATCATATGGGATGTAGATATGGAATTAAAGGAACCGCTGCGTATAGATCTAAAAAGCGCTAAAATTTTCTTATCTAAGTCATATTCGCGATGGGTAATCCCCCAAAGAACAGATGCGTTCTCGCCAGAGTTCGGCCCCTGCTGGCAGCCTGTAAATTTGCCCAAAGAGGCGGTTGATTTTATCGGGTGCGCCTCTCTAAAAGACGATTTTCCCGATATTATCCTTAAGGAATGCCAGGATACAAAAGCCTCGCTGTTGATATCCAATACGGACGCCAATCTTTCTTCCCGGGTAATGGAAGTGCAGTTTGAGGAGGGGAAAGAACTCTACCGGCCGGGGCCATACCCTTACCTGAGATCCGTAATCCAGTTTTACGGCGATAAGGCTATTTTGCAGGATATCCTTGAGAAAATAAGACAAGCGGAGGAAGAAGAGCGAAAACTCCAGCTGGAACTAAAGGAAAAGGAAGAAGCGCTCTTGCGCAAGGCCCAGGAAGAAGCCAGGGAAGAAGAGCGAAAACTCCAGCTGGAACTAAAGGAAAAGGAAGAAGCGCTCTTGCGCAAGGCCCGGGACGAAGACGAGAAACGCCGCAACTTAGATAACGGTCCTTTCCGGCTCTATTTTGACCATCAGAACCAGATGCATATTTACTATAAAAATAATGAATCAACCAAGGGAAGCGGCCTTAATTTCGGGATACTTTGCGAAAGCAATTGGTACAGCTCTGTGGATTCGCATGCGCAAATAGAAAAACCCTCTTCCCATGAAATGGTTGTCAGGCTTACCCATAATCGCCTCCCTCTTATTCAAACCTGGCATTTGGAACTTAATGCCGAGGGAAAACTTACCTGGGATGTAGATGTTGAGATCAAACAGCCCCTGCGCATAGATCGCCGGAATGCCGCCCTATTTTTATCCAAAGCGTACAAGGAATGGGTTGCCCCTCCCAAGCAGGAGCATTTCTCCCCTGGTTTTAATTCCGGATGGCAGTGCATGAATTCAGCCGCGGATAACCCTGAATTCATAGGGGTGATTTCATCTTCAGACAACCTTCCAGACATAACCCTGAAGAATTTGCAGGATACAAAAGCCTCGCTGTTGATATCCAATACGGACGCCAATCTTTCTTCCCGGGTAGTGGAAGTGCAGTTTGAGGAGGAAAAAGAGCTTTACCGGCCGGGAACTTATCCTTATCTAAAAGCCGTTATCCAGCTTTACGCCGACAAGGCTGTCCTGGAAGTCGCCTTGAATAAAATACGCCAAGCAGAGGAAGAAGAAAGAAGGCGGCAGATCGAGCAGCGGAAAAAATATATAGAAGAGAGAAAGCGGCTGGAAGAGCTGAGGGTCAAGCAGGAACAGGAACAGCTGAGAAAGGCTCAAGAAGAGGAGATGCGTAGAAAAGAAAGAGAAGCCGAAGAGGAGAAGCGGCGGAAAGAAAAAGAAGCCAAGGAAAATGCCTTTTCAATATTTAAAGAGGATATAAAGAGGATCACTCCGAAAGAAGAAAGAAGCGAATATATATTCGGGGATCGTCCGGAATTACACGATAAGATCAGTTCTGAAGACGGCGACTTTGAAAGAATAATATCAAGGATACGGTCGGCAAGAAAAGAAAGCATTAATCTGAAAATTGGCATTTCGAGACTTAACTTCTTCAAACTGAATACAATTGCCCAGTTCTGTTCCGGGCTGATAAACAGGCGTCAAGACCTGCGTTCCATTTCCTTAAAACTTTTCCCGGTAAAAAACCTTTATTCTAATTTCAGGGAATATGTAAAAGAATTGAATGAACGCCTCTCGTCAAGCAAGGTCAACCTGTTTTTAAAAGACGAAGAATTACTGGACCTGCTCTGGAATGTTTCTTTGCAGGCAGATCAATATAATGAAAAAGAGCTTCTCAGGCTGCTCGGGATCATCAGCGAACACCCCTTTATTGGCCCGCAGACGATAGTTATCGATACGAATCACCGTTGCAATACCAATTGTCTCCATTGCTGGATACACACGCCTTTACGCAAGATCCCCCCGAGATCAATTAACATAAAAATGGATTTCCAGCTGTATAAAAATATTGTCGACGACGCGGTAAGCTTACTAAGCGATGAGATAATATTCCAGGGGGACGGGGAGCCGCTTCTGGATGAGCGGTTCTTTGAAATGGCCGGCTACGCGAGAGACAAGGGGATGAAGGTGCTGTTTTTTACCAACGGCATACTTATGGACAAAGAGAAGGCAAGGCGAATAATGGACCTGGAGATAAACGAGATATTCTGCAGCCTTCCCGCGGGAACAGATAAGACTTACGCATTGATAAATCCTAAACAATCCAAAGATACATTCCCTTTGATCGTTGAGAATTTAAAGGGTCTTATATCGTTAAGAAAGGCTTCCGGCAGGGACAAGCCGATATTGCAGATGAGCCATGTTATCCACAATTTGAACTATCAGGAAATGGAAGAGATGGCCAAAGCGGATGCGTATATAGGAGCGGATAAGGTAAGATTTTATCTGGTACGGTTAGATGAGAATATCAAGTCTTTGAAATTAAGCCGCAGCCATGTCGAGGCAATGAGCGAATCCCTAAAAAAAGTCGCGCCTTATTTGAAGAAAGAAAATATAGAACTGCAGGATAATATTTATTTTCAACTAAAGAATTATGACCCCTCCAGCGGTTCCTGGGCAGGAAAAACCTTTTTAAAGACCGGCTGCCCCGTGGGGTGGTTTTTTTGCCTGGCATTGGCGCGCGGAGAGTTAAGTATGTGCTGCCACCTGCGCACCCTTGGAAGTTTGGACGGGAAAAACTTCGCGCAACTGTGGGATTCCGAATCGTACAATAAAATCAGAACACAGGCTAAATACCTGATGGAGAATAAAGATGTCACCTTCGGCAATGGAAGAAAATTATACGATGAGTTTTGCAGCCATTGCGACACCCACCAGGTGATCCTGATGATAAATGGATTGCTGGAAAAGTATAAGCTCAATAAATTCTTAGATAAAGCCTCGTTATGAAGATAGCGCTTGTCAACCTTCCCTGGAGGACTCTTGCCCGGACGGGCGTAAGGGCCGGTTCCCGGTGGCCGCATTTAAAAGGCCCGACAGAAAGGGATTATCTGCCTTTCCCCTTCTTTTTATCCTACAGCGCGGCTTTGTTAAAAAAGCATCACTTTGAAATCAGCTTGATCGACGCTATCGCAGAAGATATGTTCTACGGGCAATTCCTGAGGCTGATAAAAAGGACAAAGCCCGACCTTCTTGTTTGCGAAACGTCCACGGTTACGCTGGAGCATGATTTAAGATTGTTGGCAAAGATCGAAAAAGGCATCCCTATAACTATCTGCGGGCCGGACACCAATATAAGACAGAAGGGATTCCTTAAAAATCACAAATTCATAAATTATGTCCTTATCGGAGAATACGAATTTGCGCTTCTGGATCTAGCCAGGCACTTGAAGGAAGGCAGGGATTTAAGCGGTGTCCCAGGACTTATTTACCGCGATTATTCAGGAGATGTAAAGATCAATCCCTCTCGGCCGGTCGTTGATCTGGACGGGCTTTGTTGGCCGCTACGGGAAGGATTGCCTATGGAGCGCTATAATGACACGCCCGGAGACATGCCTTTGCCTTCGGCGCAAATACTCGCAAGCCGCGGATGCCCCTATAAATGTAAATTCTGTCTCTGGCCGCAGGTTATGTACCAGAGCAGCCATTACAGGACCCGCGACGTAGCTGATGTAGTAGATGAGATGGAGTATTTGGCAAAAGAAATGGGCTTCAAATCGATATATTTTGACGACGACACTTTTAATATCGGGAAAGCGAGGATGCTTTTATTCTGTGACGAAGTAAAAAAACGCAAATTGAATATCCCGTGGGCGATCATGGCAAGGGCCGATCTGATGGACGAAGAAATCTTAGAAAACATGAGAGAGGCGGGTTTGTACGCGGTCAAATACGGAGTGGAATCAGCAAGCCAGAAGCTGTTGGATAATATAGATAAGAACATGGACATCGGCAAGACCGAAGAGATAATCAAACTTACGAAAATGCTAGGCATAAAGACCCACCTTACATTTACGTTCGGTTTGCCCGGAGAAACTAAAGAGACAGTACGCAAAACGATAGATTTCGCGCTAAGACTGGATCCCACTACGATCCAATTTTCCATTGCCACGCCTTTCCCCGGGACGCAATTTTATAAAGAGATGGAACAAAAAGGGTGCCTGCTTTCTAATAATTGGGCCGAATATGACGGCAATAATAACAGCGTAATAGAGTACGGGAATATTACAAAAAAAGATCTTCAGTATGCCATAAGGTCGGCATATAAAGAATGGGCACTTCATTGCGCCAAGAGGAAGACCGCGATAAATGCGGGCTATTGCCAATTAATTTTGAAATCACTGGCAAGATACGGATTCCTTATGACTTTGTTTAAGACAGCCAGGTTTTTATCGCGGAGGGCACTTCTGTTTTTAAGAGAAAGAGTTCTTTATAAAAAAGAAATAGAGAAAGAAATAAAGGAAGCCGGGTTAAAGATAGGCAGGTTAACGTTGCTTTTTACCCCGGGCGGATTAGAGTTATATTGGGATAATATGAAATTAACCCGAGCCGAAGGGTTAATAAGCTCCTTCTTCCCGGACGTGGAAAAATTCGAAAGGGAAAAAGTTTATCCGTGGAATACGCAGAAGTTGAATGCCAATGAATTTCTGCTGAGGAGAAGGCTGGAAAACTTAGCCCTTGATGAAATATGGAAAATCAAGGTTATAGACGAAAAGCAGATCTCCTGGGACATAGAAATAAACATTAAAAAAGAGATAAAAATCCCCAAAAAGAAAATCGGAGTTATCTTATCGGAAAGATATCTTAAATGGGTAGATTCCTGGGGGGAAGGCTTTTTCCCGCCTGTGCATAATACCATGGAAGCGGAGCTTAGAAATCCGAAAAGTATTTTTATCGGCCTGAGAGGCAGAAAAAAACTAAGAGGCCAGATACCTACTGTATTGTTGGATTTATCAGAAAACAACGCCAACTATGTTCCGCTGGTAAAGAATGTGGTTTTTCCCGCGGGGGCAGGGGCGCGCATGATCGGGGTAAAAGCCTTCAATAAAAATGGGGATGCCGGATACGCTCCCGGTATACATAAATTATTCTCGGGGATAATAAAGATCGTTGAAGAGGATTTTAGCAAACGAAAGTCCAGCTGAAAATGAAAATGCGTTCCATTCTAAGATCGGTCGGGTCTCAATTTAGGGATAGCGGATTAAAGGGCGTATTCAAAAAATTCGCATTTTACCTTAAACCGAAAAGGATTTTCGTCGATTATCTCGACGCTGTAGGGATCTTAGATGGTTCGCGCGCTTATAAAGGGCCGGGTTTTGCCCAAATAGACCTGACGAATAACTGCAATAATGATTGCATAGGGTGCTGGTGCAATTCCCCTCTTCTGGCGGAAAAAAAGATCGACCCCGAGGTGAAAAAACAAACCATTCCTTTTAAAAGACTTGTGGCATTGCTTGATGAGCTGCATAAGATGGGGACTAAGTATATATATTACGCGGGCGGCGGAGAGCCGTTTATGCACCCTGAAATTATCGAGATCCTTAAATACACGAAGCGCAAAGGTTTCATCTGTTACATTAACACCAATTTCACTTTGGTTGATGAGAAGATAGCGGGGCAACTGGCGGATCTAAAGATAGATCACTTGACTGTAAGCGTCTGGGCAGGGACGCCTCAAGTTTATGCGGCTACTCATCCCAATAAGAACGGAGAGACCTTTCTTAGGATAAAAGAAATGCTGAAGCGGTTAAATACACTTAAGCGTAATTCCCCCGTTATAAAGCTTTACAATGTGATCTTTAACATGAATTACCATGACATCGAAAAAATGGTGGAACTCGGCTTGCAGACTAATTCAGAAGCGGTAGAATTTACGGTCATAGATACGATTCCCGGGAAGACCGAAAGATTATTGTTAAACGACAGAGAGAGGGATATTTTGCTTAAGGATTGTAAGCGATTGAAGGAGAAATATGAAAGCCGGGAAATTGGAAACAAGATCCGGATATTCGGGCTTGAACAGTTTATGCGCAGGGTTTCCAATAGCGGCGCCCGGACAGCGCAATATGATTCGGATATGATAGATAAGATGCCCTGTTATGCGGGATGGGCGTTTGTAAGGATATTGGCAGACGGCAATGTTAATTCCTGTCTTAAGTCACACAGGTTTCCGGTCGGCAACATACTCGAACAGGACTTTGGAGTGATCTGGAACGGTTCTTTGCAAAGGCAATTCAGGGAGAAGACAATCCGGTTTGAAAAAAACGATCCCTTTTTTTCTCTTATCGGCAATGACCCGGATTCTAATATGGGCTGTTATAAGAGCTGCGATAATATCGGGCACAACCTGGACATTCACGGAAGGTTTAACTCGCTTAGCCGAATAGAAAAAACATTTCTAAAAGGAATAGCGAATTTGGCAAAATCCATAAGAAATCCCTGATTCAAAAAAGGAGGCGGTATGGCAGAGACAAATTGGCAGAAATTTGCCAAACATTTTAAGAATGGAGGGGTTTTTTACGCCCTCTACAGGGGGATAAAATATATCAAATGGCGCAGTATGTGCGCGAGAAGAGGCATAGACTGGAAGCAGTTCGCCAGGAATAAATAAGACAAGGTGGAAGGTGTTGCTTTCTTTAAAACATACTAAGCTACTCGGCAATGAACTCAAAGACGGGATAAAGCGCCTCTTTATAACCAGGCGGCCGCCCTTGATCGCCCCGGAATTCTCCTGCTTTGGGATTACCGACGAATGCATGTTGAGCTGTAAGATGTGTTACAAATGGAAGGAAGACATTTTTATTAAAGAAAAAACAGGCAAACCGTCCCTGGACGACTGGAAAAATTGCGCTTCTTCCCTGAGGAGGATCACGGGGGATTCATTTCAGATAAATTTCGGCGGAGGGGAGCCTTTTTTGAAAGAAGGTATCCTTGAGCTTATTCATTTCTGCAAAAAAGAAGGGTTTAAGGTCAATGTGGCCACGAACGGCTATCTGCTTGATGAAGCGATGGCCAAGCGTATTGCGGTTTCCGGGCTAGACAGCGTAATCGTATCGTTGGATAGCTTAAACGAGAAGACGCACGATTATCTTCGCGGCGTCCCGGGGGTCTATTCCAGGGCGAAAGGCGCGGTCGGTTTTCTTGAGAAATTCTGCGACGGGATCTATAAGGGCATTTGCTGCGTAATATACGAAAAGAACCTGGATGATATTTTAAGTCTCCTCGAATGGGCAGATAATGACGATAGGATAAACTCAATTTATTTTATGGCCGCGATGCGGCCTAATAACACCCCGGAAAACAGTCAATGGCGCGAAAAGGATGAATTCAGTTGCCTTTGGCCGAAGGACCCGCTTAAGGCCTCTTCGATAATAGATGAATTAATAAATCGCAAAAAAAACGGCTCTAAAATAACCAACCAAATCTGCCAGTTGGAAGCCTTTAAATCCTATTACCAATACCCGGAAAAGTTTGTCAAAAAAACCAAGTGCAATATGGACAGGGCTGTACATATCAGTTCTACCGGGGACATATTTCTTTGTTATCGTTGGGGTGCCTTAGGCAATATTAAAACCGACGATGTCGTCAGCGTGTGGAATTCCGAAAGAGCCGGACGCGTGAGGCAGGATATAGCTGCCTGTAAAAATAACTGTCATTTTCTGCTTAATTGTTTCTTTGAGGGGGACTACCCCTTTTATTTAAAAATGCAATAAGGAGAGATCCAGGGATGAATAATAATTTAAAGGACCAAGCGATAAAGGATAAAACCAAAGCGTTGAAACCCGGTTTTTGCTGTATTGGCATTGTAGACAGCTGCATGCTGAAATGCAAAATGTGCCAGAAGTGGCAGGAAGACCTCGGCACAAAGGGGTTTTCCCAACCCACCACGGAGCAATGGAAGACTTTTATCCGCCAATTAAGAGATCTGGTCGATGAAGGTTTTGAAATCGATTTTGGCGGCGGAGAGGCCTTGATGCGAAAGGACCTTTTGGAACTGGTATCATACGCAAAAGGGCTGGGATTTAAAAATGCCATCGCCTCGAATGGTTTTCTTATCGATGAAGAAATGGCCAAGAGGATAGTCGATTCCGGGCTCGACAGCATAGTCCTTTCATTGGACAGCTTGAAGAATGAAGTTCATGACCGTATGCGCGGCGTAGAGGGCGTTGCCCAGAGAGTGCATAACGCGATTAAATATTTAAGGAAATATTCCAAGGATATCCATATCGGGATATGCTCTATCATTATGGAGCAGACGCTTGACGGTATCCTGGATTTGGCCGAATGGGTAAATATTAACCGGGATAAAACCAATTCCATTTTGTTCATGGCGCCGATGCAGCCAAACAATACCGCCCTTGACGCTGACTGGTACAAAGAGGATTTTAGCTTCTTCTGGCCAAAGGATATCGGGAAAACAAGCGCGATACTAGATGAACTTATATCACGCAGGAAGCAAGGGCATTGGATAGGCGATTCCGTGGTGCAATTAGAGGCGTTTAAGGCCTATTTCGCTAATCCGGACAAATTTGTGAAAAAGAGCCCCTGCAATCTGGACCGGGCGATACACGCCAGTTCGATCGGGGATATCTTCCTGTGTTACCGCTGGGCGCTTCTGGGCAACATAAAAGAAGGCGCTGATATAAGGGAGATTTGGCATTCAGAAGCGGCTCAGAATGCCAGGGCCGATATACGAAAATGCCAGGACAACTGTCATTTTCTGCTAAATTGTTTTTTTGAAGGGGATTACCCTTTCGCCCTGGGGACAGGGGTTGTCCAGGCCGCCGAAAATAAAACGGAATAGAGAGGAGAATATATAATGGCTGATTTATGCGAAGCCGCATTGAATAAAGACGGTTCCATTAAAGGCGACGCGTCAAAACCGCGGTTTTGCTGCCTTGCGCCGACGGATTACTGTATGCTGCGCTGCAAAATGTGCAATAAATGGCAAGAGCCTTCCCCAAAGCCGGAGGAACTTCCGTCTCTGGATGAATGGAAGAGTTTTATCGGCGGTTTAAGGGAACTTGTGGATCCGGGTTTCGAAATGGATTTTGGCGGCGGGGAAGTCTTATCCATGCCCGGGATACTGGACCTGGTAAGGTTCGCAAAAGAAAAGGGGTTCAAGACCACTATGGCTTCGAACGGCTATCTGATCAATAAGGAATTAGCCAAAAAGATCGGGGATTCCGGATTGGACGCGGTAAGCCTTTCTTTGGATAGCCCGCGTCCCGAAGTGCATGACCGCATGCGCGGGGTCGAAGGGGTTTATCAACATGTGATGCAGGCAATAGACAATTTAACCAAATACGCCCCGCAGACAAAGAAAGGCCTCTGTTGTATTATCATGAACGAGAATTTAGATGATTTGCTTAGTCTGGTAAAGTGGGCGGACAGCAACGTTAAAGTCGACTGGTTATATTTTATGGTGGTAGTCCAGCCGAATTACAGCGGCCCTTTGACCGATGAATGGCGGGACGAATATAAATACCTTTGGCCGAAAGATAAGATCAAGGCGATTTCTGTCTTGGATGAACTTATTCGTTTGAGACAGGATGGTTCCAAGATAAGCAATAGGATCGAACACCTAAGGGCCTACAAAGCCTATTTTGCCAACCCCCAGAAGTTGGTGAATAAGGCAAAATGTGTCATCGGGGGCAGGGCGATAAGCGTAAATGCTTATGGTTTTATCCAGCTTTGCCTCTTTAAAGACTTTATCGGCAACATAAGGAAAGACGATATCAGAAAATTATGGTATTCGCGGGATGCGGAGTTGATCAGGGAAAAAGTCGATCAGTGCAAGACCAACTGCCACCTATTACTTAACTGTTGTTATATAGAAGACGACCCTTCCTTATACGCAATTTAAGTCCGTTTTATTATGGAACATGATAAGCTGACAAGAAAACCCAATTATTGCTGTTGGGTGCTTAATTATCGCTGTATGCTCAGATGCAAGATGTGCAATATCTGGAGCATCAATGATGATAAGAGCCTCGAAACCACGATGGAGCAAAAGAAAGATTTTGTCAGGTCTCTGCGGGGCCTGGTGGACCAGGGGTTCGAGTTCCATTTATCCGGAGGTGAGCCTTTAATGACCGATGGCGTCCTGGACCTGGTTGATTTTATTTCCGGACAGGGATACAAAACCAACTTAGTTACCAACGGGTTTCTTATCGATGAGCATATGGCGGAAAATATTGTTAATTCCGGCCTTGACAGCCTGACCATTTCTTTGGACGGCGTCACGGCGCAAACGCACGACTTTATACGGGGAGTAAAAGGCAGCCATGCGAGAGCAATACAAGCCATCGGTTACCTGGATAAATTCCGCAAAAATAAAAAACCGGCAATCTCCATCCTTACCATCATTATGGAGCGTAACTTGAACGAGATAATGGACCTTGCGGAATGGGTCCAGCGTGACCAGAGAATAAACATGATCAGTTTTCAGGCGATAACCCAGCCTTTCGGGGAAAAGACGGATAACAGCTGGTTTCTAGAAGAGAAAAACCGGATTTTCTGGCCTCAGGATACGGGAAAAGCTGCGTCCATCCTGGAAAAGCTAAGGGCGCTAAGGTTTAATGGCTATAAAATCGGTAACCACCCCAATCATTTCCTGCACTTCAGGGAATATTTTAAAGACCCGAACAAGTTTTTAAAGCAAATCAAATGCAATCTGGGGGATTATGAATTCCACGTTGACCCCTACGGAAAAACTTTTTTTTGTTGCTTGATCGAACCGTTTGGCAACATCAAGACAGACAACCTGGCCCAGATCTGGAACGCGCCAAATACCGGAAGGATCAGGCAGGATGTTTACGGTTGCCGGAAGAACTGCCACATCATGATCAATTGTTTTTATGAAGATGAAACCCATCTTGCGTAAAATTTTCTTTATAACCTTGCCCAGCATTCTAGCTTTTTTGTTTATGCTAGAGATGACTCTGCGTGCAGGCGGTTATATTTATACTCGCTTCCATAGCTCTCAAGTTTGCCAGAAACCCGCGGTTGATACTCAGGAGTTTAATGTTCTTTGCATCGGCGATTCTTATACTTATGGCCTCGGCGCTTCTTTTGAATACAGTTATCCGCGGCAGCTTGAACAGCTTCTTAAGGCTGACGGCAGGGGGAAAAAGATAACTGTGCAGAATCTCGGCAGTCCCGGGGGGAACTCCTTCAGGATTTTAAAGATCTTGAGAGAAAATATTCCCAAATATAATCCACACATAGTTATCGTTATGGTGGGCATGAATAATAATTGGAACCTAGAAGGCATGGAGAGATTCCGTCAAAAAGGCATACTTAACAGTATAAAATCCAGAGTCTATGATTTACGCCTTTATAAACTCTGGGAGATCCTGTCATTGGGCTGGGAGAAGAAAGCGGCAAAGAATGCCGAGGATGGCCGGCAGTATAATGCCACTGACCCGGAATCCGAGGCATATGTAGAGAAAATGAAGATTTATAAGGAAAAAGGGCAAATCGATTTAGCGCTGCAAGAAACCAGGAATATGCTGGAAAAATATCCGAATTCCTGCAGCTCGAATGCGCAGTTTGCCTTATTTTTAAGGGAAGCCGGGGATTATGATTCGGCTATACAGTATGCGGAAAAGGCGCTTAAATACGCACCGGACGACCCTAGACACAATGCGTATATACATCTTGAGTTATTGTATGATTATATGGCAAAGAAAGACTGGGGATCCGCAAGGGAAGAAATAGATCTGGTTTTGCCGGAACCCGCGCTTATTCAAAGCGCCTTGATCGAACTGAAAAATATTTGCGATGCGGGTACCGGTTTAGACTTTGTTAAAGAAGCCGAAAGCCTGCGCGAATCGATCTTCCGGATCCACGGGCGCAAAGGAGCGGAAATCTTGGAGGCATTTATATATTTGCAAAAAAACCGCGAGCAGAAAATCAAAATAATTAAAGAAGACCTGGCGCAATTAATGAGGATTTCGAGAGAAAATAATATAAAAATGATTTTGATGACATATCCGCACATTGATGACGCCAATGGAGCGGCCAGAAAGATAGCCTCGCAATTTGAAGTCCCGTTAATCGATAACGAGTTTGAGTTTCAGGGAAGGATGGATAAGGAGGGCCTTTTCAATTTTGACGGTCATTGCAACGCGAAGGGATATAAACTAATCGCAACCAATCTTTATTCAACATTGTTAAATTCAGGTCTATTGCCCGAGATCAAAACCAGAAAATAAGTATGAAGACGGTCTTTAGAAACGCGGTTTTTCTTACTTTGCCTGATGCTTTAGCGAGGGCAGGAGAATTATAAATGGGCGGCCTCGGGAATATACTCCAGGATCACATATCGGATATTTTAAACAACCGCGCTGAGGAGGCAAGAAGAAGGATGCTATGCTGCGAAAAGGCCTGCGAATATTTTGTAAACTGTTTCTTCGAGGACGAATGAAGAAGACCCCGGCGTTTTGTCTTTTGGTAGTTTCCAAAAAGTGCAACTTCCACTGTAAAATGTGCAATATGTGGAAGAATAAGGAGCGCAAAACAGAAAGGGAAGAGCTTAGTATTAATGAAATAAAGGGCTTTGTGCAGGATTTAAAGAATGTAACTACCGAGCCAATCTTCATCCATTTGATCGGCGGGGAAGCTTTACTGAGAGATGATCTGTGCGAGATCATATTATACATAAGGGAGAACGGGTTTAACTGCTCAATAACCACCAACGGCTTTTATATTAATGAGGATATGGCCAGGAAAATAGTAAATTCACGCCTTACAGGGATCTTCTTATCGCTCGATGGGTTCAAGGAGGAGACTCATGATTATCTCAGGGGAATAAAAGGAAGTTACGGCAGGGTAATGAATGCTATAGACCTGTTAGATAAACATAGGGGCCAGGATAAGGCCAACAGGCTCAGTATAGGGATAACCATGACCATGATGGAGAAGAATCTGGATGAGGTTCTGGCCTTGACCGAGTGGGCAAACAACAATGAGAAAATCAACGACCTGTTCCTTAACGCCTGCTTACAGCCGTTTGACTGCGATAATTACCAACGGGACTGGTATAACAGCAAGGAATACAGGGAGATCTGGCCCCAAGATCACAAAAAAATATCCGCTATATTGGAAGATCTGGCGCTTTTAAAAGAAAAAGGATATAAGATATGCAATCCCCCGGAACAATTAAGGCTGATAAAACATTATTTCAACAATCCTTATAGGTTCATTCACGACCAGGGGATAAAATGCCCGCGCGGAGACCTGGCCCCCGAGGTCAATGCCTACGGCGATATCAACATGTGTTTTTGTATGTCGCCCGTAGGGAATATAAGAGCGAAGAAATTCTCGGAAGTCTGGTTTTCAAAAGAAATGGAAGCGGCGATGGAAGAGATAAATACCTGTAAAAAAGACTGCGACATAGCAGTGAACTGTTTTTATAAGATCGAGAACATAACCGAGTATATAAGCTAATAATGCCGATCAAGAATCCAAAAACCTGTCTTTTGACCGTGACTAACAACTGCGTTCTGCGTTGTAAGATGTGCCACCTCTGGCGGGCGGATACAGGAAACAATGAGATCAGTATCGGCGAATGCAAAAGATTCGTCGATTCTCTCGGTAAATTCGGCCCAGACCCGATGGAAGTGCATCTTATAGGCGGAGAATCGCTGATCAAAGAAGGCGTACTCGAACTTATAAGATATATAAACGATAAAGGTTATCGTACGGTAATTACCTCTTCCGGATATACGATCGACGGATCTAAAGCGAAGGCGCTGGTCGATTCGGGCCTGGCGATGTTGAATCTGTCTTTAGAGAGCCTTAACCCGAATGTACATGATTTTCTGAGGGGCAGGGAGGGTTGTTTGGACAGGGTAAAGACCGCCATTGACAATCTTGACCGGATTGAAAGAAAAAAAATGAAGCTGGGCATCAATTCTATCATTTCAGGGGCAAACCTCGATGACATTCTTGAATTGACGGAGTGGGTGCAAAAAAGACTTTGCCTGGATTCCATTTATTTTATGGCGGTAATGAGGCCTTTTGGCTCAGGATTCGAATGGGAATGGTTTAAAAAGGAAGAATGCAAATTTTTATGGCCTTCCGAAACCCTCCGGGTGGAGACTGTTTTAGATAAGCTTATAGCATTAAAGAAAAAAGGATATAAGATAGAAAACCCTGTGGGACAGCTTGAGGCTTTCAAGGCTTATTTTAAAGACCCCTTTAAATTCGTTAAAGCCAACCGTTGTAACGTCTCAGAACAGGCCATTAATGTCAACGCCTTGGGCGACGCTTACCTGTGTTTTTTTATGGAAAAACTCGGCAACATTAAAACAGACAACATAGTGGAGCTCTGGCATTCGCAAAAGGCTGAACGTATCCGCGGCCAAATGCGGGAATGCCGGAATAATTGCGAGCTGGTAATTAATTGTTATTATAAGGATTAAGGTGCCGACTAGCGAAGACAAAATACATAAGCCCATCTCATGCTGCATCGTGCCTTCTATTGAATGTTTTTTCAAGTGCAAGATGTGTCATTTATGGAAGAGCCGCCCGGAACCGGACAAAATAAATCCTGAAGAATGGCAAAATTTCATTGATTCTCTTTCCGGGCTGCTGGATGACCGCAAGGAACTGATATTCAGCGGAGGAGAGCCTCTTCTCAACAAAGATATAACAGCGCTTATAAGCTATGCAAATAAGAAGGGTTTGCGGACCGTCTTATCAACCAACGCCTTTCTTATTGACGGTAAGAAAGCGGAAGAGCTCGTTGCGGCCGGGCTGAAGGAAATATACATTTCTCTCGACAGCTTTAATGAAAAAACGCATGATTTTTTACGCGGTGTCGAAGGAAGCCACAAAAAGGCTACGGATGCGATTGGGCACCTGAATAAATACAGAAGTGATCTCAAGGTAAATGTTATTACAGTGCTTTCCGGATGCAATTTGCACGAGATCTCCGGGCATGTTAAAAAATTATCCGGGGAAGGGATGGTCGGCGGCGTATATTTCCAGGCGATTGCGCAGCCCTTTTATACGGAGTTCGAGGAATACTGGCAGCAAAAAGAGGAATACAGCTTTCTGTGGCCGCAGGACCTAAAGGCAGTGCATGATGCCCTGGATATCCTGATAGAATTCAAAAGTAGAAATTACCCGATTATCAACCAGCTTCAACACCTTGAGAAATTCCGGTCCTATTTTGAGAACCCAAATCTGTTCGTAACGAAGTCTAGATGCTATTTGGGAGATTATTCGATCAATATTAATCCGAACGGGAATATATTCCTGTGCGGCTCTCTCGGGCCGGTAGGAAATATAAGAAAAGACGACATAAACCGGCTCTGGTTCTCCGACCGGGCGCAAGAAAAAAGAGAACAGATGTATAAATGCGCGAAAAACTGCCATAATATGGTTAATTGTTTCTTTCTGGACAAGGAAGAAAGACCAGCCTAATGGAAGAAAAGTTTCCGGTTGCGCTTGATTTGCTGCTGGTAGAGAAATGTAATATGCGCTGCAAGATGTGCCATATGTGGAAATACGGCGATTCCACCGAATTGACGTTTTCTCAATGCGAAGCCTTGCTTAATGACCTTGAAAAGCTCGTGGACGGCAGGCCCCTTGAGATCAACCTGAGCGGAGGAGAGCCGTTATTGAGAAAAGATATACTGAAGATAATCCGTTTGTGCGCGGATAACGGGTTTTCCACTTCTATGGCAACAAACGGTTACCTTCTTGATGAAGAAACCGTCAAGAACCTTTTTGATGCCGGATTAACAAAAATCATATTATCCTTGGCAAGCATGAACAGGGAAATCCACGATTTTTTGAGGGGTGTAGATTATTCGTATGACAGGATAATGGGCGCTATCGGACATCTCAGGAAATATTGGCAAAAGAGGCAGGTTTACATAAATACCATCATAAAAGAGATTAACTTAGACGACATTGTAGAGCTTGCAAAGTGGGTGCAGGGGGATAAGCTTATAGCGGGCATAGGCTTTCAGGCTTTGGCCCAGCCGTTTTACGCCCCCTACGATGAACTCTGGCACAAAAAAGAGGAATATGCCGACATCTGGCCCAGGGACATTAAAAAAGTGCGCTCAGTATTGGATAAATTAATAGAATTCAAAAAGCTGGATTATAAGATAGGAAATTCGATCCCCCAGTTGCAATTGTTCAAAGAGTATTACGGCGACCCGCAAGGGTTGATAAGAAAGTCCCGGTGTAATTTCGGCGATCATATCATAAACGTGAACCGGATCGGGGAGGTCATGTTATGCCCGTTTATCGGGGCTGTCGGGAACATAAAGAACGACAGTATCATTAACATATGGCGTTCAGAGAGCGCTGACAACGCCAGGCGGATGATGTATGAATGTAAATTGATCTGCAACAACATTATTAATTGCTGGTTCAGGGAAAGGGAAGAATTCTAATATTAAAATGACCCCTACAGACACCAAGCCCCCGCTTTCATGCTCCATAGTGCTTCTTACAAAATGCGTATTAAAATGCAAGATGTGCCATATGTGGAAGACGGATAACAGGCAGGAGCTTAGTATTGAAGAATGGAAAGGCTTTATTGAAAAACTTTGCGTTCTTTTTGAAGGCAAAGGGGAGATTGTCATAAGCGGCGGAGAGCCCTTATTAAAAGAGGGCGTTTTAGATCTGGTCACTTTTTGTAAAAAAATGGGACTTAAGGCCATAATGGTATCAAATGCCTTTTTGATAGATAAAGAAATGGCGAAACGGATAGCGGGCTCAGGGCTTGATCAGATATCTATATCAATGGATAGCTACATAGAGGAAACACATGATTTCTTAAGGGGCGTCCCAGGGTCTTATAAAAAAGTTATCAGCGCCATAGATCATCTTAAAAAGGAAAAAAACTCGCCAAGGGTCGAGATCATAACGGTAATTTCCGGTAAGAATCTGGCTCAAGTCCGGGAGCACGCCGATTGGGCCAGGCGCCAGGGGAGGATCGATTCTTTATACTTTCAAGCCATCGCTTGCCCTTTTTTCTCTTCGGCAGGCAAGCGATGGTATGCAGAAAGCGAATTCGGATTCTTGTGGCCCCGGGATACCATTGAAGCAGGCAGGATCATAGACGAACTGATAGAATTAAAAGAAAGGGATAACTTTATCAGTAACCCGGTTTCCCAGCTAAAGTTGTTCAAATCTTATTTTGAAAACCCGGAAAAAAGGGTAACGGATAAAAAATGCCGTTCCGGAGACTATGTCCTGAATGTAGACAACGCGGGAAATGTGCTTCTATGCTGTTTTGACAGGGCAATAGGGAACATAAAGAACTCTGATATAAAATCTCTCTGGTATTCGAAAGAGGCCGATCAATTGAGAACAAAAATGCGTAATTGCGCTTTAGCCTGCAACAATATAGTGAACTGTTTTTTTAAGGAAGAATAAGGAGTTTGGCTGTGAGCGAGACGTTTAACTGCCATTTAGTGCTGCTGGAAAATTGCCTTCTTAAATGCAAAATGTGCCATATGTGGGAATGCAAAAATGACCCCGAGGAGATGCCGGCCGAAGCATGGATGGATCTGCTTTTTTCTTTAAAAGATTTATGCGGAAAACAAACGCATGTCCATTTCGTTGGAGGCGAACCTTTGATGAAGCGGGGCATCATCGATATTATCCGTTTTTCTTCCCAAAATAAATTCATCTCTTCCATGACGACAAACGGATTTTTGATAGATAAAGACATGGCGTTGCGGATTGCCGGCTCCGGCCTTGATACTTTGGTCCTTTCGCTCGATAGCCTGAATCCGCGCACGCACGATTATTTAAGGGGTGTACCAGGCGTTTATAATAAGGTTATGGATGCGATCGGTTATTTTGAGGCTATCGCTGCCGAAAAGCCAAGGATCCATGTTGTTACCACAATAATGGCTTCGAACATAAAAGAACTTGCCGATCTGGCCCTTTGGGCCCAGGACAAAAAAGAGGTCGCCAATATCAGCTTTCAGGCGGTAATGCAGCCTTTTTTTACTCCCGGCCAAGGCGCCTGGTATAATGACGAAGCGTTCAGCTTCCTTTGGCCCAAGGACCAAAATGAACTCAACCGATCATTGGATGAATTAATAAAGCTGAAGAAAAGCGGCCTTAAGATCACCAATGCCTCCTCTCAATTTGAGGTATTCAGGTCTTATTTTTCTTCGCCAGAGAATTTTATTAAAAAGGGGGCATGTAACTTAGGCGTCGACTCTTTAACGGTGAATTCTTCAGGCAAAATGTTCTTTTGCTTAGACAAAGAACCCATCGGCGACATCAGAAAAGATGACGTAAAAAAAGCATGGTTCTCGGATAAGGCAGAATCTGTCAGGCAGCAGATCAAATCCTGTAAGAAAAACTGCAAGCTAATGGTAAATTGTTTTTTTAAGGAAGAATAAGCATGCCATCGGAACAAAACCAGAATTGTTTGGGAAAAATCAAGCCAAAGGGATGCATTTTGATCCTTACTCTGGAATGCATTTTTAAGTGCAGGATGTGCCATTTGTGGCGCGTTGCCAAAGACGATTCAAACGCCCCTTCCATAGCGCAGTGGAAAGATTTCATTTCTTCATTTGATGATTTCGTAGAAAAGGGGGACTGCGAAAACAAATTTACGATCACTTTCGGCGGAGGGGAGCCTTTGTTGCGCGAGGCCGAACTCTTAGAACTAGTTGGATTTTCTTCCAAAAGGGGCTATTGGGCGTCAATCGCCAGTAACGGCTATCTTTTTAATCCCGAACTGACCAGAAAACTGATAGATTCAGGGCTGCATTATCTTGGCCTTTCCCTCGACAGCCTGCATGAAAAAACCCATGATTCCATGCGCGGCGTAGAAGGAAGCCATAAAAAAGTCCTGGAAATAATCGAATTCCTGCCCGGCTTTAAAGAAAGGCCGGTTTTAGCGGTAAACGCCATTATCATGAAGCCCAACCTTGACGGGATCCTGGAATTGGCCAGGTGGGTGGATGGCAAGGAGAGAATATCTTCCTTATTATTGCAGGCGCTTATGCAGCCGTTTCATGACCCTACGGCGGAAGACTGGCAGAAACAGGGCGTATATTCCGGGCTTTGGCCGGATGATGCGCAAAAAGTTAAATCGGTAATTGATGGGCTGATAGAGATGAAATTAAGCGGCGATGATAATAAACCGAGCAAGATCAGTAATCCCGTATCCCAGCTGGAAACATTCAGGGAATATTTTACGCAGCAAAAAAGCTTCCTGGAAAAGATAAAATGCAGGGTGCTTGAAAGCGGTTTTTTCTCTATTTCTCCCAATGGAGACGTTAATCTGTGCCCCTTTATGGATCCTATAGGCAACATAAAAGAGGCAGGCATAAAGCAATTATGGGAATCCGGGAGGGCAGAAGAAATAAGAGGCAGAATGTTGTCATGCAGAAATGCCTGCCACCACTTAGTGAACTGCTGGTATGAAGAATAAAACTATGCACGATAGACCGGTAAGCATAAACATAGAGCTGACTAAAAGATGCGTCTTGAACTGTAAGATGTGCCATGCGTGGAAGATATCCGAAGAGAAAGAAGAATTAACCATAAAAGAATTAAAGGGCTTAATCGACTCGCTGCCGGACGTCTTTGATTCGGATATCGCGATCTCATTCGGGGGCGGAGAGCCCTTCCTTAAGGAAGGCATATTGGATATCGTCAGCGTTTGCGCGGGCAGGGGCTACCGGACAATAATACCCACCAACGCCTTTCTCATAGACAGGGCGATGGCAAAGAAGATCGTTGATTCGGGGCTAGAGATCATTTTCATATCCTTGGACAGCCTGAAAGAAGAGACCCATGATTACCTCAGGGGAAAAAAGGGGGTTTATAATAATTTGATGAGGGCTATAGATCATATTTCGGAGCTTAAAAAAGAAACACCGCGTATCCAGATCAGTACGTTGATCACCGGTAAGAATCTTGAAGACCTCATTGGCCTTGCCCGCTGGGCTTGCACCGACAAGCGGCTCTTCGGGATAAGCTTTCAGGCGGTTACTGCGCCTTTTTACACCCCAGAGGGACCGGCATGGTACCTGAAAGACGAATATAGAGAGCTCTGGCCGAAAGATAAAACCAGGCTGAAAGAGATCATTGAAGAATTGATCGAACTCAAAGGGCAGGGCCTTAAGATATGGAATCCCGTATCCCAATTAAGAATGTTCTTGAGCTATTACGACAACCCGGAATGCTTTATAAGGAAAAGAGAATGCCATTTGGGCCGGGATTCTCTGGGCGTAGGCTCATGCGGGGATGTATTCTTATGTTATCTGATGGAGCCGATAAACAATATCCGCGATTATAATTTAAAGGATATATGGAACAACCAGCGCGCCGTTACCATCAGGCAGAGGATAAAGGAATGTAAAAAGAATTGCCAGATCCTCGTCAATTGCTGGTTTGAAGAAGAAAAGCCTTAACTTAAAAACTATGCAGGAAGACCGGTTGGATAGCGTGGAAGACCCGTTCGCAGACGGCAGCGACAACGCCGGACGGCCGAGGTTTTGCGACATCGTGATCTCAAACAAGTGCATGCTTGGCTGTAAAATGTGCAGGTCGTGGAAAACCCCGGCGGAATCCAACGAGCTGTCATTTGAAGATTGCAAGAAATTCATATCGCAGCTTTCGGAGTTCGTGAAGCCGCCCATGGAAATCAATATCATGGGCGGAGAGCCGCTTTTGAAAGAGTGGTGCCTTGACCTGTGCCGTTTTATCGCCGAAAAAGGGTTTACTTCCATAATCTCTACAAACGCCTATCTAATAGACGAGCCCATGGCCAGGAAGATAGCCGATTCCAGGCTGTCCGTCCTGGCTATCTCCCTGGAAAGCCTTAAAGAAGAGACACACGATTTCTTGAGGGGCAAAAAAGGCGTCCTTTCCAGGGTAAAAATAGCCGTTGAAAACCTGGAAAAGCATTGCAAAAACCGCCTGGCGATAACGGTGCTGACTATTATCATGCAAAAGAATTTAGACGACATATTGGAACTGGCGGAGTGGGTCAATAGCAACAGCCTATTCGCAAACATTTCTTTCTTAGCTTTGCTTGAGACCGGTCTGGTCCACCCGCGTAAAGATTGGTTTAAGAAACCGGAGTATGGCGAGCTTTGGCCGCATGATGTCAAAAAAACGCACTCTCTTATCGATGAATTGATCCGTTTGAAAGCCTCAGGATATAAGATATGGAATCCCGTTGCCCAGCTCGAAGCGTTTAAATCTTATTACATCGACCCCGAAAAATTTATGGAAGAGACGCCATACCGGATTAAAGACTATATCATTGATTTGGACGAAGCCGGCATCATCTATCTGAGCGGTGAAACCCTGGGGGATATAAGAAAAGACAATCTGAAGGACCTATGGTTTTCCGATAAAGCCGGCTTGATAAGGAAGGATATTGACCGGAACGGGCCGGGAAAAAGATGCTGCGTAGTCAACTTTATAGTCGCCTTTGAAGAGCAAAAGGACTTCGGTTTTCGCTCTCATCTGAAATTAGCGGAATTTTACGCGCAAAAGGGCTATCTGGTCAAAGCCGCCGAAGAATTCAGGCAGGCGATCCAGATCGATCCCAAAAGCCAGGAAGCTCATCAAAGCCTGGGGATCTGCTATCGAAGATTGAAGCAATGGGACGATGCAATTACCGAGCTTGTATCGGTTTTGGACGTCAAACCCGGGAGCATTTTGGCCTTGCAGGAATTGGGTTTCTGTTATCTGGAAAAAGGCGATGTGGAAAAAGCCATAAATACCTTCTCGCGGGCTCTGCAACTACATCCTGAAAATGAACACGCCAGCCATGGGCTCGGTTTATGTTACCGCAAAAATAAGGACTTCGACCGCGCCATAGAGCAGTTCAATAAAGCCCTGGGCATTATCAAATCCGACAGAGGATATATAAACCAGGACCTGGGTTTATGTTACCTGGAAAAAGGCGAAATGGAAAAGGCGATCGACGCCTTCAACAAGGCGATCAAGATCAACCCGGAAAACGAACA
>JAQUPI010000006.1 GCA_028716705.1 Candidatus Omnitrophota bacterium | reverse complement strand
GGAGTCCGCGCTACCCGTTCTTCAGCTGTAGAGGCGCATATGCGTGCCCTGAATTTCCAGATCGACGGCAA
Organism: Candidatus Omnitrophota bacterium; assembly: GCA_028716705.1. Lineage (GTDB taxonomy): Bacteria > Omnitrophota > Gorgyraeia > Gygaellales > Profunditerraquicolaceae > UBA1562. The sequence goes on along the minus strand of JAQUPI010000006.1, from coordinate 52,261 downwards.
GCCGCCCATGGGTATCCCCCGGACTTCTTCTGAAGCGATTTCTAAGGATATCAAAGGACAGATAGCGGTGATCAAGGAATTGGGAATAAATCATCCAACAAGCCAGAAGATACTCGCTTCCAATAATAATGCGGAAAACAGGATAATCAGAAATGCGTTTGTCAGAGGCGATAATCCCAGAAAAATAATCCTTGTCGGTTGGCAGACACCCACAAAACTCTTGCTCGACGTTCTGGAGCGGGATTTAAAAGGTGTACCTGTGCAAAAGGCGCCTTGGGTAATAGGCAGCCCGCGCAGCATAGGAAGAGGCGTTAATTTTCCTGAAGCAGGCGGTATCGCCAAAGGCGGTGTGGACGCCATCGCGATTAACCCGGACAGATGGACAGATACAGATATAGTGCAATTTTCTGCCCGTATCGGCTTGACCCCTGATGGGGTTGTTCCCGGCCGAAGATTCCCCAGCCTGGGAAATGACCCCGGCCTTAGACGTTTACATTTGATTTATAGCGAAAAGAGTTTGGCTACCAATCCCAATGTAAAGACCGCGATAGAATCTACAGCCGGAGCCAAACAGATGTTCGAGAAAAGCGGTTATACCACAGAATTATTGGATTTAATAATGCCCAAAGTAAGAGATTTTAATGAAGGCCAACTATTGGAAAAGGGAGGTTATAGGTCAACAGTAACGGTATCTACGAACGAATTCTCTCCGAGGGCCAATATCACGCGGGGCCCGCCGCCTGTTACTGTTAATGATTTTGCAACGAGATTAGCCGAGGCAGGGGCTATTGCCAGATCTCAAATACCGCAGTTCATTTCTGATTTCACCCAGCAAAACCGCACGCTTTTGGAAACAGATAACGCAATGTTATCGGCAAGAGGCCAATCAGTAGCAGATAATGTTTTAATGGTGATTAGATCTTCCCATTCCGTGCAAAATAACCTTTCCGCAGCGCTTAATTCTTTGAAAGGGCTTGATCTTGACCGGCCCCAGAACGTTATAACTACGGCGTTATCTCCTCATCAATTATTCCGGGCAATAGACCAGTTATCCAAAAATAGCCTTATTTCTTTGGGAGATAAAGGCCAAACCCTCAGCAATATAGTGCAATTTGGACAAATGGCAAATATCGCTCCCGAAGCGTTTTCTCAGCGTGTAGATATTGAAGATCTTAAACAAGCGATGGGAGAATTAAAGCTTAATCGCGCGCCTTATATTTTAGGTAAGGTGCTTCTGAAATCTTTGCCTGACGACCAAAGATATACCGAATTTAAGTCCCGTGCCCAATCCGTTATTTTGCGCCAGCAGCAAGCCTACGACCAATTAAGATCGCTATCTATTAATTTAAACGTTGAAGACGGCGCTCAAAAACTTAATCAAAGGAACATGATGAAGGCTAACAGGTCAATTGAAGAATCACAGCCTACCATGGCTCAACTAGCTGAAGTCGCCAGGTCTGCTACCCTGAGCGCGACTACCTTGGCCGCGGAAGATCTTATTCCCTGGTTTACTTCCAGCCTGATGAGCACTAATGAATTCCAAGAGACGGTAGGCGGAGGTATATATAATTTAAAACGTAAAGGCGCGGCTCTTGATTCTCTTAAACCGGATGAATTGGTTAGGGTTTCCACCACCGCCGGAGTTGCCGCGGATTGGATTTATAATAATTCAGAGATTGCCGGAAGTCCGTTTGATATGACGACTTGGGAAGTTTCCCGCCAGATGAACCAATTGAATAAGGTCAATTCGGGCTTGGCGGTACTGGAAAAAGCAGGTATCAGCGCCGGTGAATGGCAGCCGGGCAGAAACCAATTTATCCCCCCGGCCGTGGTAAATAAGATAGCCGGGGATGCGCAGGCATTGGCTAGTCTTATCGGGGAAAATGCCTTTTCTCAATTCCAGCTGCTCCTTTCACAATTTAAAGGGCCAAGACAAAGATTGATGTGGCAAAAAGCCTTGCAAGGGCTCCAGGAATTGAATGCTCAGGCTCAGGAGATTACGGCCGCGGGATTGACGCCCAGCGCAAGCGGCGAGATCAGCTACTCCGATCTAAATAAGATCGCCCAGCTTACGGCCAAAGATGATCCGGATCTTTTGCCGCAGGCAACCGAAGACGCCATCCTGCTTTACAGGGGTTTAGGAAAAGCGCAGGCATTCTCTGACGGAGTAGAAAGATTAAAAGAGTCGATCCGCAACGTAATACAGGGCATTCAAGATAGCCAGGCGGAAAGAGCGCGCATGTTCGGGCAGTTGGATGCTAAAGAAAAATCGATTAAAGCTGAAGTGCCCGATTCTTCAACCTTAAACGGCGAATCCCTGGATCGTTACATCGCGCAATTAGTTGAGATCAGTAAATTAAGGGCGGAAGTAGATTATACGGATTCCGAGATATTAAACGAAGCCAAACTAAACGATATTTTATCCGATCAGGCGAAATGGGAAGCTTTGGTTAAGCCTACACAAGAGACGGTGTTCAAGGAAAGAACCGAAAAGAGCGATCCCGAAGACGCTATCGTGCCTGTAAATTTAGCCCAGCTTGATGAATATTCCAAGGGCTTGGAAGAGCAGAGCCGCATACTTGACCAGAAGGTAAAAGAAAGTTTTGCCGCCCGAACCGATATTTTCCAAAAAGAACTTGATGCAGTGTCGGGGATAGTCAGCCTTGAACGGCAAATGGAGATCACCGACCAAGATATGCACTTCCCGGCTGAAACAGTTGAAAGGGTCGCCAGAGACGCCAAGATCAGCGCGCGTAACGCGTTTGGTAAAGAGATATTTAACACTAAAAAGACCGAAACCGCAGCCGAGCAGCAAACTTCCGGACAGAAACCTGAAGCCAAGCCGGCTACGCCGGTTACAAGCGCGCCAGTAAGCGAAGAAGAGACATTGCTTCAATTAGCAGGTGAATTAAAAGAAAGCATTAAAGCGCTGGCCGGAAAATCCATTTCAGAACTCACAAATGAATATAATAGGCTGAATATGGAATTGGAAGCCTTGCGTGAGCTCGGAGCCAGCAAAGAAATATGCGATGGTCTTCTGCTTAAATTGCAAGAAACCTACGGCCCGCTTAAGCAGAAATTGCAAGGGGCTAAAACAGATTCCTCACAGCTTCGCGGGCATGAAGCGATGGGCGCTGCCAATGCCATGGGCTTTGGGAACGACAAATATAGGGCAGCCCAGGAATTACTTAGACAGGGCAGTGTAAATGAAGCGGTCATATTGCTAAAAGAGGCGATTGGTTACTGGGAAAATATAGTTCAGGCAGGATTTAACCCGCGTGATGTGGCTGACGCCAGGCATAATATCGCGCTCGCTCAACAGGAGATCGATAAACACACCGATAAGCTTCCTTCCGATCGCGTCCGTGGTTCCGCTCCGGATGCGACAGCTTCAAAAGAAGGGCTCACTCTGGAAAATGCCTTCTATAACGCGCTACCCAAGGGTAGAAGCCTGGTTATTCCCGATGGCATCAAGATCATCTTCCAGGCCTTGTCTGATGAGGGTCAAATTTCCTTGGGTGATCTAGCCATATGGATGAAGGGCGTAACGGATACGCTCAATAAGGATACAAAGGGTGTCCTGAAAAAGACGCTGCGCGAACTTAAGAATCTCGAGCTTGAACAGATTTATTCTTTTGATGAGTTCTTGGATACAGGAAAGATAGCCGGTGATTTCCCGATATATATGATTAACCCTGTCAGCGGGCTTCTATTACTCAACGGACAGAAAACAGGCGCATTATCCCTGGCCCACCTGATCGGTCTATATGAGATGTACGAAGGCACCTTGATCGATGCTATCGGAAACACCGAAATGGATATGCTCAAACGCACCCGCCTGACCAGGTTGGAACAGATATATAAACAAACTTATCGCCGCAGGGAGGAAATAAATATATACAGGTTATACGGCGATAAAGACTTAAACGATGTTGTAAAGACAGCAAGAAAGCTCGATGAAAAGGCAGAGATACCCGCCAGATTAAGGCGAATGGCGGATGAACTTATAAAAGCGCGTCCTGCTTATGAAAAAGCGGACATAAATAAGATAGTAACTTGGCTGGAAAGCTTATTGAACAAGAAATCTATAACGGTAGACCCGGTTGACTGGAAAACGTTCAATATGCTCGAAACAGATTATAATAACAGGCTGATGAAGGCCGTGCCTTTGTACCCTTATTTAATCAACGATGTCCTTCACAAGCAGTTCCCCGGCAAGCACTTGGTTTTTGTCGCCAGAGACGCAGGTTCATATTACTTAACCGCTGTCCTAATGAAGGAGCTGGGCCTTATAAAAGGACAGGATTTCTCCCTTATTTATGTAAGCGCCAGCACCAATTACATAAATGGCATGGAAGTGATCTATAAGATAGCAGAAGAGGTGAGCGCGTTAAAAGAAGACCAAACAACTTCTGAGCAGCGGCTGGCAATTATCCGGCAGAAATTTGAAGAGAAATTAAAGGCCGAGCCTGATTCGGCATTCGCCAAGGATGTCCGCCGGCTTTATAATCAACTGAATGAAACAGGGATTTTAAGGCAGAAAGATCTTTTGATCATAGATTCTTTCGGCACAGCGAGCACTCCTTTGTTTATCAAGCTTGTAGCCGAACAGTATCTCAAGGCAGGAGAGAAAGACGCTCAAATATTCGTAGTAAGGAACAAACCGGTTGAGAAATTGAATATCGCGAGGGAAGACTTTGTAGTTGATTATGACTTGAGCTTTACTAAGAGCAAATTAGGCATCGCTCCGGAGCAGTTTGTCCTGAATGTCGCCGCGGAGTATAAACTTGCTCCTGTTGAACCCTGGTATATGCCGGGTAAGCCCGAGTCTATACTATTCTCTTACCTGCGCGGCATGCTTACTTATAACAGCATTATAGATTATATGAATAGATCCTCAGGCGAGGCGGTTACCCAGGTTCCTCCAGCGCGTGAGAACAGTTCAGCCGCGAATACCCTGCCGGATAGCACAAAAGTGCCGAATACTCCGATTATGCCTGTCTCTGGACCGACCGTAGGGGGCAACATATCTAGCCAGATTATGCCTAATTCCGATCCCGCTGTGAAGCCTCAGGAGCCCATTTCTTCTCTCAATATAGGCAATATTGGCCAAACTTTGTATCCAATGTCAATTATTATTGAACAGAACGCCGGTCTTAAGGCAAATCCTGTTCACGGCCCGCCTGCCAATTCACCCAAAACCAATTCTGCTTCAAAGGAAACTGGTTTTGCCACTGTTGGCACGCTGGCAGTTCTTGCAGGTGCGGCAGTAGCAGGCTTAGCCACAGCAGCGATAACTAAAGAACCTGTAGCAGGTATCATCGCAGGAGCGATAGTTGGAGCTGTAGGAGTAGTAGGTGCTCGAATTGCGTCTTTGATCGGCGCAATGGTAGCGGGTGCGGGAAGTGTAACCCTGAAAGACAAGGGTGCCGCTGAGACCCTGCCTGTAGATAATATAGGTAAGGACAGCGGAGAAAGTGTAGCCGCATACGCTGGCCAGGGAACTGGCTCTGGTTCCAATAAAGGTTCCAAGAGAACCGGATTCGGCCCTGACGCGAGCTTGTTGAATCGCCTGATAAAGGCTCTTAAGGGATTGTTCGTCCATCGCAATTCCGAAAGAACCCGCGGTTCCAAGGGTGTAACTCCTGAAGATAGGAGTTTACCGGCTTACAATGCCCTGGAGGTCAAGCCAGAAAATAGCAAGCGTAATCCTTTTGCCGGTGCAGGCAAGAAGATCCAGGTGTTGGTTAACTTGGTATACACCAGGATCAAGGCGCTGGCGAAAGAAACGAAAAATATATGGAGACACGTTGTCGAATCTATACGCGGTCCGCCACTGGATCGCTTTGTGCCTGAAAACCCCTCCAAATTTATATCTCATCAAGCATATTCTGACATAAATCCTTCGCAAGAATCCCTAAATCTTTATAGAAATATTCAAGGTGGTCTTGAGCAATCAGCTCATACTAAGCCAAGTAATTATATAGTACCCCAGGAGTCCTTAGATTCAGTTAGGAACATACAAGGCGGTTTTGAGAAATTGATTTCAGCTAAAACCAATATTTCTAAGGAGACGCAGGAGCCCTTGTATAGCTTTAGGAACATCCAGGGCGGCTTAGAACAATCTGAACAAATAAATGAATCCTCAGTAAAAGTTAACGATTCGCAGGAAAATTTAGATGCCTTTAGAAACATTCAAGGTGGGGTAGTAAATGATTTATTCAATAAGGCTGAAAGTAACGACGTTTTAATATTTGATGAAGTACATTCTCTTACATTTACCGAAACTTGGTTTATCACGAACATACTGGTAAATTTACCTTCAAAACTTGGAATCAATGATTTAGTGACAGAGATCGTAACTTGCCAGGTTGGCGAGAATTGGGATAATGTACTCAATTTCCTTAGAGAATTCCCTTCATTAGGAGATTTTATCAAACAAGTTTCTAGTAAAGAATTGGATGAATATAAATGGTTTGCAAGCGAAAAAGAAGGCTATGATATAGGATTTGAAAGGGCTGCACGGGAATATTATTGGCTGAATAAAATTAAATGGTTAAGGACAAAATTGGATTCCGGATCGCTACCTTACTTAAAAGAAAATCTGACTTGGATAAGGAACAGAGACGATATGTTATTAATGGTAGTGGCTGCAGCAGATTTAGGTATTAGAATACACGGCTGTGCTCTTAAAGAGATGAATATGGGGCCTGGGACTATTAGTTTATTAGATTCAATAAAAACTCTTACAGAAAATGCGACAAGACACATAAAGGCCGTTAGGAAACAGGGGAGGAAGGTGGCGGGTTATTTCGGCAGAGGCCATGGAGATATAGATGGAATAGACACCACGCTTTCTATTAAGGGCATGGGAACCGATAAAGCAATAGTAAACGGAAGATCATACGATGTAAAAGTTATACAATTCTCTGGTTCAAATTTCTCTGTAGCCTCCAATTTTTCAAATGAAAGATATTTACATGTTCAGTTATATGTTGGAAGTAGCAAAGATTTTGAAGTTGCAAAAGATCAGCTAAAAATCGCAGATCCAGATTTATATAATATAGCTGACCACATAGGTAGTAAGTTATCAGATAATAAGCCTCAGATTGAAACTAATCCAGCTTTAAAGAGAATAACCTTGTATGTGCCTGCTCAATTCCAAGCCAGTTTTAATATTAATAATTACAATTTGAATCATTATGGTCTGGTTGGTGGAATACTAGTGGGAAATAATAAAGAAAGCGCTTCCAATCCCACACGGTCAGCACAGCCGGAGAAGAAAAAAGAAAGCGCTTTCACGGTTAACCCTGCTCCAACAGTACAAGTTAACGTAAAAGAAGAGTATGCCCAAGGCAAAGGGACCGTCGAAAGAACGCTCAATAATGTAGAAAATGCAGCGGATAAAGTCTTAAAAGAAACAGGCAAGCTCAGCAATCCTCAGGTCGAAAAGATCGAGACCACAGCTCCTCCTCAAGGGCCTCCTTCCCGTTCTTTCCTGGGAAAGATTTTCAACCGAGAAAGAACTAAAAAGGAGGAGACAAATGTTAAAGATGGATATGGGTTGGTGGGAGGCGGAAGTGAAGGCGTTGCAGACAGAATATCTGGTAGCGGATATGAGGTTAAGAAGGCAGGAACAGATGGGACAAGAGCGGGAATGGATGCGCTGGATGCAGGAAACGGGAGCAAGGGTGCTGGAGCTGTAAATGATGAGCCAAAAGACGCTTCAGCAGAAGGCAGATCCAGAGAAGAAGTAAAGAAATTAGCGAATGAATACGGCGGTATAAAAGGCATTATAGCAAAATATGGCGAACTTACCCTTGCCCAGGTTCAGGCTTTATATGGTATCTCTGAAGAAATCCTCGATCGTTTATCCGCGAAGGGAGTGCATTTTACCCGCGGTCCGCCTCAATTAGGCGCTGCAAACTACTTAGAACAAGGTGTTATCTATATTATCCTTCCTGAAAATGCTTCAATAAATGAAGTAATCCACGAAATAAACGCAGTCCTGTATCCGGAATTAACCCATAAAGAAAATATAAATTTAACCCAGCCGCAGATTGTCCAGCCTACCGTGGCAGGTACTGGATTAAAAGCGGCTATTTTTGTGCTGAGCGCCTTCCGGCGCCGTACCTCCGGCGTTCTGACCCTCGGAAGGCGCTTGGTACAAAAAATAAGAGGAGGTGTAACATGTACAAGGTCAATATTAATTATGATGTACTCGAAATTGACCACATTGTTGAATTTACTCAAGACAACACTGTCTTCGCTACTGCGCGCGAGAACGGTAACGGGCATTTACGCATCTTTCTTGTTAACGCTTCTACGGGAAACGTATATACGCGTAACGGCAGGATCGATTCCTGGGAACAGCTCTACGGCGGCGAACGCTACGGCGTTATCGCAAGACTCCTGCACGCCCGCAATAACAGCACGCCCGTCTACAAGATCAACGGCACAAGTGAAGAGTACGCTGCATAAGCAGGCCAATGTCAGCAACGAAGAGATTTTGGAGAAGATTATAGAGAGAATAAAGCCGGTATTGGTGGAATTAGGTTTTGAAAGGAATGCTTACCTGCCGATGCCTTTAATTTCTCTCCATAACATATTGATCTCTTTGGCCTGCGCGTATTTCAATGAGGTCAGGATATTGGAATTCGCCGTGTATGCGTATAAACAAGGAAAGCTGACCGAAGGTGAGTTAGCTTTTATCCTGGCCCATGAGCTTGCCCATATACGGGCAGGGGACTTCTTTAAGAGCGCATATTTTGGCGGCGCGATCACGGGCAACAAGGCGCCTAATAATATCCGTTCGAGAGTTTCTAAAGACAATGAATATGCGGCCGATCAATTAGCCAGGGATATAATCGTCAGCGCAGGATACAGGCATGAAGATGCCGTAAAGGCATTAGAAAAATTGGATAGCCTGATGGACGAAGCCGATGAACTTGGGTTTATCGAGCATAGCAATGGCCCGGGATATGAGACGCATCCGTCTGTTGAGGAAAGAGTAAATCATTTAAATAGCACCATGGTCAAATTGATATTCCCGTTACGGATCGTTACGCTTAAAGCCACGACAAATAGATTATTGACTTTCGTCAAGGGAGCCGTTCTAGGGGCTGTCCTCTTCTTCATTTCTTCGCAGCCAGCCTCCGCAGCCGCGCTGTCACCCGCGCCGGCACAGCAGATGGGTACAGGCGAGCTGGTTGCATGGTTTATTACGGTAGCCACTGTTATTTTCGCAGGGTTTATGCTTAAGGTCATCATTAAAAATAGTATTAAAGAAAAAAGAAGAGCAAAAGCGGTTGAGATGCTGGATAGGGAGTTCCGCGATGCGGAATCTCGCGGCTTGCTCGATATCAACGAAGAGAGGGTTTATTTAAACAAAGACAATTCAGCCGCTGTCAAGAAGATCATTGAAGGCATGGCTGGCGATATAAATAAAGCAGGTCTCTTGATCGCAGTTTTGGAGTACGTCCGTTCCTCCGATGCTGTCTTATTCGCCGCGCAGGCACTGGGTAAATTAAGCGGGGATAAGAGAGCGATCAAGAAAGTGATTAAGGCCTTGGAGCCGCACGCATACGATTATATAGGGTTAAGCGATGAGAGCAGGAAAGAAGTAAGGGAAGCCTTGAAATGGCTGAATTTTAGGATGCATATAATCCGCCTCTTGGACGGCAACAAGAGAGCGCTTAAATTCGCAAAAGAAATCATGAATGCCGAATTTGAAGATGCTTATCAAACGCCTATAGTCGACGTATATACCTGGATAGAGCACAACATAAGGTGCGGACACACAGGACCGACAGGGAAGATACTTAATGCGATAAAGGCAGGTAAATTAAGCAAGATAAAGCGTTTGGCCGGAGGGATAATTTTCATATGGAAAAAATACAACCTTGAGAAAAAATATAACGATGTAAATAATGAGATGGAGAAACTTTTAAATTCTGAACCCACTGCTGAATTACGTCAAAAAATAGACGCCCTGAAGCCGGAATTCGATCTGTTAGGGAAAGCTTCCCTCTGGTATTTTTATGGAGATACCAAGGAACTCGAAGAGATCTATAGATCCCTTCAGAAATATCAAAAGCAGGCTTGCGCAGCCGGAGAGTCCTTAAAATACGGGTTAAAGTTCATGTTCATAAACGGCCATATCGTGGGCGGACTTTATCTGATCAGGCAGGGTTTGGCGATCTATGCCGCAAAACTGGCTTATTTCCTATTTACCTATATAAGGACCGGAAAATTAAGAGGCCCGCCGGATAGAGGCCTTGCATGGTTCGATATCGCCTCCATTAATACCCTTGATCATCCTGCCCTTAATTCCATTTTCATCAAGCCATTCAGGAGATCCATACTTACCCGGCATGAATATAAACATCTTCAGCAGGAATGCCTGAATAAGCCGCATAACGAAGAGGAAGCTTATATGGCCCAGGTTATGGGCATTTGGAAGCTTTCCATGGCAGCGACAACCACGATCAAGGTAGCCCTGCTTGGCGCAGCCGCAGTGTTCAGCATGACCTTAGATTCTACTGTTTTATCGCTCATCGTGTTGGGAGCAGTTGCGGTAATCGCCTTTATCTTCATCAGGCAATATTACAATGATACAGTCGTGCGGGCCAATGTGTTGCACTCCAAGATCCTTATAGACTTAGCCCAGCTTTCAACGGAATTTGCCTCAGAAGAACTGCGCAACAACTATTTCAGGAAAACCTGGCGCTTGGATCTTTACAGGAAAAATTTGATCTGGGTAATACGCAATTACAAGAAGAACCAGTCCATTTGGCAGGAAGGCTACCAGTTAGGATGGCCCCATATAAATGCCGGCATCGATATCCTTGGTGCGCTTAGCAAACCGGTAGATAAGGCGACTATCCGGCAATTAAGGCGCCTGTTAAAGAGGCCGGAAACCCTGCCTTGGGGCGCAAAAGAAGCTATTACCAGGGTAATAACGAAACTGGGTAAGCCCGGCAAAAAAGCCGCAGCCGCAAGCACGCTTATCACCGGCATGCTTATGGCGCCTTTAATGTTAATGGGCGGTTTATCTATCGGTATGGGCGGCTCAAGGAAGAAGGAAGGATCAGCGATCGCTCCGATAAATATAATAGAACAGCATAATATGGCTTATTATCTCTGGCGTAAGGCGTATATCGAGGGAAGGTTGCCGCGCCATTCTATCCTGATCAATATTGATTACCATGCCGACCTGGTTCCTCTTCCTTTTGAAAAGACCCCCGCGGATGAATTGAAGTCGATAGAAGCGTATACCAAAAAATTAGATATTGCCCAATTCATAGGGCCGGCAATATACGACGGATTGTTTGACGAAATATACTGGATAGTCCCTGACTGGGTCAGGAATGTAAAAGGCCAGGGTTACATTGATTACAGCTGCGGACACGGGAAATATTATCTGCAGGCTTCCAAAGACGGCAGATTAGTTTTCGGTCCCGTCCTGAACAAAGGCAGCCGCTTGATCAGGGAGGTTGCGATCCACGCGCTTACTACCGAAGAATTCAAGAGACTGAATAACTTTAATCCTGAAAAGAAGCCGGTGGCGTTGACATGGGATGCGGACGGCGTTCCCGAAGAACACAGCTTTAGATCCATCAAAGACACAGTGGAGATCTTAAGGAATAAGAATATCCAACCGGTTGATATAAGCGTCGCAAAATCTACCGGGGTTAACGTAGAAGAGGAAGGAAGCGTAATCGACAGAGAAAAGACATGCAGCGTGATCAGGGTTTCCTTATTGACAATGCTCGCTTCGGCCGCCGCCCGGGAACACAATATCCAGCCGACCAGGTTGAGCCGCCATGAACCCTTACCCGCGGAGTTGAGCAGGAAATTAAAGGCTATCTTAAGGATCGCCACAGCCAAAGGGATCGTTGCCCACGGCATAGGCGCCAATATTGACACCATGTTAGGCATCATGCTGGAAGGGGAGATACGCGCGCCGGCATTCTTCGCCTTGATGGGCGGCCCTGCCCATAACAACTCTTTCGTCTTCGGCCCGCTGTTTGTGATACTTGATCCGAAGATCGCAGATTCTGGAAAGGGAGGAATGATATCAGGAGCCAATACGGCAATAGGCAAAGAATACCATAAATATTACCTGGTGCCGCAGGCTGAGGATGTCAAATATCTTTCTTTCGGCCTGGATGAGGCGGTGAAGGCGGGCATAGTAAACGAACAACAGGCTGAGGAAGCGAAAACTAAGGTCGTTTCTTACGATGAATTTATTAATCTTCATAAGCAATCTAATAACAAGCATAACGGTGGAAATACAATCTTGCGTTCTATCATAACCGGTTTTGTAGCTTTAGTACTTACGTTTACTGCGGTATTTAACTCGTCCTGTACACCTAAACCGGAAATAACTCCTTTGCCTTCACCGGTTCCGACCGCTCCGGCTCCTACAACAGTGCCGCCGGTTACTTTGACACCTTCACCCACACCGGTGACTCCGAAACCTGTGCCGGTTGCTCCTACACCGAAACCGACGCAGACACCCGTTCCTACCACTACACAGGTACCGCAGGGAGTTATCAGCAGGATAATCAACTGGTTAAAAGCAAATACCAGTTCTGTTACCGGATTACCTTTAAGCTTCCAGATAGCCCAGGATAAGAAGGCCGGTGTATACAGTAGAATGGGCGATGCCAACAGCGCGGAAGGGATCATTGAGCGCATTATCGTAAACGAAGGCCTGGAAGTATATGACGGCGCTTGCTGGGGGATATTGCTTACAGCTAATGGAGACCTGCAATCAGCTTCAATACCCGTTAATGTTTACTGGAATGGTTCGCTTGGTCAGCTTTCTTCTATAAGGGCAGGATACATGCCAAATAGCCCTGCGCAGCCTTTCATTTATAACAAGAGTAATCCTACAGCCGTCTCCGCTTCGCTAAACGATAAGGGAAAGAGGGGCTTTATATTCAGGATCATCGATGCCAACGGAAAATATACCACGGTAGATCCGCTGGACGGCAAGAGCGTGCTCATTGGTTATCCTAACGGCGACCAGATACACTGGGAAGATTGGAAGCCAATAGCCGGAGAGAACGCCTGGATCATCATGCAGGCCGCCCAGCTATACAATGTCAATAAGGATACGGTCAGCCTGCAGCTGGCAGAAGAGCTTGCCCGTGCGGCTATGCTGCTTCAGGCTGAGAATGGCGGTATCCGCATGGCTCCCATCGGCACTTACCATATTGAAGGAAAGGACTTCTATTATTATGAGATCTCCAGCGAAAATAATTTCTCTTCATATGCTGCCTTCAGAATGCTTTATCAGATCACCGGTAAACAGGAATACAAGGCGGCCATGGATAACATTGAAAGGTATTTCAAGTCGGTTTGGAACGCGCAGAACAACACATTCTATCAGGGAGCGCATTACACCAACGGACAATGGGTGCCGAACAATGCCAATTTTGCCGTAGATTGCCAGACCTGGGCGATAGATGTTTTAGGGCCCAAGACCATAGACAGCTGGTTCGGCGAAGGCGCCAGCTACAAGATGTGGCAGAAGACTAAGGAATTGTCCGGCTATTACCAGGCGAATAAATTAATGGGTGTTGGCTATACCAGCGAGCATGACCAGCTCTCAGTGGAATGGACCAATGGAGCGATATTCGCTACCAGGGAATTATCTTCTTATTATCAGAATACTCATTCCGATTGGGCCAAAGAAGCTGCTGCTGATGCCCAGAGCATGAGGGAAGGCGTAGAAACCCTTAAGCAGGAAGCGAACGGCAAGGTAGGTTATTCCTATTCCTTAAAGAGGGAATTCATACCGTTCGGCTGGTGGGCGCATGAAAAGGATGTATTAAGCACTACTTCCACTGCCTGGGTCGGATTTGTAGATATGGGTTATAATCCTTTCTATTTAGGCGGAAAATCCGCTACAGTTGTAGCTACAACTCAATTACCGCCGGCTACCGAGAAATCTACGCCTGCGCCGACCACTATTGTACCTACACCCGCACCTTCACCTCTTAAGGCTTTGGATATAAACCTGGGCGGGTTGCAGAGCTATTCTGGAACGGGCTGGGCATCCAGCGCCGTAGATGTAGGCAATATCGATGTTTCCGGATACAGTGCTTTAAGGATAAAGGTATCCGGCAGGGCAGGGGATAAGTTCATCGTGCAGCTACTCGATACTTCCAGTCGCGATGATAGCTCTACCGGTGCAAGCTATACGCATACTCTTACCGCGACTTTCCAGGAAATAGAGATACCGATGTCTGAATTCCGCGGCGTATTATTAAAGAACATCCGCAGGATTGCTATCCACTATGGCGCCAGCGCCTGGGGTATCCCGTTAAATCCGCAGGGAGCAGGTATCAGGGTAAATAGCATAAGTTTTATTTCAACCTTAACAAGCGCTGTCTTGCCCGGATCTGGAGTAACCCCATTACCTTACGCCATTCCGTTATTATCAACCGGTTTCATATTCGGCATGGTAAATAGCAAAGGCAGCAGGAGCGGAAAAAGCCATAAACAGAGCAAAAAGAATAAGCGTAAGGGCGGCATAGATACAAATGGCTGGGTTTATCCAAAGGTAGTGATCGGCGGCGGCAAGGTGAAGGTATCTAAGCCCATAGTTAAGCATTTCCCCTGCTCAGTCAAAGGTTTGATTAGCGCAGGAATAGTAACTTTGCCTATATTAGGGCTGGGAGCGATATTAATTTATAACGGAATTAAGGTTTGGTTAACCAAGTCCAAAGCCACACGCGCACCGCCTGCAAAAGAAGAGGTTGAAAAATTAAAGGCAAGAATCGAAAAAGAATCCGGTATCGAAATCCTCCCTCATGATGGCAGAAATGAGATCGCTTATTATGTAGAAGGCGAGAATGCTATACATATTGATCTGGCCCGCTTCTATTATCTCCCCTTTTGGTCTCAACGGTCTACCATTACTCACGAAAAAGCCCACTTCAAAGGTAATAGGGAAATAAAGGCATACCTTACGCAGACCCTCCACGTATTCTATGATGCTCTCAAATCTATAAAGGATTATGCTAGAGAATCTGCCACAGGTAAACCGAACTTTGTGGGCGATTTAGCGCTTAAAGCCTATTTATCTGGCCATATTCGTAAAACCGAAAAATCTGCCGGTAAATCGGGACAGCCTGTAATTAAACGTATCTTTGGATTTGTCGCAAAAGCAATCACTGTTTTCTTAGCAGTGGTTATCTTCTCTCAGGCCTTTGCTCCTCTTTATGCCAGGGCAGCCGAAGATCCGCTCTTTGCGCAGTACGAACAGAGCCAAACAAACTATACTGAACTTTATAACAAGGTAAGTGCCGATAAAGAAATCACCTTTGATGAGACCATCCTGCTTATGGAAGGAAGGGCGAATGTTGCCAAGGCCGAAGAGGCGGTACTTGAAGATCTTTCCAACCGCGGCGTTACCAAGGTAACAGTAACCGATGCCACTGGTAAGCAGCAGCAAAAGGAAGTCGCCGTGCTCCTTCAGGAAGTCAAAGAAAACGCCGATTTACAGCCCATTGCTACCGCCTTTATTGCCGCCAAATTAGATGCCAACTGCGGACTCGAAAGCCTGGAATCACTCTTAGGTCATAAATTACCCGCGGACGTTTCCAGACTGGATATCGCCAAGCTAATTGTGAAAGAAATGGCCAGGGAAGGAGATTTGTACAAGCTTAACGGGACCCTGCCGATTGTTTCTATAGGCGATATAAGAGACGTGTCAAAGCAATTAGGCGTAGAATTAGGCACCGTAGAAACGGATATCAATGGATTAAGGCAGATGTTGACCGAACCGGTGATCGTTACTAAAGGCACTAACAGCGTATTCGTGGCGGATATGGAAGACTTAGGTAAATTGCAGTTAAGCCCTAAAGAGAAGATCTATGTTACAGCTTCTATGGGGCAGTTACAAGGGAAGAACTTAGTTTCCCAGAAAGAACTGGAGAAGATCTGGGTCGCGGGAGAGCCTTTAGAGGATTTCCAGGCTGCTATTGCGGCTTCTTCTTACAAGGCCTACATACAGAATTTGATCAGGACTCAGTACGCAGTTGATCCTTTGGCCGTAACAAAAGTAAAAGACACAGGATATGACCTGTCTACCCTGCTTTATACATCCACAGGAGCTGCTAAGCCCACTGCAGATATAATGAAATATTACGAAGGTATCGCCAAATTCCAGGTTGCCATTGGCGCCCTTCCCGCTAACCAGCAGGCAATAGTCAGGCAGGGGATAGCTGCTGATTATGGTATTGCTAATATCCTTTCTCCTACCAAGGCGGAATTAGATTCCGGGAAATTCGATAAGCTTCTTTATAAAGGAGCGAATATCCCCAGGACTCCCCAGGAAGTGATCGATTTTTATACTGTCGGCAACGATATGTATGCCGCAGTCTCGGCTGATCCGGCGGCAGTTTCGGCTTTTGAATACTTAGCCGAAAAGGCCTTGACCAGGGAAAGCGTATTTTACCTTATTTATAAGGCGGATGGGACCAAGCAGCCTTTCTGGAATAATCCTCCCTCTGCCATTGAATACCTCAAAGTGGCCAAACTCATGCATCAGTCAGTAAGCGGCGATTCCGGAGCAACAACAGCTTTTGCATACTTGGCAGAGGCGCCACTTACTAAGGATAGCGTATCGCGCTTGATTTACAAAGCCGATGGCACCAAGCAGATGAACTGGAACAATCCCGCTGGCGCTATTGAGTATCTAAAGGCAGCCATGCCCATGCATCAGGCAGTAGCAGCAGATCCGGCTGCGGTTTCCGCTTTCGAATATGTAACTGAAAAAGCCTTCACAAAGGAGAATATTTCTTACCTTATCTACAGGTTGGACGGGACCAAGCAGCCTAACTGGAACAATCCCGCAGGAAGCATTGAATTCTTGAAAGCCGCCAAAGCGCTGTTGCAGCCGATCAGAGCTGATGCTCAGGCGGTTGCGGAATATAATTATCTGACCGGCGGGGATGTTTCTTACCTTATTTACAAGACAGATGGCAGCAAGCAGCCTTACTGGAACAATCCGGCTTTGGCCATCGAATATCTCAAGGCAGCCGGTCCTATGCACAGGGCAGTAAGCTCTGATCCGGCGGCGGTAACTGCATTCAACTACCTGGCAGGTACGCCGCTGACAAAAGAAAGCATTTCTTACCTTATTTATAAGATAGACGGAAGCAAACAGCTTAATTGGAACAATCCTGCGGAGAGCGTAGTTTACATTAAGGCTGCCGCTCCCATGCACCAGGCGATCTCCGCTAACCCGGCTGCCTTAGCTGCTTTTAAGGCGTTTTCCGGACAGGACCTGACTAAAGACAATGTTTCCTTTATGATCTATAAGGCTGACGGCACTAAACAACTTTATTGGAGTGATCCAGCAGGTGCTGTGGAATACCTCATCAATACTATGGCAGCCGTAAATACCCTTAAGAATTCCCCTTATAAGGCAGCCATAAACCACTTCTTCAATGTCGACCTGGATAACCTTTCCACCGCAAGCATGAACAGACTTATCGATAACCTCTTGATGAGCAAGGACATAGACACCAATACGTTCTGGCTGTTTAACCCGGCGACTCGAACATATGACCTGAACAAATATTTCAGTTTCTTAGAGGCTATCCAGAATTTCATAATCAAAGCTAACCAACGGCCGAATATAATCGGGATCATGAACCAGGTTTATGGCATGCAACTGCAGGGTAAGACGCAGCTGACCCAGCTTACTCTTGATGAGTATCAGAAATTTGCCAACAAAAGGACCGGCATTCTCTACGACAGAGATGGCACTCTAAGGGATATAGACCTGGTTGTAAATATCTTTGAAGGCCTGACAACGCTCAAGAACAGCTACAAAGCTCCTACCAACCGGTTCTATGATGTTGACCTGGACCATCTTACAATAGAACAATTCCAGTACCTGATAGACAGTCTTTTATTCAGCGGGCATTGGGTGGATATGAACGGAGCGAATCCTTATAACACTGCGCAAAAATCAATGCTTGATCCCAAAACTAATACTTACAAGCTTTATACCTTCGTATATTGGCTTTATAATCCTGCAAGTAAGACATTTGATTTTACCAATTATTCTAATTTCTTAGACCTGCTCAGGGATTTCGTATACCAGGCACGGAACCATTACAGGATCTTCCCGCTCTTCAAGAGCGTATATCAAATCGACCTCAATGACAAGAATTCTTACCTGGACCTGACCTCTTCGGATTACCAGAGACTGGCTTCCCAGGAATTGGGCATACTTTACGATGAAAACGGGAACATACGGGATCTCGCCATAGTTTTCAATGCCTTTGAAGCTGTGTATGAAATTCAGCAGAATGCATATTACAGGGCAGTTACCGAGAAATTCTACAATGTGAACCTCGGCAGAACTACCGATGGGCAGACCGAATACCTTAATGCGGAAGGTTTTAAGAGGATCTGCGATGAGCTCTTCTTCAGCCAGAACCCGGTCACTAAACAATATTGGCTCTTTAACCCCGTGGATAAAACCATCAATCTGAATACATATTACAGCTTCTTGGCAGATATCGAGAATTTCATGAATAAAGCCATTGGAAGCCAGAAGGCCATGGAAATCATCAAAGAAGTATTCGGGGTGGATCTGATCAATAAGACACGTAATGAAAATAACAAGCTTGATCTTCTAAGCCTGGAAGCAGCAGAATACAAGCAGTTCACCCGTCCGGAATTAGGCATACTCTATAATGCCGACGGCAGCCGTAAGGATGTGGATTCGGCCATCAAATTGTATGAGGCGGTTTACGATTTCAGGGCTGCCTATAACAAACTGAATGAGGCTGACAGGAAGAAAGTCGACAGCATCTTTGCCTTGTTTAATCATCCCGGAAAGACGGATCTGAAGCTTGACTTGAGCAATGGTTTGAATTCTGATGATCTTTACATCCTCGGCTATTATAATCAAGAAACCAAAGAAGGCTATGGTTTGCTCTATAACCAGGAAGGTGTTTTATGGTCAGTTGCCGATACCGATTGGGCGAATAAAACGATGGAATTCTTTGCTGCTATAGCCGACTTCAGGGATGCTTATAACAGGTTAAATGACACCCAGAAAGAAAAAGTCGACTCGGTCCTGGCTATCTTTACTTATCCTGATACCCGTAAGTCGTCCACAGAAACCGCCAGCCCTTATTTAGGCAAAGCGCTGAACTTGAGGGATGGGATCCAGCTTTATGAGTTAACAATGCTCGGCTACTTCGATAAGGGAAAGAATGAAGGCTATGGCCTCATCTATGATGAAAAAGGAGAGTTAAGGGCGCTTTCCGGATCAGATTGGGCAGACAACACTATGAAATTTTATGAAGCAGTGGCTGACTTCTATGGCGATTACAAGCTTTCCGATAAGAACAAAGTAGATATTGTCCTGGCTATATTTAGGCATCCGGGTAAAGCCAATGTCAAGCTGGACTTGAGCAACGGCCTGCAGCCGGATGATCTCTATATACTGGGCTATTATAATAAAGAGAGCAATGAAGGCTACGGCATCATTTATGATGAGAATAACAATGTAAGGAAAGATTTCAAAGCTTCCATGAGATTATTCGAAGCAGTAGCTGATTTCTATGGTGCTTATCAGCAGTCAAATAAAACCAAAGTGAATTCAGTATTAGCCATCTTTACGCATCCGAACAAGAAAAATATAACACTCGACCTAAGCAACGGTTTACAGCCTGATGATCTTTATATCCTGGGTTATTACAATTCAAATACAAAGTTTGGTTATGGCTTGATTTATACGGACAAGAATGAGATTAGAAAAGACTTTACAGCTTCGATGAAATTCTTCGAAGCATCCGCTGATTTTCGCGATGCTTACAATAGATTAAGTGACACCCAGAAGGCCAAGGTCAATTCCATTATGTCTATGTTCCATTATATCTATCCGAATGGCGCGGTAAAGGAAGGCGTGAATCTTGATCTGGGCAATGGCTTACAGCCGGATGACCTCTATATTATTGGCTATTATGATCCGGCTAAGGATTTCGGCTATGGTGTTCTCTATAATGAAAATAAGCAGTTAAGGGCAGAGTTAGACACAGAATGGGCAAATAAAGCGATGAAGTTTTATATCACCGTTTATGATCTCTATGATTATTACAAGCGCCTTCCGGAAAAAGGCGTTGTAAGCAAGGAGAGCGTTAACCGTGTGCTGAATGCTTCCACTTATGATGGCAAGCCTTTCTCGGAGCTGCTCAATCTCTCCGATGGCCTGGATGTGAAAGAATTAAAGATACTGGGCTCCGAAAATTATGGGCTTCTGTATGACCAGAATATGCAAGCCCGTGACCCGGTGGTTACGCTGAATTATTGGGCAACCTACGTTGATAGATTCGAATTTTCCGGGCAAAAGAGATTCCAGGATATAATCGGCGTTAAGATAGAGAACTTCCCGCAAGCCGTACAGGAAGGCCTCAGGAAATCCGGCATAACCAACGATACCATACAGCCAAGCGTAAAGATATATACGAAAATGAACATGGTGGAGCTGGTAACAAAAGGCCTCGATGCCCAGTTCTTTACGAAGCCACAGACGCTGCCGAACGGCCAGAAGATACAAGGCCAGGTTATTCTTAGCTTTGATATGGCAGTATCAGATCTGCCTCAGGATTTCTTCGCCCTGCTTAAGAAGGACAGAGGTTATACAGGAAAAGAGCCTTTAAAATATATCTACTATTTTGACGGTACAGCCAATATTCTCACTGGTTTGGGGATACAGGGTTATGCGATAGATACAAATGACAAGATACAGAACCAGGAACTTAAATTTGTAGAAGAGGTCTCTCCTAACGGAGAATTCGTTATCGCCAGGGGAGTAAATGTCTATGGCGAAGAGCGCGTCACCACAGCTAAGCTGATTGAAGGGGGATATTTGATCACGATAATTAACACTGAGCGCGCTTCCAATGACATTCCAGCAAGGCTGCTTTATAAAGGAAATAAATCCGGCAATACCTATACTTATAATGCCCAAACCCCGGATATCAAGTCATACGATATGCCTGGCTTTACCCTGACGGTAAACGGCGCAAACATCATCGGCCTGGAGCCATTGATGGCAGACCTGACCTCATTACCGGAATCTTCCAGGAGGGATGCTTTAAACAAGCTTACGGCCGGATTGAACGAGATCATCAGCAGCCTGGGTTTGAACGGAGATGTGCATATTTCCAAGGAAAAAGTAGTGATTACCAATGGCGGTGAAAATTTCAATTACAGAATACAGGAAGATCCATGGGCACGGGTTGTTGCGTTCGTATCCAGCGAGGATAAGGTCAACGCAGATGTGGTCGTAAATATACAGTGGGAGAAAGACGGTTCCCTGTTAGGCTATAAGTACCTTTCCAATGGTTTGATCTTTAAGCTCGATACGCAGAAGCAGGCTCGCGACGCGAAGCCTCTGACGCCGCAAGGTTTATTAAACAACCAGGGCCTGAATGCTTCTTTAATCGGGCAGATAAAGGACAAAGGCATAAAGATAGAGGATGTTTCGTTGATCGTGGTCGAGGAAAAGCTCTTATTCAACGGGATGGAGGTACCGGTGCTTACCAGGTATCTGATCGGCCAGGATCCTTTAAAGAGGGATTATGCCAGGTACGATACCGGAGTCTTAAGGCTCATCAAGTTCGACGGCGCTAAAAATGCTCCGTTCAGTATCTCTCACGGAGAGGTAGTCGTCGCCACCGATATCCAGAAAGTCATCAGAGAAACGATATACCAGATGACCGATAACAAGCATGGCAATAATGACTATATCTACAGGGTAACCTACGAGTACAGGGACGGCCAGGAATACAAGAATAAGCCCATCTTTATCGGTTACAATTACGAGACCGGAGTGGTATGGGAGCATTATGTGAACGAGGAATGGAAGCTTTATTCCAAGGAAGGTATCCCGCTGCAGTTAACGCGCATCCTTGGAGCTCAGAACAGCTTTTCAGTAGACGATACCGACTGGTATACCGGCAGCGGCATCATGGAAGGCGCCAAAGAATACAGCTACAGCCATTTTATAAATAAAGTATATGAAAATGAAAAAGGCGATGTTTATATGCTCAGCAGCGAAATAATTGATTCTCCTACGTCCGTTTCCGGAGGCACAAGCAGGATATTCAAGAATGGAAAACTGTGGGCAATCATTGAAGAGGGCTTTGTCCGTACGGATGTTTATAGCAGGACTATGAAAGATAAATTCTTAAACTCCATTCCGGGGCTGTGGGGCTCCTTATCTAAAAAAGACGGGGAAAAAATAAAAGATCTCAGGAAAACGATAGAAAATAAAGGACAAGAAATAAAAACAGATTTTAAATTACCGGCCGAAATCCAAAATAATGTGTATGTAGACAAGGAAAGACAAATATTGAATCTGGAAGTAGGCTTTTTCGCCAAGGTGCCGTTGGGCGTAAGATACCTGATAGCTTTCTTGGGATTGTCAATACTCTTCAGTCTTGCCGTCCAAAAGATCACCGAATTAATAAGCAAGCGCAGAGATAAAAAGAACTTGAATTTTGCCAGCGAGGAACAAATAACCAGGATTCTAGGAACAGTTGTCAAAAATGGCCAGAACCTTAGAGAATTGGTAAGCAAGATAATGCTGCGGCGAGAACTTTACGGCCCCATCGTCATCGGCAAGCATATTCTTTCCAAGATGGAACAGTTACGCCGTCTCGAATATTATCTGTTAGGCCATGACGGATTCACTACTGAAGAGATACAAACCCTGACTGGGCTTTACGAAAACGGCAGAAACGATGAGCTTAAAGCTGCGCTTGCCTTAAAAGGCATTAATTTTGAGGAGCTTCAAACGCATGTTCTGAGGGGAGAAGGGATAGATCAGCGTACCCTTAAGGATATGGATAAAGTTCGCAGGGCCGAATTCATAAGATATTACCTGTTGGCTTACGGATTCTCAGAAAGGGAAGCGAATATTTTGATGGATCTTTATGAAAGTAAACACATTAAGCTGGAAGATAAAAATGTCGATCCACGCTCTATGTTGAAGGCTCCTGAGCTTAAAAAGAACGAAACAGTTTCTTTTAGAAAGCAAATAGAGCTTGCGGCGGAAGGCAATTATCCGAAAGCCATCATCGTCTTAGTGCTACTTGAGGCAGGGTTGATCAGTGATAACGAATTAACGGAAACTTTATTTAAACTGTCAGATAAGAAAGGCGCTTTAAAATGGTTTGCCTTGGAAAGGGCATTGGTCAATCTTTCCCAGGACAAGGTTTTGGCGCAGATCAGACAAGGCAATTTCGAAAATGTCAATAAGCTCCTGCCAACACCCGAAGCCCGGGTGCTTCAGCAGATTATGGGTAGAGAATTGCTCTCAAAAGAAAAAATAAGCAGTTTTGCGAATAACGGCGGATACAAGAGCTTCCTTGAATTCGTCATCTTCCTCTTAAGGGAGGATTTTATCAGGCCGGTATTTGACAAAGTATTAGAGGAAACGGTAGGTGAGTTTATACCTAAGGAAGATAGAGAGTTGGTGTTCGGCAGCGTTTTTGCCGGCATACACAGATTTATATTCGCAGATCCGGCCTTACTTAATCAGAAGGCAGAGGATATTGCAAATAGCGATATTATATACAATCCATATCCCATGAACGATGCAACTGAAGCTAAGAGTCTAAGAGAGCTCGTCCTGTCGAAGGTCCTCCAAATGGCTCACTCCCAGACTAAAGACCATTCCTTCGGAAGTGCCGCTTTGATGTACCCGATGGTTATATATGTTTCCAGGGAGGTAAATAAGCTGATAATTGCGAATACCAGTACGGCAAGAGTAAGGCAGGTAATGCAGGCATACAGCAAGGTCTTTTCTGAGATTATCATAAACGAAGTCTTTTCCAATACAAGGGTTAGGGTCTCAAGACAAAAGGATATAACCGAACGTAAACCATGGAGGAAAGCGGAAACAAAATTGTTCAATATCTTTACCGATGAAGACCTCTATGATCTGTTTGAAATGCTAATAAAAGAAAATAAGACATTAAAAGAGGCCGTGACAAAGAAAGAATCCAGGAACAAATTAACCGAAAACGCCGATTTTATAATAAACTTTTACAAATCTTACAATGACAAGCGGATGAATACCGACAAGCTCAGCTCAATATTGAAGAAGGCAACATTGTATTTATTTGAGAAAGCCTATCCTGAGGCTACGAAGGCCGATAAGGCAACCCAGAAGCGCTTTGGCCTGTTTACGCTGTATTTTGGAAGACTTCTCTGGCCGCTTTTTGCAATTCAAAAATACTGGGGAATGAATACTTGGCAAAGAAAACTAGGCTTCGCGCTGAATGTTGTCATTTTTGCAGGCGCGGGGGTTTATCTCTTACAATACAGCATGGCGCTTGGAGCGGTGCTGATTTCATTAGCAATCATGCTTTCGCCGGTTATATGGTCAAGAATGAGCAATGCCAAAGAAAAATTGTTCTGGGGCTCCATATTTACCACCGGATCCTTATATCTGTTCGGATTCATGGTCCAGCATCTATTCTGGAAGATCTTCCTGATTGACCCCAATAGTATTGGTTTCTACACGACCGTATTCTTATTAGCCATTACGGTAATCCCCACAATAATCTCTATCTATCATGTGGCAGTAACCGTAAGAAGCTACATATTATTGCAAGAGGAAGTATTCAGCAAAACTACCAGGTCGCTGGTAGGGCCTGGATCATTCTTGCCATGGTTCTTGTGGGAATCTAGGGCCAGGCATTGGGAGAAATTGTATGGTAAATGGTACAGGGAATTCACAGAAATAGAAGAGGAATACATGCCTCTGTTAGCCAGCGGGGAATCAATAAAGGAATACCTAGAAAGATTGATAATTCTGATGCCTAAGGGTCTGATCTCCGATAAAGAGCGCGATTTATGGCTTAAGGCATTAAGAAATGAGGCTGGCGGAAGGTTCATTGAACCAAGATCTACAAAGGCACATGAGATATTATACGGTGCCTTCTTCTCCTTAAGTCAGAAAAAGCCGCTCCCCGATGTCTACGCACTTTTACAGCCTTCCTCTACCCATCTTATAGTGGCCGGAGAAATGTTCAGTCATAGCTTTGTAAATTCCGGATATCCCGGGACCTTCGACAACAACCCAAAAACCAATGATAAGACATCACTTTTAGGCTATATAGCATTAAACAATAAGGTAGAGTGGGGCAATTTGCTGGATTTTATAGAAGAAACCATCGGAATAAGCACTGTAACCACCGAGCTAAGGAAAGTAAATGAATATAGAGACATTCCAGGATTGCTTTTTGGAGATAACGGTCTAAGCTACAAGGATAAAACATTTATCGCCGATGCAATACTCGATTGGTTGAATGAATTCCGTCCTGATAATAAAGGGGTAATTGAATCCATGAATAGGGACTATATCGAATCCCATCTTTCTATTAGCTATCAATTAGGTGATTTCGAGTATCATCAGGCAATGGAGGATATTATCCGTAAAGAAGGGTTTATTTCGCTTAAGAAAGCTTTCGAAAAATTGAGCGGAAAGGATAAAGCTTTACTGCTTGATTACGAAAAAGTATTCCTTGAAGGGTATATGAAATACCAGTCCCTGCTTGACATGAAGCTCAGGCAGATTTGCGGCGAATTAGGCTTGTACGGAATGGGGGATATCGAGTATGAAAATAAGAACATTAAGAAGTTTGGCTCGCTGGACGGCTTTATAAAAGGCATGAACGCCATTAAAGAGGATATCAAGACTTCTGACCATGACAAAACAATCGTCAGTGAAATATTAACCTCTATACCGGTTTATAAAAACCAGCCATTCAGGACTTGGGCTGAACAATTCCATAATTGGGAAAAAGCGCATTACGCCGACATAATGCAGATTTTAAATAAATATCCGGCCTTACGTGCGAGTTTTGATAATGTAAGTCAGAAGGTAGATACGATATATACATTTAGCGACAACAACGTTGTCTTTGGTGTCTATGATTCCAACAGGGATATGCCTGTTAACGGCATAAAGAACGCGGTAATCGCCACCAATCTATGGCTGTTCTATCCCATAACTCTAAACTATGATACCCAGACCAGGACTTACTACGGCCAGCACGTCTGGAGGAACAATTGGGCTACTTTACAGGGTAGAAATCCATTCATCGGCGTAGTCAACCCGATGATGAAGATCTGGGCAAGCAGCAATTATACGTTTGCTGTCACGAGAATCTATGCTATTGCCCAGGAAGTTTGGACCAGCGACGTGCAGAGAGCAAGAAGGAATTTCCTTACCTTCTGCGGGAAAGGCGCGGGAAGGCCGGAATTGATCATAACTGTGTTTACTCCTCCCGGAGAAGATTCAGCCGCTTTCTTGACTCAGCAGAGGACCCAGCCGTTGTGGGAATCCACTCAAATCGATTGGTTTACAATCGAATGGAGCAGGGCCACTTTACTGGCAGAGTCCATAGCAAACGTGGAAATGAGGTACGCTTATAACGTTACCAGGTTCATGATGGATAGAAGCCAATTCGCGGTATTCTATAATGAAAATGTAGGCGCTGATAAGAAACTATCGCACCTTTTCCTTTGGGCTCATTATTTCATCTCTTTGGCGGTGTTGACGCTACTTGTCTTTTTACCGCCTCTTTCTCCCTTCAGCTCATTCGCATTTCTGACACCGGCCGCTTTCTTCATCCTCGCAAGCTTAGTTTTGATGGAAGCGATAAATACCAATAACTTTATCAGGCATTGGAGGCAGACAGGCAGTTTCTGGATCGCTTTGTCGCTGACTTTTAAGGAAGTTGTGCATGCTTTTCCATTCTATGTGTTCCTGATACCCCATTTCTTCAGGGGTATCTGGTATGCTTCCAATGAGATATTCTCTTTTATACGGACCAGCAGGGAGCCGAAGTTATCCTCTTGGGATAAGAACAAGAAATACGAAGAGGTAATGTTGTTCCACAGATTTAACCGTAAGGGTTTCCCATTGATCGGTGTAATAGCGATTCTGAGCATGGCCGGTTGGGTCGTGGGCTTCTTCCTGATGGGGCCGCTCGGACCGATAATTCTATTCCCTTATCTGTTAGCATCCGTAGCATTTTTAACCGGCATGTACGCTTTTGGGGTTTTTGCCGATAGAAAAGGAAAATTGAGCGGCATGCAGGGAGAAAGATGGATAATTACTTCTCTTTGGTCATGGGTCAAGATGACGCCGTACGCATTTGCAAAGACGATATTGGCGGTAGGCAGCTTTATTCATGCTTTATTCATCGAAGCCAAGCTATCCAGGATAATCGCAAGGTCAATGCCTCTGAAAGCTCCGACCACCATAAAGATTAATACTAAGAACAATGTGTTTGAAGTATCAGTCCCCGGAAAAACTTACAAGATGGAAAGAGAGGAAGTAAAAGCAATAATAGTACAGGATTGGTTGCTGCATAAAAAGTTACAGATAATACTTCAGACGGCAGAAGGTAAGGAGTTTGTTGTCCGGCATAATTACTTCCTCGATAAAGAGCAGAAAATTGTAAATATGGGCCTTACAGATTCAAGCATTAACCTTGATTTAAGCAAGGTACCCGCAGCTGCGATCTATGCGAAACTAATTATCACATTTGCCTCGCATAAGAAAATATACAGGGCAGAATTTAAGCTTCTAACTGCCGAGGCGGGAGCGCAAAAAGAAAAAACAGATAAGGCAAAAGAAGAAACTGAGACTAAGGCTAAAGAACAAAAAAATTCCGAAACGGATAAGAAAACTGATAATGCCCAGTCGCATCCAGGGATGGTAAATAATGAAGCTCCTTTTAAGGCGAAGCAGATAAACAAAAATATATTCTTAGTGGCTGCTGAACAGGTGAATGAATTCATTTCCAGATTCATTGGTAATATAAATAACCGCGTAGGCGATAAAGCTTATGCGCCATTCGTGAAAGATGTCGCTTCAATAGTTAATCGGGCTAAAACACAGCCACATGAAACCTTGGTTGTTTACATTAATAATGAAATCAAAGCTTATTTAGTCTTTGGTCCTTTAGCTCCGAAGCCTTGCTACGTTTACTACATAGGCATTGATCCTCAGCATCAGGCAGGCGAACATTTTGGCACTGAATTATTCGAAAACCTGGTAAAAATCGCTCTGGAAAGACGCATTGATACTATAGTCTTGCATACTAGCGGCGCTGTTGAAAATGAGCCTGTTTTACATTTCTTCCGTAGCCTTAAGGCAAGAATTAGCCAGATCAATGAATATGAAGAGTCAATAGACGGTACTTGTGAAGATAAGAGCAATAGGATAAAGTTTGAATTTGAATTAGCACATCCTGCAAATAAACAGACCGAAACAGTCAAAGAGCCTCCAGTTCCGAACAAGCCGGCCACCGAGCATAATATTAAGGCGGTTTGGAATGAAGCCAATAAGCTTAGGGAAGAAGGAAAATATGAGAATGCGATAGCCAAATACGATGAAGTGATCAATAAAGCTAAAGAAGAATGGTTCCTTCAGTATGCATATCACTGGAGAGGCGATTGTTATATGTCGCTTAAGAATTATGAAAAAGCATGGGATGATTTCTTAACCGGCCTGAAGTTAGAAGGCGACATTATCTTCTGGCTGGATATCATACATTGGTTAAAGTTGAATAAAGATAACAAATCTTTGAACAAAGCCGAAGAAGCTTTAACCAAGATCACTGTAAGTGATAAGACAAGCGAATATTTATTAGGCGCCAGAAAAGAATGTCTTGATCTGATAACGGAATTGAAGACGAAGCCAAAGGCTGATGAGATAAAGCATAAATTAAACTTTACTGAAGCGAAATTAAAGGGAATTCTGGTTAACCTCTCCGAACAGACCCGCTTATCCGAAGAAAACAGGAAGGAGATCGAGTCACTCGAAGCTGAGATCGCCCGCCTCAAGATTTTGACCGCAAAAGCAAGAAAAGAAGAGCTTCCTGCCAGGAAAGAGCTAAAAGAATTAAGAACAGCCAGAAAGGAATTAAAGGCGGCCAGGGCCTCTAAGAGAACGGAAATAAAAGAAATGAGGAGGCAACTGATTGAGCTCGAGGGACAATATATAGAAGCAAAGATCCTGGTTGTCCAAAAACAGATAGAATTAAATGTTACCAAAGCGAATGTGGACAGGATAAAGATTATAACTGAGCAGCTTAAATCGGAAATGGATAGGTTGAATGAAGAGATCAGGCTTATTCAGGAAGAGCTGGAAGCGTCCCGTAAGTTGATCGTGGAGGCCCAATCCATCCTTAATGTTAAGCCTGAAGATGCGGATGTCCAGGCTAAATTGGCTCAAGCATTATCAGCCCTTAAGAAGGCTGAGGTGCTCATTGAGAAGAATCTGCAGGCCCTGAAGATCAAGCAAGCCTTAATTATAGCAGAAGGAAACTTAAAAGAGGCAATGGTAATATATTCTCAGAAAGAAGCCGGTTTTAGCGCTGCTCAAACCCAGATTACTTATGTAGAAGTGAGGATAAATTCTACCAAGAATACTATAAAGGTCACGAAGGCGGCAGCTACCAGATTAAGAAAGAAGATCTCCGGCGTACAAGCACAGATCATTGAGAGAAGAATAAGGCTTACCGCTCCGGTATTAGCTAAAGAACTAAGAATAGCAAAATCAAAATTAGACGATTCTAAGCGCGAATCACAGAGAAGAGAAGCCAATATCAATAATCTGCAAATTGAAAGGATCTCTACAGAAGCCGAAATCCAGTGCATTAAAGTCGAGAAGCCTAATCTAGTAGAGCAAACAAGCCAGGATATAGCGGAATTAGAATCAGCTTTATCCCAAATATTAAAAGATTCTTTACCATTTAAAGATGGCCCGCCGGTTGCTAAAAAGGTTAGCTTTGAATTAAAGGAGAATAATGTTTTAGATATAGCTTTTGAAGGAAATATCCCGCAAGAAAAACAAGCCCTCGCAGAAAAAATCCTTAGAGACTGGATAAAGCAAGGCACGCTAAGGATCCAAATTCAGTATAATCAGGGTAAATTGTCCGATATTCCGGAAGGGAATATAAGGATTAAATTTGCTAGTATTCATTTTGAGATTTATCCGCAGTCCATTTATCCTCTCACAATAAAAATAACTTATACTGACGAATCGGGCAAAGTATTCGGAAGTGTCCCGACAGCTTTTACCCTCAAAGGCACCGAGGTCAAGCTTGCCGATGTTCTCCTGGAAGGTGAAGTAAGCATCGACAACCGCACCGGAAAAGCAGTTGACCTGAACAACCTGCTTAAAGACGTCGCCGTGATCATCGACAACGGCGAGTTCCAGAAGCGTGCTGACAGAAAGCTTTACCTCAAGGATGCGAAGATAGTCCTGGTGAACAAGACAGAGGAAGAGCAGGTTAAAAAGGTGCTTAAGGAGTGCAGCCTGGATCCTTTAAGCCAGGCATGCTTTATCAGCCTTCTTGACTGGTATTATAATCCTGCCACCGACAGGCCTGCCTTGATTATCAAGACAAAGGATAATAAAGGCAACTTCTATCCTTCCGCAATTCTCACAGAAGAGCAGCGCAAGAACCTGCTGGGCGCTGAGGATTACGAGAATATAGTAGCAGAGGTCTCTAAGGCTACCGGCATACCAGAATACGAGCTCTATATGGTCTGTATGGATGCCGGCTTAGGCACAGCCGTAAGCAGAAAGAATTACCTAAAAACCAAATTCAACCGCGACGCCTTAGGCGCCAAGGGAACCGACCTTAGCTTTGAAGGCGCAATCAACGTCAACGGCAATGATTACATTATAAGCGTAGCTGAGATAAAGCTTCTTCGCCTGATCAAGGAAGTCTCGGAAAAGCAGTATAACGCCAAGGTCTACTTCGAGCCTATTGTAAGCGAAGGTGAAGAGCCTTCCAAACCCTCATATGATGCTCTCCTGGGAAAGCCCTACCTGCCTGATCTCTTATCCGGAAAGAAGGAATCCGAGGCCAGGAAATACAAGGACCTCTTAAAAGAGAACAATATCGAGCTGAACTTTTATATCGTCAGGCCGTATCCTTCTCTGGATCTGGACAACAGGGCGCCTACCAGCGCAAGAGAGGCTTCCTTAAGCCACGGCGAATGGGGCTTCAAGTTCTTGATGAATGCCCTTGCTTACAAATCCTTAAACAACGCGCCTGCAATACTGGCTTTTTACAACGGCGATGGCACCAATAATTCTCCTGACCGCTACATCGTGGAATGGATGATCAGAAGGAATGTTCCTCTGATAATGCTCACCACCGCTAAGACCGGCATCGATATCAAGGGCGGCCAGATCGGTATAGAGTTCCTCGCTGACGGTAAAGTAAGAGTACGCATGCTTGAAAGAAATTCCGCAAAGACTAATAAGCAGACGGCGATATTCGATGATATGGGCTTGACTCTCGGCGAAGAAGGTAAACAGTACTTCAATACAAACATCGCTTTAGTAAATTACGGCCTCTTAGCCAAGATATTAGAGGATGTGCTCAAGGAAGTCTTTAATGGTGATACATCAGCACTACAGCGGCTCTGCACCCCTGATCTTATCTCGGGAGTAAAAGATGGCCCTGATCCGGTGAATAAGGAAAAGAAGAAAGACTACGTCCAGATAGAAGGCCCAATCGGAACATGCTTCCTGAATCTGCACAACTTCTTTGAATCCAATCCTGAAGCCAAGAAAATCCTCTCCCGTTATAACGTAGACAAAGACATGCTCCTGCGTATAGTCAATCTGAGCAGGCCACAGGACCGTACCAGGTTCTTTACCCCGATCAAATTCGCGGTTGACCACTGGTTCCAGGCTTACGGCGACTTTTACCGCTTAAATACCCAGACCTGGATGCTTGAAAATAACGATCCTGCCAAGATACCGCCGTTATTCGATTTTGACAATGTAACCAAGCTACCGGGTAGCAAGGACAAGACATATTATGATGACGTTACCAATATGTTTGAAGCCTTCGGCAGGGCATCCGTAATTAATCTTAAATCCATAACCCTCAAAGGCGCCGAAGTCAAGCTTTCCAACGCCCTCCTTGAAGGCGACATATCCATAGACAACCGTACCGGTAAAGCGCTTGACCTGAACAACCCGCCTATAGAGGTCGCCATAATTGTGGATAACGGCGAATTCGAGAGACTCCCTGACGGCAGGCTGTATCTAAAGAACGCTAAGATAGTCATAGTTGAGAAGGCGCAAGAAGGCCTGGCTAAGGAGGGCCTCGAGAGGATTGCAACCGAATACAAAATTTCTTTCGGTACGAGCGGCTGGCGCGGCAAGAACGGCCAGGATTTTAACGAAACCAACATCGCTCGCGCTGTCCAGGGCGTTGCCGGACATTACAAGGCTTCTATTAAGAGCGGCGAGATTTTGATCGGCTTTGACCCGAGAAAGAATAACCTCAAGTATGCCAAGATTGCTGCTTCTATCCTGGCCGCTAACGGCATAAAGGTAAGAATAATCATAGAAGAGCCCACGCCTACCCCCGTATTGGCTTATCTGGCGCAGTCAGATGAACAGATCGCCGGCGTTATTAATTTCACCGCAAGCCATAATCCCGCGATAGACGACGGGCTTAAGTTCTCGCCCCATCATGGAGGCGCTGCCGATAAATCTGTCACCGATGCCATATCTAACTATGCGAACAGCACCCTGGAAAGTAAACCCATGGATTACGACCTCGCCAAAGAACAGGGCTTGATCAGAGAATTCCCCTTAAAAGAAGCGGTCAATATATATGTTTACAATTATATCATCCCGACTATGAAGAATATCGGCGCCTGGTCGGATATTGTCAATTACTTGAAGGAAAATAAAGACGTAAAGGTGATCATCGATAGCATGCAGGGCACAGCCGTCGAGTATCTTAAGGCTTTATATTCCGAATTAGCCAAGGAAGCGGAAAGGGAATTCTATTCCATCATTAATACCGAAAACCGCGACCCTGAATTTAAATTGGTTAATGGCGCCCCCAATCCTACCCTGGAAAAGAGCACAGTGAAGATAATCTCTGAAGTCAAAAAAGACAATAAAACGTTGGGGTTGGGCGTTGATGGCGATGCCGACAGGTTCGGCATAACCGATTTTGGCGGCAGGGCCTTTGATGCCAATGAAATGATCGCCATGCTTTCCTACTTTCTTTCAAAGGAATTAGGGTTAAAGGGCAATGTTGGCAAGACCGTAGCCACGACAAACTTCGTAAATGCCGCTGCGGAAAGCCTGGGATGTTCTGTGGTGGAGACTGCGGTTGGCTTCAAATGGTTCGTGGAGAAAGCGGTAAAAGAAGGCACGAAATTCCTGGTCGCGGGCGAAGAATCGGCCCACGTCGGTATCGGGCCGTTCATGAAATCCTGGGATGACGGTATTGTTATATCAATGACAGGGCTCTGGATGATCGCCAGAACCGGAAAGAGCCTCGCCGAGTATAAATCCGCTATTGAATCACAGATCGGCAAGCGTTTTTATATCAAGACGCACACAATCAGAGGCGAGGATGACAGCATAAAGACGGGCGTAAATAATGCCATTAAAGAGACAAAGAACGAGCTGAATAGCGGCACTGATTGGAGCCGGACAACAGTTATCAGGAAGGCAGAAGAATTTTATAAGCATAAGGCTGTCCAACTGATAACGTTAGACGGGCTGAAGGTAGTGTTCGATACGGGTGATTGGATCCTTATGAGGCCCTCGGGGACAGAGCCTGCCATAAAGCTTTATGTGGAAGTTACCAATCCGGCTAATGAAGATACGTTAAATAGAGTAGGGGCTAAGCTATTAGGCATTGATGAATCGCTGGTAGGCGGCAAGAAAGACAAAGACCCCCTCGAGGAGCTCTTTGAACAAAAAAGCCTGAGCCAGTCCAGCCGCGACTTCTTCCGGGCGATGCTTGACTGGTACCGTAATCCTGCCAAAGACAGGCCTGAGCTGATCATCAATGTTGACGACAATAACGGCAACTTTTATCCTTCCGCCCGCCTCACCGAAGACCAGAGAAAAGAACTGCTTGGAGCCGAAGAATATACCTCAGTAGTCGAGGAAATAACCACTGATGCCTCCGCAAGGCCCGAATATGACCTGCAGATGTGCTGCCTGGATGCCGGCTTAGGCAGCAGTTTAAGAAGGTTCCGCTACGTCAAGGAGAAATTCAACCGCGAAAAGTTAGGCGCCAAAGGCACTGATCTAAGCTTTGAAAGCGTCATCACCTTAAACGGCAAGAATTATATGATCAGCGTTGCCGAAATCAAGCTATTGCGCCTGATCAGGGAGATCTCCAGCAAAGACTACAATACCCGTAAACTGGTCTTTAGCCCCATCGTCAGCGAAGGCGACCAGGATGCCTCCAAGCCCTCCTATGATGAGCTCTTAGCCAAGCCTTACCTGATCGATCTGTTGGAAGCAAAATCCAAGATACGCACCTATAAGGACGTCCTGGATGAATTAAACGTGGAAGTCAGGATGCGCTTCGTCAGGAATTATCCTTCGTTGGATAAACAGACCAAAGAGCCTACCTATGCCAGGGAGGCCTCCGGCAGCCATGGCGAGTGGGGCTTTAAGTTCTTTAGAGAAGCCCTGGATTACAAGCCGACCGAGCTTCCTTATATTATCGCCTTCTACAACGGCGACGGCACCAACAACTCACCCGACCGCTACATCGTAGAGTGGATCTTAAAGCACAATGTGCCTTTGGTGATGCTTACTACCACCAAGACCGGCATCGACAAAAAAGGCGGACAAATCGGCATCGAGTTCATAGAAGGCGGCAAGGTCAGGGTGAGGATGTTAGAGAGGGCCTCAGCCAAGAACAACAAGCAGGACGCCATCTTCGATGACATGGGCCTCGAAGGCGGCAAGGGCCAGCCGGGCGCCCAGTACTTCAACACCAATATCGCCCTGGTCAATTACGGGCTCTTATCCAGGATATTACAGGACTTATTAAAGGAAGTATTCAATGGCGATACCCGCAAATTACAGCTTCTCTTGACCCCCGACCTGATCGCCTCCACCAAAGAAGGTAAAGACGGTAAAGACTATATCCAGCTTGAAGGCCCCATCGGAACATGCTTCCTGAACCTGCACAACTATTTTGCCACCAGCGATGATGCCAAAGTCAAGGCTATCCTGGCCAGATACAACGTGGACAAGATGCTGCGCATCGTCAATATAGACGCCGCCAATCGCACCCGCTTCTTTACTCCCATTAAGTTAGCGGTAGACCACTGGTTCCAGGCATACTGCAACTATTATAAATTCAACCCTACCCTTTGCATGTTGCAAGATTGCGTAGAAAACAGGATACCGCCTGAATTCGACCTGGAAAACGACTACTTCAATGACGTCAGCAATATGTTCGATGCCTTTGGTCTCGCCAAGGCCTGCTATTTAGATTCGCTTACCATCAAAGGCGCCCCAGTAAAGATACAGAATGCCACCCTCAAAGGCAAGATAGAGATCGTCAACAAGACCAACCTCACCATAGACTTGAATCAGGTATTCAGAGGCAACGACAAACTCATAGTCACTGTCATAGAAGGCACATATGAGAAGGATATGGACGGTACCTTGTATATAGAAGGGGCGAAGATCGTAATATTGCCAAAAGACAGCCAAGTTTACTATGACCAGCTGATAAATGAAAAGTTTGAACAACAGATAAGGGCCTTATACGGCGTCTCTTGTGAGGAAGCCAAAAAGATCAATCCTTATTTGGCGGAAATCGCTTATGACAAAGATGATAAGAAAGATTCCAACCGTCTGGGATGGATAGTCGCCCATCTGGAATGGATATTGCAGCATCCCCAAAGTATCGAGAAGGTATTAGAAGACGCAGAGTTCATAAGGAGCCATTATAAATATGTGATCTTCTGCGGTATGGGCGGTTCCGGGCTAAGCGTGCAGGTGGTGAAAACTACCTTTGGCGAAGAGAAGATAAGAATATACAGCTTGCGTACCACCGATCCCCAAGTCATTGCTGATATTTTGAAAGAGATAACCGTCTTAGAAGGGAATTTAGAGCAGGCCTTAAAGAAAACGCTGGTCATCCCGATATCAAAATCTGGCACTACACAGGAAACAGTCTCCCACAAAGATTATTCTGCCGCCCTCTTTAAGAGAAATTACCTCGAAATCAAAAGCTACATGTGGGTCATCACTGATAAGAAATCTCCTCTGGATACCGGAGAATTCACACAGCGTGAAATACAGCTTAACTCTAAGGGGGATATCGGCGGAAGGTTCACCGCACCCGCAACATTGATATTCCTTCTTCCTCTGGCCTTAGTTGCCCCGGAAAGAGTAAAAGAAATACTTAAAAACGCATACCAGTCGAACAACCTTGATGAAAAGCAAGAAGATATCTACCTTAAATTAGGTGCCTATTTATGCTACATGGCAAGGATCCTTGGAAAAGATAAACTTACAATGCTTATGCCTAATGAGCTTCGGGATCTACCGATGTGGGCGGAGCAGCTTTTTGAAGAATCTTTAGGAAAGGACGGCAAGGGTATTACTCTATTCTATGGAGAAAAGCTGAGAGAAGAGGTTTTAAAAGCCGCAAATGAATGTGACAGGGTTTTCTTAAGGATCAACCTCTCCGGCAAACAGACAAACGAAGGATTATGGCAGCACCTGGTTGCCAATGGCTATCAGGCATTTGAAATAAACATAAACAGTATTAATGATATTGGCGCGGTAATGCTTGGCTTCCAGAGGACAGTAGCTGCATTTGCCTACCTGTGGCAGATATGTTTTGTCAATCAGCCTGCTGTAGAAGGGTACAAGAAGGCGACCAAAGCGGTAATGAAAGATATTAAGCCGGGGCAGAAAGTCAAGGTTCCTGCCGGATGGAAAGCGGCATATTTTAATAAAATCAAACTTTATTACACTCCTCTTATCGAAGCGGGGGTCATTAAAGAAGAAGAGTTGGTCAGCAAGCTGATGGAGCTTGATTCGGATATAAATGATGCGCCTGGGGTTTATGCGGCGATTATATTGCTGCTCCGGGAAAAAGGCAAATTTGAGGCAGCCGAACTCATTTCTTACGGAAGAATGACGCCTGGATTAAGAAATGCGCTTGAAGAAGCAAGGAACAGTATTTTCACTACAAAACTGATGATGCCGGCAAAATTAGGAGAGGGCCCGGACAAAAACCACTCTTATCACCAGAACATAGAAGGCGGGAAGAATATGTTCCTGTCGACCTACTTCATGCCGCTTATCTTCGGCCAGCCGGAAGCGCTGGAATATAGCGAGAACCTTATCAAGGCACAGACCATCGGCACAGTCCAGTCGGTAGCCAGTATAAACAGGAAGGTTGTGCTGATCACCTTTGATTCCACTACCGAGGATGCCGAAAAAGATGTGCAAGAATTCTTCGCCAGGGTAGCCGGTTACATTAACAAACCAGAAATGCAGGCGCAGGAACAGGGCAGCTCAACCAAGCTTTATTGTTTTACGCCGGTTGCTTTCTTGCCTTTGATTACTTCATCGACAATCTCAGAAATAAGTAAATTTGTATCGGCACATCCTATATGGGCAGGCTTTATTGGAATAGTTGTGGTTATTGGTTTAACAATTGTAATAGTAAGGTTAGTTAAACGCATAACCAAAAATAATGCAAGAAAAAAAGTATTAACCGAACTAAATAAAATTAGAGAAATGACAGAACATAAGGTTAGGCTTATAGAAGCAAAAACCGGAAATAAAATAGGGGCTGATCTGTCAATAGAATCAATCGATTTCTTAAATAAGATAGAGAATGTTGGACTATTAAGTATAATTCTGGAAAATTTAAAGATTCTGAAGAAATATTTCACCCAAAATTATATAATTAAACATACAATGATATACAAATGGGTTGCCGTTGTCCCCGACGGGTTTTATACCATGTGGGGGACGGGTTCCGAGGATATTTATAACATTATTTATATTGGCCATAAGAATCTTGAGGAAATCGGTTGGAAAACTTATACAGTGGAAGGTAATACTGTTAGTGAACCTGACATTATCTATACACAATATTCCTATAAACAAGAAGTTGAATTTGAAATTGATAAGTTTAAAGAGTTTATCACTTCTCTAACCGTTCAAAATGCGCAACAAAAAATAGAGGAACTGCAGAATCAACTGGAAAACGAGAAGAATTGTAATGGCAACGCTCCCTCTGCGCGCACCCGTCCAAGCAAGGCTGCGCCTTCAAAAGGGCAGATTGTAGATGCCTTAAGAATGATTGCAGAACAAGGACTTGCTTTGCGAAATGTCAGCGAAGGAGCCATTAATAAGGCGATGGCCGAGCTGCATAAATTAGGCCATGATCAGGCGGCATCCTTACTGGAATGGCTGGCAAAGAGCAATAAAATACTGGCTCCCCCAGTTGTCGGCGCCTTTGAAGATGTCTTTGGCCTGGTCTATTTTGAAGGCGCAGTGGCCAAAGAGAATCTTAAGATATTCATATCTCAAGACGTAGCTAACGAATCCCATCCTGAAAACCTCACCACTTTAATACATGAAGCAGTTGAAGCCTATTGGAGACTAAGAGGCGAAAGCGCCGAAAGGTCCCATGAGCTGGCGCTTTCTCTTAACAAAGCCTCCCTTTATAAGTTTGCCGAAACTCCTATGGAAGTATTGTTCCACGAGATGATGAGTTCCTATACCTTTACCAGGAATTATCCGTCCAATTCATTCTACATCCCTTCAGGCACCAACGGCTATATATTCAGCAAGGCATTTTCCGGAGAGAAAGACACCCATATTATCTTAACTGAGGTCAATTCAGAAGAAGCAGTGATACTTACTATAGCCGGTGAATTACCCAACGGGGAAAAAGCGGGCCTAGCCGTCCGGGCCTACCCTAAGGCCTTAATGAGCAGGGATACCGTGTATCCCATCCTTAATAAACTGCTGGATAAGGCATTCGAAGAGATGAGACAGGCCGGATTCCACGCTTTAAAAATCTCTTATAACTCTCCTTTATACCTTAATTCGACGGCCCTAAAGACTGACGTAAGCAGGCTTAATTATGCGCAGATAAGGGAGATAATCGTACAGAATGTCAAGATAATCACCGGCCCGGGTTGCGCCATTGACCAGTGGGACCTGATATTTAATATTAACACCGGCAATCTGGATAGGGCTAATTTAAGGCCTCTGGAAACCGGCACAAATGAACATCCTTTCAGTGCTGTGGATAGAAATGCCAATCCTCTCCTGCTTGGCGCCAGGATCGACGGTCTCGATGCAATAGAAGCCGGTTATCAGAAGGGCGGGTATATAGAAGAGGCCTATAAAGAGGTTAAAGGCGGCGATGAGGTTACCTTAAGGGCGATTGCCTATGGAGAAGACATGCTGGGAACCAGAAGAGTAATACTTCATTCCGATATTGACGGCGCATGGGCGAATTTCGAGAAGCCGCTGAACTTTGTTGGTAATAAAGATGGCAAGGCCGTATATGAGATCGCCCTTAAGCCGGCCAGGAACTTTGAATATACCTTCGCATTTGAAGGCTCTAATGGATTAAATTGGGCGGAGCTTCCATATGGGAATGGCAAAGTAGTAGTAATGCAGCAATTTAAGGGCAGCGTAGGCTTTGTGGGTATGGAATTTGGGCCCTTGGTCAAAGTAGGCGGACAGGGCGATGTTATGTATGAGCTGCCCAGGGCATTAGCGCAATCCGGATGCGGCGTCAGTGTGGTTATCCCTTACTTCAGGAGAATGGCCGGAAAACTCGATTCTTACAAAGTTGAGGATATAGAAGGCGTATCCATCGAAATACCGCTGGATAATCGCATAGAGAAATTATACGCGAAGAAAGTTATAACAGAGGATATAACCGTTTACATGCTTGCGGCGGAAAACAAAGAACTCTTTATCGCTCCTTATCCTGCGGATAGGCGCAAGGAATTCGAAGAGTCGATTTTGCTTTCCCGCGGGGCATTGGAGCTGTTAAGACAGTTAGGCAAAAATGTAGATATCATCCATAGCAATGATCATCATACTGCGCTCGTCCCTGTTTATATGAGGACCATTTATAAGGAATATTTCTCAAAAACAGGAAGCGTATTTACTATACATAATATAGGTTATCAAGGAGAATATCCCGCAGAATGGTACAAAGATCTGGACTTACCAGGGATGGAGAGCTTGGTTATTAGATCTGACAAGCTTAATCTAATGGCGGTTGCTCCTGGAGTTATAAAGCATATCGACGAAAAAGGCAGCTACATAAATACCGTAAGCAATACTTACGCCGATGAGATCAGAATAGGTTTAGCAGAGATAGAAAAGCTTTTGAGAGAAATTAAAAACAGGTTTGGCGGGATACTCAATGGAATCGATTATTCTATTTGGAATCCCGCGACAGACAAGGATATAACCGCCAATTATGATATTAATGACGGCATAGAAAAAGTAAAACAAGGGAGGGCAATAAATAAAAAAGCCTTGCAGGAGCTTTTATCAG
Organism: Candidatus Omnitrophota bacterium; assembly: GCA_028716705.1. Classification (GTDB taxonomy): domain Bacteria; phylum Omnitrophota; class Gorgyraeia; order Gygaellales; family Profunditerraquicolaceae; genus UBA1562. The sequence goes on along the minus strand of JAQUPI010000006.1, from coordinate 11,825 downwards.
ATACCGGCGATATAAGCGCTTTAGGCATTGATCCTTCAAGAAAGAGCGGAGCCTTGAAGGCCGATTCAAAGCGTCCTCTGGTGGCCATAGTATCCAGGCTAGTCGGACAGAAGCAAATAGATATAATCTTCCAGATGATAGAAGATATCTATGCGGATAGAAGACAGAAATTAGATATAGATCTGGTTATATTAGGAACAGGAGAAGAGTGGCTAGAGGAGATGTTGACAAAATATGCCAGCGTTTATAGCGATGGCGCAAGCATGGTATACATCAGGGCCTATAATGATAAGCTCTCCAGAATGATTTACGCGGGAGCTGATATGCTGCTCATCCCGTCAGATTATGAACCCAGCGGTTTAACACAGATGATCGCTATGCGTTATGGAGCCATCCCTGTTGTCAGAAAGACCGGCGGTTTGGCAGATACCGTATTTGAGTCAGGCGCCAATCAGACAGGATTTCTCTTTAAAGGAGTCCCGCGTATATTTACCGATGCTTATGAAGACAGTATCCGCAGGGTTATAAACGCTAACCAGCTATATGATTCCCTGAAAAAGGCGGTAACAGTTTTTAACATCGAAAAAGCCTGGGATAAGATAATTATAAATGCCATGCAGTCGAATAACCGCTGGGACAGGAGTATAGGCTACTATATGAACGTCTATGCCTGGCTCAAAGAAGAATTATCGGATAAAAATACCGTTTTTGATGAAGAGATTAAAGACAGGAACGGCAATACTCAAGCAATAATTGTAAGGAAAAATGAAAGAGGCGCTACTTCGTCCGACTTACCGGTGCAAATGAGACTGCTTGATTTAGAGAAAGGGAAAACTTTATCTTCGGATGATACTTTGCAGCAGGCGATTTACGTTGAAAAAGGGGAGATCGAAGTTTATATAAGACGAACGGCTTCTTATATAGAATTGCGCGAAGGAGATCTAATTTCAACTTTTATGGGCTACAGGATAACGGCAAAAGAAGAATCAACGGTTACTATTATTAATCAAACCCCGGCCTTGAGTTATAGGAACACTCAAAAGGCTCAGATACCGGTGTTTCTCGTAAATGACAAGGCCATTCCAGAAATAATCCGTCACTTGGATTCGGAAGACGATGTGGCATTGGTCTTAAGAAAAGAAGCAGAATTTGATAAATTTCACGTTGTTACCCTGCCGCAATTTGCTTTAAATATCGGGGTCAAGTCTCCTCAGAAAGGGCAAAAAGACAGGCCACATGTTGAAACTCCCATCGAAAAGCCCCGAATAACCATCATCTTCATGGTCAGGGGCAGCGCGCGCTGCTATCTCTATACTACCGAAGGCGAATATGTGGCCCAGCCTGTTCTAGGCGCAGGGGATAAGATCATCTTATTATCCGGGCATAAGGTAGAATTCGAAGGAGATGACAACAAGATGATCGAGGTAGCCGAAGGGCCGTATCCTGGAGCAGATAAGGCAAAAATCTTTCTGGATGTTGAAAATTTTAGATTAAACAAGGCTACATTTAATGTGCAGAGGTTTACTCAAATATGTCCTTTGGAAGTGGTAAAGCTCGAGGTGGAGTTTGGCCAAGGCGCGGATCTTTTGATACAGCAAAATCTGAATAGAAAAATGAGTACCGATGGTAGAGATGGAAGCGCATTAATAGACGGAAAGCCGGCCGATTTGAATAATTCGCTTAATAAAATAGAGGAGCTTGTTAGCGCATATAGGAATTCAGTTGGAAAAGATAAGAAGTTAATGGCGTTGATTCCGTATGGGAATATTTATTGGCATCATGGTTATGTGGCATATGAGAATGGAAAACTGTACAGCACTCGTAACGAGCAGATAAATGAAAATATATATCCTTCTATCATACATTGGAAGGATGCGGCCTTTACTTTTGAAAATCTGCGCTTTATAAATCTCAGCGGCATTATTCAGGTAATCGTTGTAAGGGAAGCCAAGCAGGAGGACGTCACTGAGCGAATAAAATTTGCCATCTCCGGAGTAGGCATTATTGGGAAGAGAGGAAAAGCAGTAGAATTATCAAGCCTTTATGACAAATTTGACGATATAAGGCATTTATTCAGTCTTCCAAGAGTGGGAAACTTATCAGTACTGAAGGTCCGGGGATATGGAAACATCTTGTCTTTTGGCCGTCGTCAATTATTTGAGGATAAAGAACTCATTAGGCGTTCCCTCAGGGGAGAAAGCGTAGTCCTCGATATATCTGAAAAAGAAGTGAAAAGTAAAAAGGAATTAATAAAAGCATTCAGCGAAATAGGGTATGAGCAAGTCTTTGAAGAAGGACAGGTAAAAATCAAAGGACAGTATTTTATCTATCCGGGCCGCAATGGGGTTCTTGTTAATCTTAAAGATAATGTTTATCCTCAACAGGTCTTAGGCATATCGGAAGGCAATAATCTAGTTTCATACACTTTCTCTGGCAAAAACCAGGTATATGGTCCGACAATAACAGAGATACAAGATTACCTCGTAAGTGAAAATATTAAGGGGGCGATAATCCTCTGTAACGGCGGAGACGTTTTCATAAACTATAAAGGCCAAAAGCTGGTTAAGTCCTGGACTGATCGGAAGGAAATGACCGCTCTAATCGCCTTGTATCAGCAAAACATTCTTAATTCTCCCGAACGCATTCCTCCATCAGGTAAAACAAATACCTATCCGCTGCCGGTGCCTGATGAAGATCAGAAGCAGGCTGAGCAAAAATATGGCAAGGACAGGATTTTGACTTATGTAGAGGTGACAGGTTTTGCTGTGCAATCCCCAGAACAATTCCTCGGTAATAATTATGAAATAATGAAGCAGAGGCTGGCGCAGCTAGAACTACTCTTGGGCCGTGCGCCTCCGAAATGGGATCTGATAATTACTACTAACTTATGGTCCACGCATGGTAAAGTTGCTGCCTGCGATATACGTTCCGCTACAGTTTATATCCATCCTTATTTTTTTAGTTTATCAGAAGCCAAACAATTAGAAATACTTTATCATGAGCTCATCGGCCATATCACAAAAAGGATAATCGATGAAGATAAGGCGCAGGAAGATACTTGGGAATTCTTGAGAGCAAATCAAAGTATCTTATTAGAAATTATTGAAAATGATCTCAGGAAGTTAAAAACGAGTTCAGCTATTTATAAAGATATAGATATCCCTTTTATCATGGCTAAGGTAAAAGAAGGGTCGTTGAAATTAAAGCATGAATGGGTTTATGTCGTAGATGAACAAGACGCGGTGGTAGGGCTTAGCGAGCGCGCTATCGCAGAGAAGAACTTTTTGATTCATCGCACAGCCAATGCTTTTGTTATCACCCCGGATGGGAAAGTGTTCTTACAAAGAAGAGGCGTTCCGGATAAGCTGTTCTATTTGTGCATCTCCATATTTGGCGGCCATATGGGGCTGGAGCTAGATTATAAGGAAGGAATTAAAATAGAGCTCAAAGAAGAATTGCATTTATCAAATGACTTACAGGGAAAATTAGTAGAAAAAGGAAAGGAATTTTATAACGAGCCTAACGATCCTAATAAAGAATACAGGCAGCTTTTTGTCTATTACCTGACTTGGGATGAATATGAAGAACTATCGGTTTTCTCGGAGCAGCTTGAAAACAAGAAAAAAACAATGTCATTAGAACAATTTAAACAATGGCTTGCAGATCAAAAGAAGCTTAAGAAAGGTTATGGAGAGGTTTGGGGTTACTATGAAAAAGGTATGGGCGAAATATTAGATGCTAAACTGGGATTTCCGGACAGAGATGATTTAAAGAAATATTTGAAAGCTTTCCCTGATGGGATACATTACTTAGAGTTACTGGATGAATTTTCCGGACAGAATAACATGGAGAAAGCTTATTTTACTCCTGATTTATTCGAAAGAATTATTAGAAATAAGGACTTAAAAATCATAAGGCGAGAGATTGAAGACGAATTTATTCATGAATTAAAAGAGAAATCAAGTCAATACTACAATGAGTTGATGTACTCTTATTATAGATCCCCTACAGGCGGAGAACCGGCGGGACACGGCTTAATAAAGGAAATGCCAGAGGGTAATTGGTATTCTATACATATTAGCGGTGCGGCGGAACAGACCGATGGGGTTTTTATCGATAATCCGATGAAGATCTCCAATGGAATTGGCTTCCAATCGCTATCATACTACATTGACCGCAACTATCGAGAAGAAAATATCTTATTAAATGTATTTGTCGAGGACAATAATATGTTATGGTGGATAGGGCAGGTAATGGATAAATATAGAATGGTAGCTGGCTATACTTGGTCAAGAAATATACACCACGAATTTAATATTCCATATTACGAAGATTTTTGCCTGGAGAAAGTGGAAGTAGAAAATGTTTGGAAGCGTGGAGGAGGATATGCAATTAAAATAAATGGAAGGCGGGATTCTTCTTCTGGATTTATAGAGATTAATGTCCCGAAAGCAAGAATTGAAACAGAAATATTTGTCTTTAAGGATCTTTTAGTTATAGCAAGAGAAATGCTCAAAAATAATTTTAATGGAAGTAAATTGATTGTGTTAACAAATGAGGCTAAAGAGATGATTGAAAATAAGTTTAGCATTGGTTTGACCAAAAAAATCTCTTTGGTAGATTTTGTAAAATTATTATCTGAAGACAGTGTCAATGGCTTTAAAATAAATTTATCAAAAAGTCCGGCTTTATATACTTATGTAGATGAGGATGAGAAAAGAAAAGAAATAGTACAATCTATGTATAAATCAACAATAGATAGGTACAAGATAAACATTCTTTCTCCAGGCAACTTTATTGCAAGTAAAGATACGTCAGGGAGATGTCGTTGCGTTGATTTAGGGGAAAGCCTATTGGAAATGAGCCACCTTAAAGAAAGGTTGCTTAGCGAGGCCCCTGATTCATTAAAAGAAAAATTGCCCGAATTGAAAAGAACCGGAGAAATATTCATTGATGGCGGATTTGCCATCAAGGTTTCGGAAGACATGAGTTTTGAATTTATTAACTTAGATTTGGCAATAAAAGAGTGGGTTAATTTCGGAATCGGATTAGTTTCAATGCTAGAATTAGCAAATAAAGTAAAAGAAGAAATATTGTTTAATGTTTACAAGATTTATCCGGAGAATCATTTTAATAAAGAAATCTTATATTGGATAGCTCAAGTTTTGCCTGAAGGTTCCCTCGAATATGAGAAAGGAGAAACGGTGGATTATCCTTGGCATCATGTCTTCGGGGTATACAATTATGAAGCAATATTCCTAACAAGGCAGAATATAGAATCTATATCTAAGCGCTTAGGCGGCCTAAAAGTACTTAAAACCAAAAAGGGTGAATTATTTGAATTAAGTTCAGCGGATCTATCTGTTTATAACCACTTGCTGTTAGAAAATATAAATCTACAAGAAGACATTTATCTGCCTTTGGCACAAAGAGTTAGAAAAAATGTACCAAATACGATTGCCGGTTCAAAAGCCTTCAATTTAACAAAATTAATCCAGTTCAATTTGCCTGTGCCTTTGGGCGTAGTTGTTTCTGAGAATATAACTGAAGAAAGAATATTAAATTCAATAAATGGTTTCATTTCTTGGATTGAATTTCAGACAGGAAAACAATTAGGAAAAGATTTAACATTATCTGTAAGGAGTTCGCCTTCTGTTTCTATGCCAGGATTGTTACTTACTATTACAGATATTTCTAGTAAAGAGAGTCTAATAGAAGCTTTTAAGATGGTAAAAGGGTCGTGGAATAAACCAGAGGCTATTGAATTTCGCAACAAAAATAATATTCAAGCAGGAGGAATGGGAGTAATAATTCAGGTTATGGTTAATGGCGATAAAAATGAAAATTCAGGTGCCGGAGTATTATTTACAAGAGATGTAATTACAGGACTGAACAAGCTTTCAGGAGGGTTTGCCTTGAAAGCCAAAGGACAGGATATAGTAGACAGGAGCGGCATTACCATTAAACCTGTAGAGCAATTAGCAGAAATATTTCCAGAAATATATAAACAATTAGAGAACATAAAATTAAAGCTTGAGAAAGAATTTGGGGCAGTTCAAGAGATCGAATTTGTGATAGAAAATGGTATTCTGTGGATATTACAGACCAGAAATGCAGTTCTATCTCTTAAAGCTTCAGCGAAGGTTGCCTTTGATATGGTAAGGGAAGGAATAATTACTCAGTTTAAAATGTTAAATGAGTTCGAGAAAATAAGCAATTTGCAAAAGAATAAAAAGGTATATAAGGTTCGCGAAGGCGCAAAACTTACTATGATTTCAAGGGGAATCCCGTCGTCTTATGGAGTTGCATTTGGTAGTATAGTATTTAGTCTTGAGGAAGCAAGAGAATCAGAATCTCGAGGAAGAAGTGCGATTTTAGTCTGTTTTAATAGACCTGACCAAATAGAAAGTGCTATTTTGAGTGGTTTTGTTTCAGGGATCATTACTCAATATGGTCATGAAGCTCTACATGAAAGCGTACTCGCGAGAAGTCAGGCGGTACCTTTAATAGATACCATTGAAAATGCTAAGCTCGAAGGAGATAAGCTAAAGATTGGAAATTATGAGTTTAGAGAAGGAGATATGATTGTAATGGATGCGGCTTCAGGCGTAATTTATATTGCGGAAGAAGAGGATATTCTTATTGAAGACAAGACCATTTCTATTTTGAATTTAGATTTTAACTACGATACTGAAAAACAAAGAGCTAAAGAAAGATATAGCCTTTTTGCGTATGAAGAATTACTAGCAGAGCACGCAAAGATCGTAGCTTATTTGATAAAATCAAAAGATATTAATCTGGATATAGTTAGAGATAATCTTTATGCCCATGTGATACATGATATATTATTAGAAATAGGTAAAAAGTTAGGAAAAGATGAGCAAGCAATTCAATCCGAAATCCATAAATTCTCAGATCCATCAGCCAAAATTTCGGAAGATCGCAAAACTAAAATTAACCAGATTGATTTCGATAATATAGAAAAGTTAATTACTTCAGCGATTTGCAATGAGCTTAAAGAAAAAAGCGTTGCTATAAATGATAATATTATAAAGGCTATAAGAAGGACCGTTGCCAAGATAGCAAAGGGTTCTCGTTATGTTGTTCCTTTTGGTCTCGACGAAGATAATAATGGCAAATATTTTACAATTTCTTTATTGGTATTAGATGAGGAAATAATAATTAGCTTTTACGATATAAATTATCCGATAATGTATGACTATGATACTAAGGAATATATACTCAAAGATAGCTTCTCTTTCATTATTCCGCAAACTATAATGAATCAAATTGCTTGGGAGAGCGTAGAGGTTTCTGCATCGCTTGAAGAAGCTTTATTTGGAAAGAAAACGGAATTAAGATATTACGTAGAAAATGAAGTTTTAAATAATGCATTTTCAATTATGAATTCAGGGGGCGAGAGGGCTGGTCCTTATAATATTAATTATTCCAGTGACAAATATCCAGGAGTTTATGAAACGTTTATGATTGAAATTTTCTTCAGGAAATTAGCTACTTACGTTTTAATTAAAAATGTTACTTATCACGACCAAACTTGGTATAATTCGGAATTGATTAGAATACCACGGGAAAATTATGGACTAAATGGCCCTGCCCGCTCAAAGTCAGATGAACCCAACACCTATCCTCTCACTGTGTCCGAAAACGACCAGAAACAGGCAGAGCAAAAATATGGCAAGGAGAGAATTTTAACCGAGGTTGAAGTAGAAGGGTTCAATGTAAGATCGGCGGAGCAGTTCCTGGATGATCATTACGAGGTTCTCAGGCAAAGATTAGAACAGCTCAAACAGCTTGCCGGCAGGGCGCCTCCGAAATGGAGACTGATAATTACAACAGACCCGAGATTCACCCGCGGAAAGATCGCGAACTGTGAGATACATTTTGCCGCAGTATATATCCATCCTTACTTCTTCAGCCTTCCCGAATCCAAACAGCTTGAGATCCTCTATCATGAACTGATCAGCCATATTGTAAAGGGGATAAGAGATGAGAATGAGGCAGTTAGGGACTCTAACGCTTTTGTATGGCTTAATAGAAATGTCCCCGAACTTATGGATAAAGTGTTAGTTACTATCTCAATGGAAGGCAATATTCCGGAGTTTGAGCGTTTTGAAGCCCAGGATGCCAATACTAAGGGCGGATTGGGAGCATACTTCGGAGATAAATTAGAGGGCCTTTTTGAAGTTGGCATAAAGGCGTATGGTATCCAGCCGGGATACGCAAAGAGGCTAAAGGCAGGAATGGCAGTTGATGTGGATTATGACGAGCTGATAAATAAGGGCATTATGCAAAGAGTTTATGAATCAGAAAATATCCCGCTTACCATACAGGTTTATGCCTGGGATAATAACGACCCGCATAATGCCTGCAATAATCCTTTAATCGGTGTGGATGTTTGGAAAATTATCCGCGGAGGAACGGTTGATTTTATCTTAAGGTCGCCCATCTTCGATATCCTGTACACAGAGGATAGGGTATGCCGGTTTGCGCAGGAGATCGTCTTTGGAAAGGCGGCTTTCGAACTTCTTAAGCGGCTCCATATTACTCCCGATATATTGCATTTAAATGAAGCGCACACGGTTGTAGCTGCCGCGCGATTAAGAGCGGAAGATCACGATTTCGAGAAGACAGCCATTGTTTACACTAATCATACCATTGTTCCTTCGGGATTGGAGATATTCTATTCCGGCGTATTGAAAACCGATGTCAACCGCATGATGTATCAGATCGGCATACCCGAAGAAAAAGCCTGCGACTTCAGGTCAAGATTCTTAAGGCCGAATGGCGTGGTTGATTTTTGCTATGCCGCCGCTCACCTTGCTGATGTGATAAACGGCGTAAGCCAAGAGCACGCCAAGGCAACGGAGAAATTATTTAAGTCTATGTATGGACAGGATTTCGCGGTTAACGTAGTGGGTATTCTTAACGGTTCAGGTAAAACGTGGAAGAATGACCGGTTATTGCATCTTGAAGAAAGAGGGATAATCCCCGCAGAAGAAGAGCTTTGGGATATCCATGAGGAAGGAAAAATAATCGCTTATCGGGAAGTTGAAGCAAGGACAGGGGTCAAGCTTGACCCGGACAAGCAGACGCTTTGGGCGATAAGGAGGATCGTGGATTATAAGAGCCAGTATCCGATGTTAAGATTCCTGGTCGGTCTTATTTGCGCTGAGCGGGAAAGCCGTTTTAACAAAGAGCAGCTTAGGGATATGATGTTCAAGCTTACGCCTGATCTGCAGTCCGATTACAATAAAGAACTGACCGAGGCAGTGCTCGGCTATATTTTCAAAAATAGGGAATACGTAAACGGGCTGGGAATGCAGGTTGTGATAGGCGGCCCTGAGTATATGAAATTCTGGGTGGATGAGTTTAAGAGATGGTCGCAGTTACCGGAGTTAAAGGGAAAGTTTGTCTATGTCCCCGATTCAGACGCAAGGCTTCTTAAAATGCAGGCGATCGGAGCTGACTTGTGCATTAATATGCCCAGGCCGCTGGAAGAGGCATGTGGAACTTCGGATCAGAGGACAGGGGTGAATGGAGGAGTGAATATCGCCATAAGCGGAGCGGGGCCCGTGGAATGGATAATGGATTATGACGTACTTACACGCAAAGGAAGCGGATTCCTGCTGGGATCATATACTAAACTTAATCAAGGTGGCGTAGTTTCAGACGACGCGCTTTTCTATCGTAAAGCTCCCGTCGATATCTTTGAAAAGCTTGAAATAGCGTCAGGGTTATTTTATGCCGACAAAGCTCAATGGAAGCATCTGATGCATAATTCCTATCTGGCAAGTTCCAAGGTCACAGCTGAGGCGATGGAGCAAAGATACGCAAAAGATGTTTACGCGTTAGCCATCCGCAAAAGAGCCCAAAGATCAGACCATGCCCGTTCAAAGACAGGCCTGCCTTTATCTGAGGCGCTGGTTATGCAGGAGTTGGATCAGAAACATATCCGCATGCTTACAAATGTAGAATATGAAAATATTTTCAACGCCGCTGTGTCGGTAAATGAATTCCTGAGAGTTACCGGCCGCCAAACTTGGATCACCGGGTTGGCTAAGCTTTTGGCTGACCAGGGTAAATTACGCGCAGGGCCATTTGAGCTCTTCTTCGGCGTAATTTATGAAGACATCCTTTACCTCGACGAATCCATCCTCAATAATCCCTTCGAACTTGCCTTAACCATACTTCACGAATTAGGCGCATTACAAGGACAATCCCACGATCAAAACCTGAAGTTAGAGAACGAATATATAGGCGCAAACGGCACTCCTTTATATATATCCTCAGAGCACGGGCAGGCTTATTCATATTGGGAAAAGACACGTTTAGAGGGCCGGCTTACCGATGGGGCTGTGCTTGTGCATATCGATTCCCACAATGACCTAATGCTTCCCTATAAGATGGAAGACAGGCCCAAAACAATAGAAGAGGCGCAGAAAGTAGAATATGATGTAGCCCATTTCATAATGCCGGCGGTCACCTTTGGGTTGATCGATGAGATCTATATGGTAGTCCCGGAGTTTGATACCAAAGATAACCGCAGAACTGAAAATAAGGAAGAGATTGTTATTTCCGGAAAGTCAATAAACAAAACGGTAAAGATCCACTATGTGCACGATCATGAATTGCCGGACTTTGGCAAAGAGACCAGGCCGGTTATATTGGATATCGATGAGGATTACTTCATGGTAAACGTATTAGACAACGAAGGCTGGACATCTTCAGCCTGGATGGCTATAGAAGGAAAACCGAAGAGAGTTATGTTCGGTTCTTTTGATGGAGACGCGAATTATAGAGAACCGATACAAAAAGAGCTTCGCAAGAATATTAATTCATTGATCAGCAACCTGGTCGGCAAAGGACTGAAACCGGCAGTGGTTACGGTAGCGATCAGCGCTCCCGTCTACACTCCTTCTCAATACGCGGAATTTATCACAGAAACATTGAAGAATGAGTTGAGGGTGGAAAATGTTTTCTTAAAAGACGATGTGGTAATGAGGGCAAGGGTATTTTTCCTAGCCGCAGGGGAAACGAAGAAATCTGTAGATTTATCTGAGAATAGTGTTAAAATTTCTAGTAACAAGGAGGTTTCCGCCGTGACCGCTCTACCCGCCACCAACCCGACCACCACAAAGGCCTGGGCCAGACTCAAGGAGCTTAAGAATGCCAAGGACCTCAAGCTGCGCCAGATGTTCGAGGCTGACCCTGAGCGTTTTAACAAATATTCCATCCGTTTAGGAGATATCCTCTTTGACTTTTCCAAGAACCTGATCGATAAAGATGTGCTGGATTCCTTGCTCGCCTTAGCCGATGAGATAGGCCTCAAGAGCGCTATCGAGGCGATGTTTACCGGTGTCAAGATCAACCAGACCGAAAATAGAGCCGTGCTCCATATAGCCTTAAGGAACCAGTCCAATACCCCCATTTATGTTGACGGTAAAGACGTGATGCCGGCCGTGAACCTTGTCTTAGGCCAAATGAAGGATTTTTCAGGCAAGGTCATCTCTGGTGACTGGAAAGGCTATACGGGAAAGATCATCACTGATGTGGTAAATATCGGTATCGGCGGCTCAGACTTAGGGCCGGTAATGATCACGGAGGCCTTAAAGCAATTTGCCGCGCGTAAAGATCTAAGGGTCCATTTTGTCTCAAATGTTGACGGAACGCACATCGCCGAGACCCTCCAAGGACTAAATCCGCAGACCACACTCTTTATTATCGCCTCCAAGACCTTCACTACACAGGAGACCATGACCAACGCCAATACCGCGAAGGCCTGGTTCTTGAAAGAGGCAAAAGAT
>JAQUPI010000005.1 GCA_028716705.1 Candidatus Omnitrophota bacterium | reverse complement strand
GCCCGCCTCCTATATTAAAGAGGCCCCTTTCCAGGTCGCTTTCGATAAAACAATTATAGGCGTCAACAAGATCATCCACATAAAGCATATCGCGCACCTGTTTACCGTTGCCGTAGATCGTGATCGGGCGGTTAAAAAGCGTGGCTATGATAAACCAGGCGACCCACCCCTGGTCCTCAAAACCGAACTGCCTGGTCCCGTAAGTGCAGGACATCCTGAAAACCGCTGTCTTCATTTTATAAATATAACTGTACTCCTGTACATACAGGTCGCCTACGAGCTTGGAAACACCGTAGGGAGTGTGCCCGGTCAGGTCCGTGCACATCTGTTCGGATACACCAGGCGTACCCTTGAACACATACCTCTTTTCTCTTTCCTCAAGGGGGATCTTATCCACGTTCTCTCCGAAAACTTTATTCGTGGAACAATAGATAACCACCGTATCTTTGGATCTTTTGCGCGCCGCCTCCAGCATATTAAGGGTGCCAAAGGCGTTGATGCTGAAATCCTCCTTGGGCATCCTTACGCTCGAAGGTACCCCCGGCTGGCCGGCGGTATGGATGATAATATCCACGCCCTTACCCAGCGCTTTGGCCACATCCTTATCATTGCGGACATCGCCTTTTATCCGCTCGATGTTCTTGAATTTCTTTAAATAATTCCAGTTAAATTCCACCGAACCTTTGTCATAACCAAAGATCTGGGAACGCATAAGGTTATCCAATACAATGACCTCATTCTTAGGATTATTCAGCGCGAAGAATTCGGCGCTATGGCTGCCTACCAGCCCGGCCCCTCCGGTAACAAGTATCCTCATCGATCCTCCTTCTTGGAAATCCCCATAATTATCTCACGGTATTTTAAATAACTGATGAACTGATAAAGGCCCGCGTAATAAGCGACGACAAAACCTAAGAATCCGTCTTTATACCCCTTTTTGCCGAAATAGGAGCGCATGAACCTGTCGTATGTGCGCCAGAGGAACCTGCCCAGGCGCATGGGCTTGTTTTGCTCAAACCACTTTTGCGCCTCCCGGGTAGTTTGATTATTCAATTTCGATAGAAAATCCTCAAAATTCCTGTAAGAATAATGGATTATATCCGATCTAAGATGGCCGCAGGGATCCTCCATAAAAGCGCGCGGATGCACTCCTGCTTCTTCATATTTGAATTTATCCTTCCTGAAAAGCTTAAGCTGGGGGCTGGGATACCATCCTCCGTATCTGACCCAGTGTTCTCCGATAAAATTCCTCCTTGGGATGGTAAAGCCGTTATATGAAGGGTTTTGCGCCAGCGCCGCGTTGATCTCCGCTTTTAGTTCTTCGGTTGCGACTTCGTCGGCGTCCAGGCTTAATACCCATAAATTCCTTGCCTGAGCATAAGCGAAGTTCCGGTGCCTGCCTTCTATATCCATTTTCCTCCTGATGATCCTGGCGTTATATCCGGAGGCGATCTCCAGGGTCCTGTCTGTGCTGTCATCGTCGATCACGATTATTTCATCCGCCCACTTAACTACGGAATCGAGGCATCTGGATATATTTTTCTCTTCGTTTTTAGTAAGCACGACAACCGATAGATTGATCATCGCAGGAACTCCTTTATGGAATTGACTATGTAATCCAGTTCTTCTTGCGCCAGATCGGGATAGACAGGTATCGCCAACGTGGTGGTAGAAGCTTTTTCTGATACGGGAAAATCGCCTTCCTTATATCCGAGATACTTAAAGCAATCCTGCATGTGTAAGGGTAACGGGTAATAGACCCGGGTATCTATGCCTTTACCCTGAAGGTGCCCTATCAAGCCCTTGCTTGAAGAATTCAGCCTGAGGATATACTGGTGGTAAATATGCGTTGTATAAGATGGTACAAAAGGAGTCTTGATATCCAATCCGGATAGTTGACGGTTAAAATATTCGGCGTTCTGCTGCCTTTTCTTATTCCACGAATCGAGGTATTTCAGTTTTACCCTAAGTACGGCCGCCTGTATCGTATCCATCCGGTTATTGAAACCGAGTACTAAATGATAATATTTATCTTTATTCCCCTGGTTCCTCAATATCCTGAGCTTATCCGCCGCGCTTTCGCTGTTGGTCATGACCATCCCGGCGTCGCCAAAAGCTCCCAGGTTTTTACCGGGGAAGAAACTTACTGAGCCGAAATCACCGGCCGTTCCCGCCTTTTTGCCTTTATATTCCGCCCCAAAGGCCTGGGCAGTATCCTCTACGACCTTAAGGTCATGTTTTACGGCGATTTTCATGATAACGTCCATATCTGAACATTGCCCGTAAAGATGGACCGGTATAACCGCCTTTATCTTTTTTCCCTCGTCGTTCTTAAGCGCCGTTGTTATGCCTTCCGCCGAAATATTATAAGTTTCGGGATCTATATCCACAAAAACGGGGTCCGCCCCGGTTGCGGCTATCGCCCCGGCGGTAGCGTAATAAGTAAATGCCGGACAAAGCACTTTATCTCCGGGCTTGATACCGCAGGCGGCCAGCGCCAGCTTAATGGCGTCTGTCCCGTTAGAGACGCCGACGGCGTATTTTACGCCGCAGTATTTCTGGACGTCGCTCTCGAAATCCCGCACCTCCTGCCCAAGGATGAAATTCGTATTATCGATCACTTTCGCGATCGCGGCGTCGATCTCGCCGCGTATCGGGCCGATCTGCTTCTTAAGGTCCAAAACGGGTATTTTGTTCATGTAAAGCGTTCCTCCTTATCTTATTGCCTCTTACAATAACTTCTTGACCGCCTCAAAGGCTGAATCAACGTCAATTGTTTCCAAACATTCTTTATTTCTTAAGCACTTTTCCAGACGAAAATCCGTGTAACAGGGGCTGCACTCAAGCTGTTTCCTTAAAACTATATGGCGTTTCGGGTCAAAAGGATACGGGCCGTAGATCCGCGGGTCGACCGGCCCGAAGAAAGAGAGCGTCTTCTTGCCTAAAGCGGAAGCTATATGCAGAGGGCCGCCGTCGTTAGTGATAAGGACGTCAAGCTCGTTTATTATCGCGCAAAGCTCCTCCAGGCTCGTGCTTACGGTCAAATTCGCCGGCCGGTTTTTCATGTTAGCTGAAATTATATCCGCGATGTATTTCTCCGATTCGTCTCCCAAGAGCACAACACTAGCTTGGAAATTATCGATCAGCCTGTCCGCCAATTTTCCGTAATTTTCCGCCGGCCAGTGTTTCAAACCGGAATCTTTTCCCCAGCTGGCGCCCGCGCCGGGAGCCATACCGATGACCACGTCCCCTTTTCCCACTCCGGAACGGGCAAGAAATTCTTCCGCCCTCTCGCTATCATCCGGAGGAACGTTTATCTCCAAGTTAAGGGATTTGGGCTCTATACCCAACGGTTTTAATAACTCGAGGTAGTGCTCGACTACGTGCTTATCCCGGTAACCCTCTATGGTTATCTTGTCCGTTAGGAACCTGCCTCTATTTTTATAATCAAAGCCTATTCTTCTTTTAATTCCGACGAGTTTGGCTAACAGGCTGTAGCGATGGTCCATGGAGAAATCAAGGAAAGTTCCATATTTTTCCCTCTTTATGGCGAAAGCCAATCCGGCGTATTCACGCATGCCGCGAAAGACCGACTCCCGGGATATCTTCTTTAAATCCCCTCTTGATAACGGGAATATCCTGTCTATCGCCGGGTTATTTTTAATAATGCCCTTCGCCCGCTCATTGCACCAGTAGCCTATCGTATTTTCCGGCGCCTGGTCTTTTATTGCCCTGATGACCGGGGTAGTGAATAATATATCCCCGATACCAAAAGGGTTGCAAATAAGGAATTTCTTCAATGGTTCCAGCCTCGCCCTAGATCAGCCTTTTTAAGTTCGTCTTTTTTAAGATCTCAACAATTCTTTTTACCTGCTGGCACTCTTTTCTGTCGGCGATCAGAAGCGCGTCTTCGGCATCTACCACGATAATATCCTTTAACCCTATCGTGGCTATCAATCTCTTCCCTGGCCGTACAAACGTATTCCGGCTGCCGATATCTATGTGTTTTCCGGGGAAAACATTCCCATGTTTATCTTTCTTTGCCAATTCAGCTGCCGCCTCCCAACTGCCCAGGTCCATCCATCCGTAATCCGCGGGAACAACCGCCATCCTTTTCGTCCTCTCCATCACGGCATAATCGATGGATACGGAAGGGATTCCCTTCCATATCAAGTTAAGGTTTCTTTTGCTCATGCCCCTATTAAGCAGGCCATAAACCCGCGGCATTAACCTTTTGATCTCTTCCAGCATTACCCGGGCTTTGAAAAGGAAGATCCCGCTATTCCAATAATACCTCTTATCCCTTGCGAATGACTTCGCCCTGGCGAGATCCGGTTTTTCTATGAAACTATCAACATTATATACTTTTGTCCTGCCTGCCGGCCTGCCGGACGGGCAGGCAGGCCCCTTTATTTTAATATACCCATATCCGGTCTCGGGCCCGTTTGGCCTGATCCCAAGTGTAACGATACGGCCGTTTTGCGCGGCACAAAAGGCTATCTTTAATACATCTCGAAACTTATTTTGATATTTAATAAAATGGTCGCTCGGCAGGACCAATATGGCGGAATCCGGATCAAGACGAGAGATCTTCGCGCATAAAACCGCTACCGGAGCGAATGTATTCTTTGCCCGCGGCTCCAATAATAAGTTTGAGGACGGTATACGCGTCTTCCCTGCGCATTCTTTGACTCTTCCCGCATAAAACCTTCCGGAAGCTATAAAGATATTTTTTCTCTCAATGAACGGGGTTATTTTCCCGATAACCTCCTCGATCATCGGCCTGGAGGAACAAACGCTGAGGAATTGCTTCGGTTTTATTTCCCTGCTCAAAGGCCAAAAGCGTTTTCCCGATCCGCCCGCTAAAATGATCGCGTAATTCATGCTGCCGCCTGTTTTATTTTCTCGAAAACTTCGTCTACGCTGATATCCGAAAGCTTTGGTTTCTCGATGACCGCATGCCCCTTTCCCCACGGGCCCCATCTGCGCGCGCTCTTTCCGGGGAGATCGCTCCTGAAAAGGGCAAGCACCTTAGTGTTTACACAGCAAGCCAGATGCACCGGGCCGCTATCGCCCGAGATCAGCATCCCGCAGCGCTTCAAAACTGCTCCCAGCTGCATCAAGGAAGTTCGGCCCGTTAGATCGATTAACCCTCCGACCCCTGAGAAGGAATCTTTTGCCTGCCCGGCTTCTTCTGCGCCGCCGATCAAAAGCACTTCCCACTTGTCTTGCGCGCAAAGCCTTTCGGCTAATCTCCTGAAATTCGAAAGGGGCCATTGCTTTACCGGGTCGCTCGTCCACGGGTGCAGGGCGATCAGTTCTTTTCCGGGCTCGGCATCCAAAAGCCCGCCCGTATCTTTCACTTCCAATGAAAGCGCCTTGTCCTGAGTCCGGGCTCCGAGCAAAGAGACTAATTCCAGATTATATTCTATTTCATGCTTTTCTCCAAGATGCTTTTTATCCGCCATCCTATGCGTAAGCAGGAAACCCCATTTCCTGTCATAGCCCGCCCTTATCTTGATACCGGCTAAAAATGATAAAAGATTGAAATCCTTAGACGGATTGAGGATAACCGCGATATCTATGCGCTTTTCCCTTAATTCTTTTATTAAGGCGAACTTTTCTGCCAGTTTGTGCTTACCCGGCGCCCATAATATCACCTCGTCTATATAAGGTATACCCGCGGCCAGCTCTTCTAACCGCGGGTTTATTACCGCGGTCAACCTGGCATTCGCAAATGTTTCTTTTAACGCCCGCAGAGCCGGGATATTCAGGAGAAATTCTCCGAACCTGTCATTTCTAAAAACCAGGACCTCTTTAACGGCTTCCTTATTTATCATAAGCGAATTTATTAAGGGAAAGAGAAAGGCCGGAGATGTACCAGAATATCAACGCCACCCGGGAATAATAAAGGCTGCTTTCAGTAAGGCCGTTGGCCAGGAAAGCGATCAAACAGGCGGTTAATGACAGGGAAACGGTCTTTATAAAAGGATCGTCCAGCTTTTTATAAATGCGCCTGATTTGCCGGAATAAAGCGTAAAGGAACCAGATGAAAACCGCCAGTCCCGCAAGCCCTATTTCCGCCGCCATGTGGATAAAATTATTGTGGGCGTACATATGGTCTTTCGTGATGACATTGCGGTATTCCACCGGCTCGCGGTATTTCTTGTAACTCTTCATATATGTATTGGCGCCCAGGCCGATGACCGGATGGTCCTTTATCATATTCAGGGAATTACGGTAGACGGCTATCCTGTCGTCATTGCACATAAACCTGAAAAAGTTATAATCGACTTCTTTCGCCCAGTTTTTAACCGATCTTGGAGCGATAAAAGGCGCGAGCAGCGTGAGTATAATTAAAAACGAAACTAATTTCTTATTCTTACGGGCGATCCCTAGAAAAAATAGCGCGGCATATACCGCCAGCAGAGTCGGCCTGGAGTAAGTAAGGAATATGCCTGTTAAAGCGACTAAACTGACGGCCATTGTCAACGCTTTCTTCTTTCCGCGTAAGAACAATACCAGGCCGAAGATCAGGGGCGTTAACGCGCTCAGGTAAATTCCCAGCAGGTTAGAGTCTTTAAAGGAAGCCGTAGCCCTGACCAATCCGATATTGATGACCGGAATATAGCCTCTGATAAAGTCCTTACCTGTAAAGACCTGCCAAAAACCGTCGATAGAAGCGAGGACGATCCCCAACCCGGCAGCCAATATGACCGTTTTAATTTGTTTTACGCCTTTGACTTCTTCCGCGACTATGAGGAATACCAGGATATACCTGAAAAGCTTGAATATCCCTCCTTTAAGGGTATCCATATAGCTGACTGAATTGATCATTGAAAGGCAGGTGATCAGGAATAAAAACAAAAGGGGTATATTCGCGTCGTAGCTCGCGAAGAGTTTCTCTTTCTTAAGGGCCTTCTTGGCCAAAAAGGCAACGAGTAAAAACCCTTCGAATACATTGACAGGCGCCGGGGCGATGGACATAAAAAAAGGAATAAGTATTATAAAGAAATAAATGATGTGATCCAGTAATTTGGCGGTTCGCGCTATTTTATTCATGTATACGGTATTTAAATATGGTTTTGATCGCCTGGAACCCGTCGCCGCAGCGTATCTTCTTTCCCTGCGCGTAACTCCTGGGATGATACGATACCGGAACTTCGATTATCTTCAGGCCGCCTTTCGCGGCTTTCGCCACAATCTCGGTCTCAATGGTAAAACTCTGCTCTTTCAGGCCCAGCTTCCTTATAGTCTCCCTCCGGAACAATTTATAACAGGTAAAACAATCATTGAGCTTCAGATCAAATAAAAGGTTCATCAAAACGGTCAATATCCTGTTCCCAAGGCTGTGTATGAATAAACCGCGGTAGCCCTTTGTGAACCTGGCGCCAAGGACGATATCCGCGTTATTCTCCTTTATCGCCTGCATTAGCTTCAAGTAGTCGTTCGGGTCGTATTCCAGGTCCGCGTCCTGGATGATCACAAATTCTCCCCCGGCCTGGGACAACCCGGTCAGGAACGCCGCGCCTTTGCCGCGGTTACTGATGTGATGAATGACCTTGAGGTTATTGTATTTTATCCCGCTCAGGATCTTATCGGTGCCGTCGGTTGATCCGTCGTTGACCACGATTATCTCTTTTTCGACAGGGACGGAATCGATGTTTTCTAAAATGCTTGCGATAGTCTTGGCTTCATTAAAGACCGGGACTATTACTGAGAGTAGCGGCATATTTATCCTTTACTGATCTTGTAAATGTGTATGGTATCGTTGATAAAAACGGGGCGGAAGAATACTTTATTTTGCCTTGCCCAATCATCTTCCACCGGAAAGGCGAGCTCTTTTGTCTGGTGCAGCGAATAAACGAATAAATAATCCGTGCCCCGCCTCCCCAGGTTATTCATCCAGGTGGAAAAATCCGCCCCACCCCGGTAATTGCCTTCTTCCTCGAAGCTCATATGCAGGCTTATGAAATCTTCCCCCCACGCGTAATCGCTATCGGGAAAATAATGCAGCTTTGCCGGTTCTGTCTTATTTACGGAAACATAATAAACATTGTTCTTAAAATTTGTCCCGTACAGCGGAAAAGGCACGGGCCTGCCCGCGTAAGCGACATTATCTCCCTCTGTATTTGAGTTCAGCCAATCCCACGCCTTGGCGGCATCCGGCCAGAAACCTGAGTATTTTACCATCTTTAAATATCTTGGGTATTCATTTTTTATGTAATAATCCTGGAGGACAAACAAAGAAATGACCGCCGAAATAACGATCCCCATGTAAAGAACGGATTTTTTTACCGGGATCCTCGGCCTCCGGATAATCATGATCAAGGATAACGCGAAAATCAAAATCGCCAGTATTGCTGAAGTAACCAGCTCCCTGCGCTTGGCCAGCTCCGCCATAGAGCTAATGACGCAGATCGCGCTCAGGATATTTATCGATGATCTTGGCAAATTCAATTTATCCGCGGTATAAAAAGCCAGGATAACACCCAGGCCCAAAAGCGGATATAAGTATCTTAGATTCGCGTAGGGAATTATGAAACGGTAGGCCAAAAAGAGGAGAACAGGCAGACAGAACAGGTAACCTTTGAAAAAACCCACCCCTCTCCTTTTTTTTATGAAGGCAATTGGCAAAGCCAAAAAAGAAGCAGGCAAAACAAAGAGGAGTGTCTGCAAACCCAGGCCCTCGTGAAAAAGCATTTTAACAAAACGGTAATCTCCAAGGCTAAAACGCGACCTGTAATCCGCGGCGCTGATCGGGCCCTTTAGGATCTCCCTGCCCCAAAAAGACAGGTTTAACGGATACAACGGATTTTGAGCTTCTATGAAGTTCCTGATATAAGAGAATCCGCCTAGCGCGCAAACGACGGCAGCCGAGAAGAAAAATAAATAGACCCGGTTAATGTTTTTCACAGTCAAATAAATGAACGGGATGGTTAAAAGGGCGGAGTATGGCAAAGCAACGGTTTTTGTGGAGAGCATTAACCCCAGGCTCAGGCTCCAGCTCAGCGTATTCCGCCGCGAGAATTCCCCGCGTAACAGGAAAAGCGAATTCAGGCAGGCCAGGAACAGGGCCGCCATCATCACATCCGCGTAGGCGATCTGTAATTGTTTAAAAAAATTCGGGATCATAAAGAAGAGCGAAGCGGCAAGGAAAGAAAATTCCCTGTTTAAGCTCAGTTTTCTTGATATAGAGAATACCGCGAAAAACGCGAGGACAAAAAAGGGCACCTGGCCCAAGTCCGCCATAAACACGCTTTTAAAAGGCAAGATCAACCAGAAGAAATAAAGGCTTGCCCCTATAGGGTAATAACTCGGGGAAGGGTCGTCGAAAACGGTGATAGGCGTATGCAGATTAGCGTTTTTGAGCCACTCGACGGGAAAAGTAAAATGGTAATTCAAGCTGTCCCATCCAAAAGGAGGATTAACCAAATTTATGAAGATCTTGACCACGCCGAAGGAAAGAATTACGCTTAGGGCCAAAAGTATAACTTTATTGCTAAAAAGCGCGGGCAGAGAATTCTTAAGGGGCCGCGGATCGAAGGAAGAAGCGCGTTTTCTGGAAACCAGCCAGAGGGAAAACAGCGTAATTAAATTCAGGAGAATAAGATTACTTAGCCTAAGCTGGGACAGGACCCCCAATATAAGCGAGGTCAACGCGATCTGGCTGAAATAAAAGACGAACCAGCAGATCAGCGCGTCAACAAAACCCTTATATTGGAATAGCTTGTAAACGGCGATATAGGCGCTTAATCCTACTATGGAATTGATAAACAGGAAAATAAATACAGGCATATGGCTTTATATTATATCACATAAAGCCAAGAGCCGCCTGTTTATTTGTACAGCAGGCTGACCCGGAAATTTTCTTTTTCTTTTCCTTCAGGAAGGTATGGGAAGGGAGACGCTTTTTTTACAGAGCGAAGGGATATGTCGTCCAGGGCTTTATTAGTGGAAGAGACCACCACAGGTTCGCCGCTTAAGGACCCGTCGGCGTTCAGCGCGAAGGACAGCTCTACTTTACCTTTTTGCCCCCGGTCATCCTCAAATGCCGCCAGGGTGCTTATTCTTTCCGCGATAAGGCCCCGGTAGTCTGAAAGTTTCCTGAAACCGGGCTCTTCCTCTTCCGGATTGCCGGCCGGGCCTTCGATGATTATTTCTCCTTTAACCATTTCGGCGGTTATGCTGTCTTCGGTCTTTAAATCCCGGAAGTCGGAAAAGGGCCTCTCCGCGCTCACAATATGCGGCGTCAAAAGAATAACCAGGTCTGTGCTCCGGGCGTCATCTACCGTGCTTCCAAAAAGCCACCCCAAAACCGGGATGCTTCCAAGGATAGGGACCCTTTTCTCTTCCCTGCTGCGCTCATTCTTTTTCAATCCCCCGATGATCACGGTCACTCCGTCTTTGATCATTATGGTGGTTTCCGCCTCGGAAGTGCTTACTATGGGTATCTGGGTGATCTGGCCTTCGGATGTGATATTCGTCCGGGTAGCCGAACTCACCTCCGGCCTTATCTTCATGGTCACGAACCCGTCCCTGTTCACTGTAGGCGTTACAAAAAGTTTTATCCCCGTATCCACGAAATTCACGCTTTGCGAAGTAATCGCCGTGCCTGTTCCGCCCTGAGAGGTGGTTGAGGTGATGTAAGCGTCTTTTGTCCCTACATGGATCTTTGCCTCCTGGTTATTTAAAGCCATGATCCTGGGGCTGGAGAGTATTTTTATGTCTCCGATAGTCCGCAGAAGGTCGACTACCGCCTTATAATCTCCCGGGCTGGCGGGGGTTGTATTATCCGTGCCTACCAAAAGCCTTCCCGTTGTTCCCACGGGCAAGGCGGAACTGACCCGAAAATGATTCTTTATCCAATAGTCCCAGTCGATACCCATTTCGAATTTATCGGAAGGCTTTATTTCGATGACCTGCGCGTCTATCAATACCTGCAGGGTCTTCTCGTCGAAGGCGTTGATTATCGCCGTTATTTCATCAAGTTTGCGTGGATAGTCGGTTACCGCTATCTTATTGGTGCGCTCATCTATCTTCATTGTACCGGCGCCTTTTGATAAAACATCCTGTATCTTCGCGTTGAGCTTATCCGCCTGTGCGTAGTTTAAGGCAAAAAACCTGGTCTCAAGGGGCAGATCCAGGTTTTTAATTACCTCCTCCATCTCCGCGATCTTTTCCGTAGAATCTACCAAAAAAACCGTATTGGATGCCTCATCAGTCACGATCTTGCCAACATTACTCTTGATCTGGCTTAAGGCCTTGGAAACATCAGCGGCTTTGGCGTATTTCAGCTGAATACCCTTCGTCGACTTCTTCTCCTGGTAGCGCCGGCCGTAAATAAGCTCATATTCTCTCTGCGTCATTACGCTGATAATGCCCGTTTTCTCTTCGCATGCCAGGTCGTTGGAGAGCAGGATTATCTCAAGCGCTTCCCGCACGTCGACGTCTTTCAGGAAAAGCGTGACCTTGCCGGAGACATTCTTGCCGACCACGATATTCATACCCGCCCGGCTGGCCAGTATTTTTAACGCGTCCACTATATCCATGCCTTTCAGGTCGAGGGAGATGGTATTCTGCGCAAACGCGCTGCTCCAGGAAAGCGCTAAAATAATTAAAAAGGATAAAAGTTTATTTCTCATATTTCCTCCGGTTTATATATTAAGCTCGTACCTGCGGCCGTTGGAGATCAAAATAACTTTGCCTTCCAGTATCTTTTCTACCTGGAAATCTCCCAGGAACTGCCCCTCGGAAAGGGTATAAGTTTTCTGCGATTTTTTATCCTCTATGACAGCCTGAGGGCTTTCGCCGCCGATGATACCTATCAAGGTAATATCATTAAACGACTGCGCCTCCCCCTTAACCGCCGAAGCCGCGGAAGGATCAGAAGCCGGCGCCCCAAAAATATCACGGGCCGGCCCCTGAGCGTAATACTCATAAGGCCTGGCCTCTTCGCCTGCCGGAGGCAAGGCTTCCGCGTCCTCTTTTCTCTCCTCTACGGCCAAATCGGTTTTTTTAGGAAAAAAGCGGGGAAGGACTAGCGCGAAGATCAGGATCGCTGATACAGCCGGCAGGATAAACGGTATAAATTTGTTCGCCTTGGGGCGGTCAAGCGCCGGGCCCTGTTTCTTTTCTCCCCGGATCAGCTTTAATAATCTTTCTTCGGGTGAAGCGTTATCCTTCATTTCTTCTTTCGCGTTCGATTATATATCTGATCATATCCGCGTCCACGGAATCGCGTTCCCGCATTACGGCCGCCTCCAGGGCGTCATGGCAGAGCATGGATATCTTGCGGGGGTAGCCCTGCGTGGCCTGGTATATAAGTTTTGATGCCTCCTCCGAGAAAAGCTCTTTCTTATTATTATACCCCGCCTGCCTTAACCGGAATTGGACCATCTCCCTGGTTTCCTTCTCATCCAGCGGGTTAATGGTGTACTTCAACGCTATCCTGTCCATAAAATTACGTATCCGCGTTATTCTGGGCAGGACTTCCGTCTGCGCGATGAGAACCAGCTGGAGAAGCTTAAATTCATTAGTCTCGAAATTCAGAAGCGTCCTTAATACCTCCAGATTCTCGCTGTTTATCTTCTGCGCCTCGTCAATGACCAGCACAATGGTTTTATTCTCATCCACGCCTTTCTGAAAGAGGTACTTCTCCAGCTCTTCCTTGAAATCCAGCGTGGACTTGAAGGGGACGGAAATACCGAACATCTTCACCAGGGCAAAAAGAAATTGGAATTCGGACTTATAACCCGGATCAAGGATCATGTGGAATATATAGTTATCTTCACCGGAAAACGAATTCAGGAACGCGCGAGCCAGCGTTGTCTTTCCGGTACCCACATCGCCTAAAATAAGATTTAAGCCGCGGCGAAGGCGCACGGATATCTCTAAACGCTTAAGCGCTGTTCCGTGGCTGTGGGAATGAAAGAAAAATTCCGGGTCAGGGCTTGTCGAAAAAGGCTCCCTCTGAAGGTCAAATAGCTTATAGTAGCTCATCTTTGATCTGGCGCAGGGATTTTCCCGACTTTCTCAGGGTGCGGATCTTTTTTAACTGTTCGACATTGGCGTCGTCGAAATAACGGTACCTGGTCTCGGGACTGCGGCTGGCTTCCTTGATTAAACCCGTTTTCAGATAGAATTTAAGTGTGTGGATAGAATAGCCGGTAATGCGGGCTAAGTCCTTGATCAAGTATACATTACGCATATTATTACCTTATGCTCTCTAGGTAGAGAGCATATCATCTCTCGAAACTTTGTCAATCATTTTTTTAAACAATTTCTTCATTTACTCTGTTATAGAAAGCTGGGAAATGCTGAAGAGGCCTTCAATCGTTTGGGTATTAGGCTGGCTGCTAAGCTTTAGTTTTTTTACAGTTAATAACGATAAGGAGTGCTCAATATCATACATAAATTTCAAATAATCCCGCAAACCCCCCTCTGTCTTTAATTCGATATCCATCTCTTTATGTAATGAGGTGCTTTTCACGGACTGAGGACGGATCTCGAGGATCAGGATATTCGCGTTTTTCGCCAGGTTTTCCAGTTCGGAAAGGGCGCTGACCGAGGAACTCCCCTCTTCCTTAGAAAGGATCATGATCTTGGAAAGGCTGTCATTCTTGGCGAGGATGGAATCCTTCTGCGATAAGAGCCGGGCGTATTTTTGTAATTTCAACCTGTTGACGCGTATTTCGCTGTTCAATTCGCTGTATCTTTTTATCATCGGAAAGATGATCACACGCAGGAAAAAGTATGAAAAAAGTACGCATACCGCTCCGTATAAAAGCATTTTTTCGCGCCTGCTCATGATCTTTCTTATCCTCTGGGTCATCTCTTTAAACCAAAGATCTCGAAATCCACGGTTTCTCCCGATTGTGTCTTTTTATGCGCGGCGTATTTTACCTTCAGGCCGAAGCGCTTGAAGGCCGGCGATCTTTCCATGGAGGAAAGAAATTCAAATACCGAATTAAGCTCCTGCGCTTGTCCGCGGACACTGATGCCGTTACCCTCTTCAAAATTAAAACTATACAGATAGATCCCTTCAGGCGTGACTTGATGCAGCTCGAACAGCGCGTTAAGCGCGATCATATCCGGCTTCCTGCGGCTCTCCATCACCCTTAAGGCCTTCTCTATCCGCTCAAGAGGCTTAGCCTCTATTGCCATTCTGGCGGCCTGCTCTTTGAGCTCTTTGGCATATTCAGCCTTAGCCCTTAAATTCCTCGAGAAGGCGGAAATAACTATAAGTACCACGGCGCAGGCGCAGATAATTATCCTGGCGGCCTTTTTTCTTCGCGCTATCCTCCTGTATCCCGCTTTTAGATCCGCGGGCAGCAGGCTGAAATAATCATCCTTCGTTTTCTTCAACCCTAACCCGGTCAACGCGGCAAAGGAAGCCTCGGAATCCGCTGAATTTCCATACGTTACGGCTTCGACGGGGTATTGGGCCTGCTCATTCAGGACCCCTTTGACCTGTTCCGAAAACGCGGTTTTCCCGAATACATATATTCTCTGCCAGGGCTCGGGCGAAATTTCCTTAGCGTAAGAATCCCTGGTTTTCTTCAGCTCTTCGATAAAAAAACTCTTCCAGCCCGGAGAAGCGTCAAATTTCGAATGGCGGCTGAAAGCGAGTTTTCCGTTTAAAACAACGGCTAATTCCATTCCCCCCGCGTCCGCGTCAATAAGCGCCGTAGCGCCCTTACCCTTCGGGATAAAATGATTATAAAGGCCGCAAAGCCCGTACGAACTGATGAAAACATCTATTTTGGCCCTTTTTAACCCGCTTAATGATCCCAACAAACGGTTGATCGTGTCTTTTTGCGCGATGGCAAGATTTATCCGGGAAGAGCCGTCCTTTTCCAAAGATACTATTTCAAACCCGGTGATCAGCTCCTCCGCGGGGTAAGGAAGGAATCTCGGGGCCTGAAGATTTACCATCCTTTCGATTTCCGGAGGGGAATGCGAAGGTATTTTTATGTAGCGTGAGGCGGCAAGGCTTCGCGGCAAAGAAAAGATCATATTATCGTTGTTAAAACCGAGCCTCTTTAATTCCGGAACAAGATCTTTTAACGGCAACTGCCGGTAGCGCGCGGCCTCTCCTTTTCGGCCCCGCATAATGATCAGCTTTACGGAATCCCCTTCAACCTGGCAAACGAATAATTTACTCATCTTTAATTTTGAGACCAATAAACTACCTTGTCATCCTCCCGGTCATAGACGCACTTAATTAAGCGCGTGGCTCCGGCCTTGGCGGCCTCTGCCCTGACCGTAATCAAGAATTCCCGCGATCTTGTCTTGATCGACTCTTCTAATTTGCTTAAGATCATTTCGCAGGCTGTTTCATCCGGTCCGCTTATATCTATAGCTTCTCTCAGTTTTGTATCGCTGAAATTATTATCCTCGCGGTGCTCCAGGATCTTCTCCCTTAAGGTTGACGGATCGAAGCTGATATCCTGTCCTTCGGCGCGCAGGCTGGCAAGGGCTCTATCTATCAACGGCTTAAGCGCGGCCGCGCTTACCGTATTTATATTCACTTTAGCTTCTCCCTTCGCCGGGTAAACCGTGATCAAATCTTTCAACTTTGCGTATAAGGCCTTGGCTTGTAAAAGGTAATCATCCCTGCCGGATCTTTCATAAAAGCATTCGAAGGCCGCCGATAACTCCGCTTTATTCATCAGGGGAGATCTCTTAAATAATACCGGTTGTGCTTCTTTTTTATAACCAGGGTTATCGTCTCCCCGCCAAAGACAAATATACTCACTTAGCCCGTTCGCTTCTTCGGAAGAGATCCCGCATTCTTTCAACAGCGCGGTTATCAGCAATGCCGGAGCCGTATTCACATTTATCCGGCTGTCTTCATCGATTATTCCGACGCTGAAAGACCCGCCGGGGCCTTCCCCAATCCCGATATTCTCAAAGACGCTCTTTCCCATGTGATCCTTACCGCTGCTCCAGGTTTCATTAAGGCTGTCAAAATCATTTTTATCGCTCTCTAATTCCAGGATCGCTCTTTGCAATCCCGCCTTCGCCAGGAAATACGCCTTCATCCTGTCTCTTTGCATACCGCTCATCTTTAAATTGATCGAGGCCCGCCAACCCAAGCCTACGGCCATCATCGCCAAAATTACCACGATCCACATACTTATCATCAACACAGAACCTTTATCTTTCACTCCGATCCTCTAATGCAAAGGTATAACCCGGCTTACTTCCAATAAAGCGGGGTTTTTGCGCTTTCCCGGATCGATCAGTAAAAGTCTTACCTTGACGGCTGGCGGAAGAGAGAACGCTTCTGAAGCGTTATTCTCCTGCGGCCAGGACTTCTGCCATCCGCGGCCCTGCGGGTTCAGGGCTAAAGAAGCGTATTCAAAAGCGATCTCCTTGACATTGCCGGATAATTCCTCCGCCGGAACCTCAGGCTCGCGCCTTAACGCTTCCATTCCGTGATAACAGGCGCGTTCCAAAACTTCACCGTTAAAAGTGTATCTAACGCGGCAAAGATCCTCATCGGGGCCGCTTTTAAAGAACTCGACTTCGGAAACTGACCCCTTGAAAAAAGCCCCATCCACCGAATAAATAAACGCGCCGCTCAGATCTCGCTCAAGCCTGTCGAGGATAAGCCTGGCGGAATGATACGCCCGGGAAGCTGAATCCAACCTGTTATAACTCATGATGCCGGTATGCATGGCCGAGTATAAGCTCAATATGATCACGGAAAAGATCGAAGATGTTATCAAAAGCTCAAGCAGGGTTATTCCTTTTTTCATTGCCTGGGCCTCAGGTAAGTCAGGAAATCCACGGAATAATCTCCAAGACGCATACTCTCCCTCCAGGAGATAACCAGCTTTAACCGCTTTAAATCCGCGAAAGAGCCGTCAATATCCGCTATCTCATAACCGCAATCAAAATCAGTCCCGGCTATTTTCGCGGAAGTTGGTCCGGGCAGGATACCGCCTTTAACCGCGCAGGCCTCTTCTATCTCCCATAACTTATCGGCAGCCAGATAATTCGCCATACTCATGTTCAGGCTAAGACGGGCGGAAGATAAAGCGGCGGCGAAAGAACGGAAGATAAGTATAACTGTGGCCGAAACGACCGCCGTGGCGATCAACGCCTCCAGTAAACTAAAAGCTTTATTGCATCTTGATTTCACCGGAAATCCCTTTCAGGAGAAGCGTCGCTGTATCTTTACTCTTATTCTCGAAGGCCAAAGTTACTTTATCCACACTCGAGTCGGGATAAAAAAATATGCTCTCCTTGCCTTTAGGGCTCTCGGTTATGATTACGCCTTCCGGAACATTGAGACCTTTACCGAACCTGCCGGTTATCTCCTTTAAAGTTGTGTCGGCCTCCTGGTAAGCCGGACGCAAAAACCCGCTATCCTTATCGATATTCAAACAATAGGTCCTTCCTTCGCTGATGGCGCGCGCCTGCAGGTAACAGCTTAAATAATAGATATCCTTTACAAAATTTTGAAGGCTCAGGTTATCAAAGGCCCTTTTTAATTTAGGCGCAGATACGCCGGTTAAAATAGCCACTATGATGACGACTATCAAGAGTTCTATAAAGGTAAACCCTTTTTTGTCATTCGTTACAAAGATCATCGCCTGAATCCGCCTCATCCGCGCCATCAGAACAGAGTTTATATTCTCCTTCCGCACCCGAGCTTACAAGCTCGTATTTATACTGCCTGCCCCAGGGGTCCTTTGGGTCTTTTTTCAGATAAGGCCCCTTCCAAGCATCCCTTCCGGGATTTTGCCTTAAGTCTTCCAACTTTTCGGGATATTCCCCCGTATCGAGCTGAAACATATCCAAAGCTATGGCGATGTTTCCGTTGATATCGGCTCCGGCGGCCGCCATGCGCGCCTGTTCCGAGCGTCCTACTAACCTCGGCATGACCATAGCCGAAAGAACGCCGATAATGATCACAACGAGCATTAATTCGATCAGCGTAAATGCGTTCTTTCTCATATTTAACGCACCAGAAGGTTGATCTGGAATATCGGCAAGAGCATCGAAAGGACGATAAAACCGACGATCAAGCCCATCACCAGGATCATTACCGGCTCCAATAACCTGCTTAATGCCTTGAGCGAGCGGTCGACATCCCTTTCGTAATCATCCGCTATGCGCGCCAGCGATACCTCCAGCGTACCGCTCTCTTCCCCGATAGCGACTATACTGGCCGCAAGCTCCGGGAAGATCCTGGAATTATTCAAACAGCGCGAAAGGCTCAAACCCCTGCTTATCTGCTCTTTGAATTTTTGCACTTCAAGCTTAATGAGATGATTACTGATCACTTTCGAGGATATATCCAAAGAATAAACTATAGCAATACCGCTGGAGAGTAAAAGCGAAAGTGTGCGCATTAAACGGCTGATCTCGCTCTTTAAGGTGATCGGGCCCCAGACCTTTAACTTAAGTTTGAACCCGCTCCAGAAAATCATTCCTTTCTCCGCGCGTAATAACCTTTGAAATAAGAAAGCCAGAATAACGATTACGGCTATTATGACCCACCAATAAGAGCGCAGCCCGTTGGAAATTCCGATCAGGATCTTCGTGGGTAAAGGCAGTGCCTCCCCCATATCCTCGAACATCTCTACCAATTTCGGGATGACAAAGCCTAAAAGCACGATTATGGTCAAAGCCCCCACGCCCAATACAAATAAAGGATAGGTCAGGGCGGCGCGGATAGAATTCTTGAATTCTTCTTCTTTATCCAGGTGATCGGCCAGGCGCTTGAGCGCCTCTTCAATGTTCCCGCCTACCTCACCTGAACGCGCCATCGAGGTATATAGATCAGAAAAAAGACCGGGGTGCCGGGCAAGGCTCTCGGAAAGGGGTTTTCCGTCTTTTACCTGCCCGATGACATCGCTCAATACCGCCTTTAAATATTTATCGCGCGACTGGCTGTAAATTATAGTGAGGCCTTTAAGCAGATTTACGCCTGACTCTATTAACGTGGATAATTGGCGGGTGAAAACGGCGGTATCGCTTTTAGAGAACCTGCGCAGTTTTAAGATACCGTTCTTATTTAAAGCGAATGTTTCCTCTAATTCTATGGTGACGGGGAAATGGCCGGTTTTCGCCAGCCTGTTCACGGCGTCGAGCTGGGAATCCGCTTCTATCTCTCCCTGCTCTATCTTTTGCGGCTGGGACTTGGCGGTGTACAAATAACGCGGCATTTATCCTTCAGGAAGCTCTTCCTGCTGCGTGACCCTTAAAACCTCGCTGTAAGTGGTCAGGCCGGAAAAAACTTTTTGCAATCCGTCCTGGCGTAATGTCCTCATTCCCAGAGAAACAGCTTTTTGTTTTATCTGCTGGCTGGAAGCTTGCTCGAGGACCATCCTTCTGATCGGCTCATTGATATTCAGTATCTCGTATATGGCGGTCCTTCCCCGGTAACCGGTAAACCTGCACTCTTCGCAGCCTTTGCCTTCATAGAAAGCTGCCTTATCCAGATCTATTTTCTCGTCTTTAAGCTGCCTGAGGATGTCTTCTTTTGACTTAACGGGCTCTTTGCATTTCGGGCAGATCAACCTGACCAGCCTTTGAGCGATGAGGCACTCCAGGGAAGAAGATACTAAAAACGGCTCTATTTTCATATCCAGGAGCCGGGTGATCGCTCCGGCAGCGTCGTTTGTGTGCAGGGTGGAGAACACAAGGTGGCCGGTAAGCGCCGAGCGTATGGCGGTCTCGGCAGTTTCATAATCCCGGACCTCTCCGACCATCATGATATCCGGATCGTGCCTTAAAATATGGCGCAGGCCCGCGGCGAAATCCAACCCTATCTTAGGGTTTACCTGTATCTGGTTGGCTCCCCTTAACTGGTATTCGATCGGATCCTCTATGGTGATTATCTTGACAGCATTGGCGTTAATGTGCGCCAGGCAGGCGTATAGCGTAGTGGATTTCCCGGATCCTGTGGGCCCGGTAACAAAGATGATACCGTGAGGCTTATGGATGACCTGCTCGATGATCGCCAGATCCTCCGGCAATAACCCTAATTTCTTCAATTCCAGGAAGAAACTTGGGCTTAATATCCTTATGTGCACCGCTTCCCCGAACGCTGTGGGCATTATGGAGACGCGAAGGTCCAGTTCATTCTCATCGACTTTTATCTTTATCCTGCCGTCCTGGGGCAGCCTGCGTTCGGCGATATTCAAATTAGCCATGATCTTTACGCGGGATACGATCGCCGGGTGGAAATACCGGATGGTCGCGGGGATATTTATGCTGTATAACATACCGTCGATCCGGAACCTCGTGCGCAATTCATCTTCAAACGGCTCAAGGTGGATATCGGTCGCTCTGTCTTTTACCGCTTCCGACAAGATCTGGTTGACAAATTTTATGATCGAGGCGTCTTCGGCGAGGTTTTCCACATCCTCAATTTTCTCTCTTTCCCGGATGATCTCCCTGGAAACTGTTTCTTTGGAGACCATGCTCTCCAGGGTTTCCGCGCCTACACCGTAATATTTGCGTATGGCTTCTTCTATTTCCAGTTCGCTGGCCAGGACCGCTTCGACATTGACCCCGAGCAGGAGTTTTATGTCATCAAGCGCGCGTACGTCAAGAGGATCTGCCATGGCGATGGTCAACGTGCTGTCGTTAAGCTCAACAGGGACGATTTTATAGTGGCTGGAGAATTTGGCGGGGACCTTTTGGATAACCGAAGGCTGGATCTGCCTATCCTTGAGTTTTATATGGGGGATACTCATAAGATATTATCCTTTCCGGCATATTCATTATATCACATAAAAAAAGGAATCCCATTGAATTATCGGGATCCCTCTTTCTATTGTTAATCCAAACCGCTCTTTAAGCTCCATGCTATCTGACGCTTCCTGCCATCGCGGGCTTTAATTCCTGCCTGAAATCATGCCCGTCCTTTTTAATTACCCGGTCGATTACCTCGTCGCTTGGCGCGCCGCCTTCATTGACTATCTTCTGGTGCTGGAAATACCGGTAATTTTCCGGTATCTTGCTTCCCGGGACAAAATCAGGGCCCATGGCCCCAAAATCCGCCTGCGTTTCCAGGATATTACGCACATAATCGATATTCGATTTAAATTCAAACATATGCGTGAACCCTCCCCCTGAAAGCTCCTCAGGATCTTTCTTATCGTGTTTTTTCATGTTCTCCGAAGCGATCTTTAAATGCTCTAGCTCCATATCCAGGGCTTGCTCCCATACTTTCTGTGAACGCTGCTCATGATCATTCTTCATTAAGGAATGGTATAGCCAGCACTCGGTAAGTTCATGGCAGACCCATTGTTCAAACCAGCTCATCCTGGGATCTATCAGCGACTCGTAATGGGTCACGTGCTGCTCTTCGATTTGAGCGATCTCAAGATACAATCCCCTGGCAAGCATATCCTCAAACCTGTTTCCGATGTTCATGTAATAATTCATCGTCTGCTGTTCGGCGGCAACGATGGTCATTATGTGCAAATTGCTCATCGGGTCGGCGGATCTCTTATCGGTGAAATTCCTGACGTCATCTTCAGGAAAACGGTGCTCCTTGGAAGTAGGCCTCCCGACAGTGATCTCGGTGTATTCTTTGGTTACGTCCGAGGCTTCCTTACCCATGGTCAGGCGCATAAGATTGGCGTAACGGTAGAGGTGGTCAAAATCCTCCAGCAAGGCGAAATCCAACGCTTCCTTCACATAGGGGTCTTTCTCCTTTTGGGCCAGAAACGCGGTAAGGTCTACGGCTACCTGCTCGTAACCGATAGTGACCTCAAGGCTCGATTCGTTTCCCGGGATCATCCAGTTGATCATCTTCTGCTGCTCCTGTTCGGCGCGCCTGACCATGGCCAGCGCTCCCCGTAATTCCATATCCTTGGTATGCCGGGCAAAGTTGTGCATGAAGAAAGCAGCCTCGCACTCGATCCCGTTCATCAAGATACCGGCTGTCCTGGAATAAGGATGAATCGACTCCTTATCATAGGGCCTGGTATTAAGCGTTTTCCAGTTTTTGAATTGCTTCTGGATGGGTAGTCCTTTTTTGTGCATGGGATTAAACATGATCTACTCCTTTCAAAACAGGATTTTCAGTGATTTTTATGGTTTGGCTTAACGGATACTATATTGTAGAAGAGGCAGGGCTTACTGGCAAGAATAGGATTCCACTTTATATTGACTTTTTTCCACTAACCGGAGGCCCTGGGGAGGCTTGAAAAATAAAAGTAAGGAAGGATTACAGCTTACCCTTTTTTTCGCAGATAAACACGAATTCTTTCGCTAAATTTAAAGGGCAAAGATATTTAATAAGCACGCGCTTTAAATATTTTGGTATCGATTTAATTTTTAACGTTCCCTCTTTAAATAATTCCGGCCATAGGTTAAACCCGTAGATCTTTCTTACGGAGAAACCA
This sequence comes from Candidatus Omnitrophota bacterium, assembly GCA_028716705.1. Classification (GTDB taxonomy): domain Bacteria; phylum Omnitrophota; class Gorgyraeia; order Gygaellales; family Profunditerraquicolaceae; genus UBA1562. The sequence goes on along the minus strand of JAQUPI010000005.1, from coordinate 41,550 downwards.
TTCTTGTCCAATAAATCGATCCACTCCTGTTTTGTCGCGGTCCTTTCTATGATCTGGAAATTATCCGGAAATCTGTTTCCGGACCTTAGTATTTCCAAGAAAACATGGATACTGAAAGAGTTGGGAAGCACTATGCAAAACCTCGCCTCTCTTTTGGCCACTCTGAATAACTCTCTTAGGCCGAGGCTGATATCCAGGTAGTGTTCCAGGCTGCCTAAACAGGTTACATAATCGAACGACTCATCGGCAAAGGGAAGCCTTTGCCCGTCCGCTGACATTATTTTCGCTTTGGGCGCGTTCTTCCGCGCTATAGCGGCCGCTACGTCCGATATATCCAGTCCATAAGCGTCAATGTTCTTATTTAATTTCGCTATTTCTCTTAATAATGATCCTTCGCCGCAGGATACATCAAGGATCCTGGCGTTAGGCATCGGACGCAGCATTTTAATGATCCATCTATAATACGCGCTATTAGTCCTCAGGCCTGTAGTCGAATAGATCCTGTCGTAATCTTTTATTATATCCTTGGTTTTAATTTTATTTTCGGTCATTCTATCGCTGTTAGCCTGGCGGTTACTTGTCCGACGTTAGTCATCGCCTTGAACAATATGGGCGTTTTTGAAGGGTTATCCAGAAGCCAGAATTTGATCGTTGTCTTGTGGTAGGGGTTGTTATCGCGCCTTCTGACGACCGCTTCCAGCACCCAGACCCCTATTTTTTTTGACCCTATCGAGTACTCTTCCCTCTTCGTCACTTTCACTAAAAACTGATAATTCTTCTGGTTCGTGTTTATATTCAGGTCTAAGGCGCTGCCTACCCGCAAGGGCTGTTTACGCAGGTAAAATATTGCCGAGAAAGGGTCGTGGGTATCCGGCAGTATCTGCCTTTTTACCCCTTCGGCTTCCATGAAATTATCTTTTTGGTTATAAAAGATCTCCCTCTCGTCTGCCTTATTCGGACGGATTATCTTCTGTCTGAACCTTAAGGCATGTAATTTATCCTTATCCATATATGAATCCGCTTCCGCCCGGGCGTTGAAGAATTTACGGATAAAATTTAACGGCCTCGCGTATCCGCTAAGATGGATCACTTCCCTGCCCTCATAAAGCTCTATTCCCCTGTCCTCAAAAGTGGCTTCGGCGGCCGGGATCAGGCCAAATAAATTCACCAGAAGGACTATCTTGCGGGGGTCCTGGCTGAGCTTGTCATGTAAGTTATTATCTTTAATTATTGAGGCGGGGTTATTTTTTGACGCTTCGTTAAAGGCGCACAAAATTATAGCGGCTGAAAGCAAGATCGTGAAGTATAAGGCGATTTTTTTTATCATTAGATCCCTTTCGATTTAAAAAAGTGTGTATATAAAAGGCGCGACTGCGGAAGACTGGGTAAAGAAGATCAGCATGCCCAGCAATAAAAGCATGGCCACTATAGGAGTAAGCCACCATTTTTTCCTTATACGCAAGAAATCCCAAAATTCACGCAATATTGAAAGCTTCCCCATAACACACTCCTCCTAATAGTTAGAACTGTTTGGGACTCTAAAATTGCCTTTCATGATCTGACCTGCTAAAAACCTTCTTTTCGGCTTTCTTCCAATAAGATCCGGCCTTTTTATCTATTTTTCTCTCGAGGAAGTCTTTGCCAAAGATCCGCATCATGATCCCCATAGGGGCAAACACAAGGAAAAATAAGATAAATAAAATAAGCCTGGTATTTACCCAGCTCAATACAAAGGCAAGCCTCATCCAGAAAATATAAAACGGCTTTAAGAAAAGCGGCGCGATAATAGCGGCAAGAAAGAAACCCGCGGATATCGATAAAGGCAAAAAGCTGTGTTTATGCCTCAACGCCAGTATGGAAGCTATCGCAATAAAGGCTGCCGCCATGGTTATCCCGAATTTCTTCAGGTCTATTTTATTAAAATTGAGTTTTTCCATTTAATCCAATTCGAACTCCTGCTGCCATTTTACGTCCTTTTTCACTGGATCCTGTTTTTTCTTATCCAGGAGGAATGGACCCATAATGAGGCAATCCATCTCCGTTCTCATAAAACATCTATAAGCGTCCTGGGGGGTAAGGACAAGAGGCTCTCCCCTGACGTTGAAAGAAGTATTTATTATAACAGGACATCCTGTTTTTTCATAGAACGCTTTTATAACGCCATAAAATAAGGGGTTGTCTTCGCTCTTTACGGTCTGGATCCTGGCGGAATAATCCACGTGCGTAACCGCGGGGATCTTCGAGCGTTCTATCTTCAATTTATCGAAACCGGATAAATTCTCTTCCTTGCCGCCTGCCAGCCTTTTCTCTTTCTTAACGGGAGCGACCAGGAGCATATAAGGGCTCTCTTTATCCAGGTCAAACCAATCGCCGGCCTTCTCAAGCAAAACCGAGGGGGCGAAAGGACGGAATGATTCCCGGTATTTGATCTTTAAATTCATCTTTGACTGCATTTCAGGGTTTCTCGGGTCGCCGATTATACTGCGCGCGCCCAAAGCCCTTGGCCCGAATTCCAGCCTGCCCTGGAACCAGCCGATCACATTTTGGCTGTCGATCAGGTCCGCGATCATGAATGGTATGTCAGCATGAGCTAACTTTTCGTATATTATCCCTTCTTTCTTAAGAAAATCTTCAATATACTCTTCGCTGTATGCCGGCCCAAGGAGCGAAGCCTTCTGTTTGTCATTTTTATCGTCGCTCGCCCTGGGATTGCCCGAATATTTATGCCAGGCTAAAAGAGCGGCGCCTAACGCTGCTCCGGCATCCCCGCTCGCCGGCTGTACCCATATCTCCCGGAAAGGCCCTTCGCGCAAGATCCTGCCGTTACCCACGCAGTTTAAAGCCACTCCTCCCGCCAGGCATAACTTATCTTTCCCGGTTACCTTATGCGCGTACCGGATCATTCTTAACATTATCTCTTCCGTTACTTTTTGGATGGAAGCCGCGATATCCATATCCTTCTGTGTTATCTTCGTTTCCGCCTTGCGGGCAGGGCCCCCAAAGAGTTTGTCGAATTTCCCGTTGGTCATCCTCAGGCCGCTGCAATAACCGAAGTATTTCATATTCAGCTTAAATGAGCCGTCTTCTTTCAGGTCGATCAATTCATCAAGGATCAAATCCGCGTATTTCGGCTCCCCGTAAGGCGCCAGGCCCATTAATTTGTATTCCCCTGAATTGACTTTAAAACCGGCGTAATACGTAAAGGCTGAATATAATAACCCCAAAGAATGCGGGAACCTCAAGGTCTGTAAAATTTCGATCTCATTATCCCTTCCTGTGCCGAAACTGGCGGTATCCCATTCGCCGACGCCGTCCATGGTCAAAAAAGCCGCTTCTTTAAAGGGTGAGGGATAAAAAGCGCTGGCCGCGTGGGATTCATGGTGGCCGCAAAATAATATCTTTCCTTCAAAGCCCAATTCCTTCCTGATTATCTCGGGGATCCAGAGCTTCTGTTTAACCCACAATGGCATCGCCTGGATGAATTGCCGTATTCCCGAAGGAGCGCTGGAGAGATAAGTCTCCAGGATACGCTCGAATTTAATGAGCGGTTTCTCGTAAAAAACGATAAAATCCAGCTCTTTAGCGGTAATTCCGCCTTCTCTAAGGCACCAGTTTATGGAATTCCCAGGAAAGCCGGAGTCGTGTTTCTTGCGCGTAAAACGCTCTTCCTGCGCGGCGCCGATTATTTCCCCGTCGCGCAAGACGCACGCCGCGCTGTCATGGTAAAAACAGGATAAACCCAGGATATTTACGCCCATTTACGGCAACGCTCCTTATGCCAAACAAACGTTTTTTTCAAGCCTTCAGCAATGCCATGCCTTGCCCTCCACTTCAGGAGGCTGACCGCCTTACCGCTGGAAAGGTACTGCCTGTCTATTTCACCCTTTATCTTGGTTTTACTGAGGATTCTCGGCTTTAATTTCCTGTTTCCGGAGATCTTTATCATCATCTTTACCAGCCTTAGCACGCTGATCGGCCTTCCCGTGCCGAAGTTGAACGGCTCTCCGTTGACTCCCGGCCGGCTTAAATAAAGCGCTTTTGCCAGGGCCAGATAAGCCTCGACTACATCTTCTATATAAATATAATCCCTTATCGGCGTGCCGTCACTGCGTATAACCGGGTCTTTACCCAGAAGCACCGAGCGCATTGTGTCCGGAATGATCCTGGAAAAGTTCGTGTCGCCCGGACCGTATATGTTCGCGCAGCGGCTGACAGCCACGGATAAATTATAAGTGTGCGCGTATGTCCGGGCAAGGATATCGGCGCAAGCCTTGGAAGCGTCGTAAGGATGCAGCGCCTGAAGGGCGGCGTTCTCCATATAAGGCAGTTTTTTATGCTCTCCGTATGCCTTGTCGCTTGAGGCGACTATGATCTTTGTAGCAGGGCTGGCTTCCCTGATCGCCTCCAGTAAATTCCATGTCCCCTGTATATTAGTTTTAAAGGTAGGTATGGGCCGTTTATTTGCTTTTCCAACGATCGCCTGGGCTGCCAGATGAAAACAAAACTGCGGCTTATAGGCCTTCATACATTTTTTTACAAAGGGGTAATCCACGATATCGCCTTTTATGATCTTCAGCTTAGCGCTTCTTTTGATCGCGTCGCTATCCAGCAAAGAAGGCACGTTGTATTTAATTACCCCTATGACTTTGGCTTTTTTCCGTAATAAAGCGGCGGTTAAATGCGAGGCCAGAAAACCGTTGGCCCCGGTTATCAGGACCGCTTTATTATCCCAGAATTTATTATCTTTCATTTGGCTTTTCTCCTTTTTCGCCATACTGCCCAGGGAGGGTCCCCGGAATTCCAAAGCTCCTTTAATCTAAGGTTATCCTTATAAGTATCCATGCATTCCCAGAAACCTTTATGTTTGTACGCGCAAAGGTTCTTTTCGGCTGTCAAGCGTCCGAAACTCTGCTTTTCCAGTATATCCGTGTCGCGTATGTAATTAAATATCTTTTTGTTAAAAACAAAAAATCCGCTGTTTATCCAGTGGTCCAGCAAAGGCTTCTCTTCAAAATGGGTCACTGCCTGGGTCTTTGGATGCACCCCCACTATACCGAAAGGCGAATTAGGCCTGACGACGGAAATTGTGGCTATTTTCTTATGGCTTTTGTGAAAATCGAGCAATTTATCCAATCTGATATCCGCCAAACCGTCCCCGTATGTGGCAAAAAAATTATCATCCTTGATGTGCCGCCTGATCCTGGCGATCCTTCCTCCGGTGTGAGTGTCTGTACCGGTATCGGCGAAAGTTATTTTCCAGGTTCTTACTTTTTTAAAATAATCCCTGATCTGGCCGCCTTTATACCCCAGGCAAAGTATAAAATCCCTGGATCCATAAAACGCGTATATTCTCATAATGTGCCAGAGTATCGGCTTGTCGCCTATCGGAAATAGGGGCTTCGGCAGGTCTTCGCAGCCCATACGCGTGCCTTTGCCTCCGCATAGAATTACTGTCTGCATCTTATCTCCTTCTTATTAAGGGATTATTTCATAAACATCAATGGGGCCGCTTTTACGCACGCACATGATATCGCTTCTCGGGCAAGCCTCTTCCGGGAAGCTCGTGACTAATTTTAGCCTGGGGTTTAGAGGGATCTTATTCAACTCTTCCAACTGCTCGATCAGGCCTGTTATGCCGTAATCGTCCCTGTGCACTATGGCGTATTTTACACCCATAGTTTTGAGTTTCTCGGCTGTCTCGGGGAGGGACAGTTTCTTGAGCGTCTTGGCGACCTGGTTAGCGTAAGTCCCCGGGGTGCTGCCGTTGATCAGCTTTTTTTCATGCTTGGTCTGATAATATTTATACATCTCATTCGGAGAATCATCGTCAAGCGGATATTCGGCTACCACAAGTTCCTCCGGCTGGGCCTTAAGCCAATCATATGCCGACGGCGCAGCCGATATATCAATGACCTTGTAAGGGGGCCAATTCCAGAATTCGAATAAGACGGCGAATGTAAATAAAGACGCCGCCAATATCCGGTCCCTCTTCCTTTTTAACTTTTCTAGGATGAATTTACTTCCGAAACCGGCCAGCATCGCTACCGCCAGCATAACTAAAATTCCGAAACGGCAATAGGCGCGGTACATCGGCAGAAGCTTATACATGAAAAATGAGGGCATGAATATTTTGACAGGGCCTATTTTCCACCATGGAGGCTGGGAAAACAACCAGGCTGTAATCAGCAAAAGAAGCGAAAAACCGATATAAAAATTCTCCTCCGTTCCTTGATATTCCGGCCCCCATGATTTCCTTCTTTTCCTCCATGATCTCAAAGCAAAAAAGGCCAGAAAAAGCGGTGTCCAACCTAAATAAAGGGCGTGTTCCGTGAGGCTTTTTCCGTACAATGAAGACCCGATGAAATTCTCCGTAAAAGAACCGAAAACGGGATGCGATATCGACGGAAGAAAATAACTTAAAGGCCTGGCAGCCTGAGAAAAGAGGTCGTTAAACTGGCGGTGGAAGAGGTTGAACGGAGAAGGGTCCGTCTTAACGGAAAAACCGAGCCTGTTTTTTATTATGGGCATGATTTGCGGCAAAAGGATAAGGAAAGAAACGGCACCCAAAAGAACGATCTTCTTTAAATACCGCAGGTCTTCCCTGAACATGCCCCGGCCCTCCGAAAATTTTTTCTTCCAGTTGAAAAGAATAGAGTAAAAAAGAAGGGTTGCCAGGCCAACGAGGGAAAAATAGATGATCGAATAATCAAAAGAAAAAAGCAGCAGCAGGCTTGCGAGGAATAAAAAAGCGTATTTCTTGCTCTTCCTGTATTTTAATAATAAAGCCGCCAGCAGGCACAACGGTATCCACTGATTGAAAGTCAGCCCTAAATGCTGCCATATCCGGGAAAACTGATACGGGCAAAAAGCAAATATCAAAGAGCCCAAAAAAGCGCTGAATCTTTTTTTGGAAAGGAACAGGATCAATAAATAAGTGAAGGCCGCGCTTAAGAATAAATTAGTAAGTACCTGTATATTATAAGTTATTGCCGGGCTGGTGGCTATGCTCAAAAGATAAATTATGCCGATCCAAAAGAACGGAACGAACCCGGGAGTGTATAAATTTATTCCGGAGGGATAAGCGAGCATAAAACTGCGGTTCAGGGGCAATTGGTGCTGCCAGCTGTATTTATTCAGCCAGCTGTAATTTATCAGCGCATATACTTCATCGGTGGAAGAAAACCCGGGGACATAAGAATTAATATTCGTTGCCAAAGGGTAGGTAAACGCGGCGATCAGTAAAATAAAGGATAAAAAAATAGCGATTTCCTTCTTCATTCTTTAGCTTCCTTATATTTCTTTTTTAAAACCGCCCATATTTCTATGGGGCGCGCTTTGCCCGCAGCCATTGAATCCAACCGGTACAAAAACAGCAGCGCAGGCACCACGAGATAATGGTAAAGCCGCCTGACAAAAGAGTATTTTACGATTTTATCAGTTCCGGAACTGCCGGAGTTTACCCGGGAATTGGAAGCGGCGATACCGCTGATGAAATAATATACTGACTGAAAAAGACGGGAACCGTATTCACGGCAATCGAGCAGATCCACTCCAAAACTGGAGGAAAATCCGTAAAGTTCGCATTTTTTATAAAGACGGGCGTGCAGCTCTGTTTCCCCTACCGCCGCCCCCGGAACTCCTAAAAAAAGCAACCCGCCCGGTTTCAATACCCTTATCATTTCTTTCATAGCCGCCTTTTCATCGCTTTCGTGTTCCAGGACGTGGGAGCAAACGAGAAGATCGAAAAAATTATCCTCAAAAGGCAGCGAGCTTATTCTTGATTCTAAGATATTAAAAGTTGGACAACGCGAGCTCAACGCAGATATAGCGTTACGCGCGATCTCCGTCCCCCAGCAATCAGCCCCTTTTCTGGATAGCGAACATAGGATGTCTCCGGAGCCAAAACCCGCATCCAGCGCCTTTTTGCCTGCGGGCGAATTTAAGTATTTTGACCGCAAGGAATCGAATATCTGGGTTTTGCTGCGCACCTCAAAAGAGCGCCTCTCAAAAGGGTCGCAATATAATTTTTCGTAATGCGCGAGGTTGACGTCAAACAGGTCATTCGTACATCCGGTGCCCATGTTTTAACTACTTTCTCCTTGTGAAGCTTGCACGCAAGAAAGCGATAAAAAAAGACCAGACCCGATAGGGATTATGCCTGATAAGTTTAACAAGATATAAAATGCCGGCTGTCCTGAGCGCTTCAACGGGCGAGGTAACCATCGCCTTTTTCCTCTCCCACATCTTACGCATCCTCATATACTCCTTGAATAGTTCTTCCCGGGGTACCTCTGATACTATAATTGAATCTTTCGGATGCTTGTAGAAATCCATAGTAAAGTGGTCCCAGTTCATATTATCATTCACCAGGCCTCTGGATTTGGCGCTATCCCAAACCTGCGTCCCGGGGAAAGGGGTCAAAACGTAGCTTTCGCCGCGGCTGTATTCCTGTTCCTGGATAAAATGATACGTCTCTTCCATATCCTTGATCGTCTCTCCTGGTATCCCCATCATAAAAAAAGCCCCCACGAGTATTCCATGCTTTCGTAAAAGACGGGTGGCGTTGACATTATCTTCCAAAGTCTGGTTCTGTTTGATAACGCTTAAAGCTTTCGCGGACCCGCTCTCAAAGCCGCACCCGACAAGGGTGACATTCATCCTTTTAAGCCCAAGGCAGATATCCTCATCAATAAGGTTTGGCCGGACAAGCACGGTAAACCGCACCCGTTCATTTATCTTCTCTTTGACGATCAGATCGACAATTTCATTGAACCTCTGCTTCTGAAGGATAAAAAGGTCATCCACGATATTAATGGTTTCCGGATGGTACATTTCGATAAGGCTTTTGATCTCGTTCACAACGTACCGCGGGGAAAAGAAACGGACGGTCTTCCAAAACTGGGCGGCTGAACAAAAAATGCATTTGTATGGGCACCCTCTTGAAGTGATCATCCATATATCCCTTTTATTTTTCTTTTGCAGCTGCCTGGCGGGCGGAGGTATTAGATCTAAAGGGGCGATCAGCTCTCTTTCTTTTGTCTGGATCAACCTTCCATCGTCCCTGTAAGCTATCCCCTGTATACCCGATAAGTTTGCCTTAGTCAGGCCTTTTCCGGCATGTGTTTCAAGCAGTTCAAGGAAAGTCTGCTCTCCTTCGCCAATCACCGCCGCGTCCATATCGGAGCTCATGTTTGAGGGCAGGGCGGAAATATGCACTCCCCCGATCACAACAGGAATATCCTTATTTCCCTTAACGAATGCCGCTATCCTTTTCGCGATATTGAATGTTTCGGTCACGGAAGAAATGCCTACAATGTCGGGGTTATATCTCCGGAAGTCAAATTCACCGTCAGAAAAGATCATTTTTACATCGATCTCTTTTATTTTGGAATATTTACACAAGTAAGACGCTAAGTACGCGGGGCCCAAAGGAGAAAACACAGTGTGATAGGGGTCTTTCGAGATCGCTTCTATAATAAGGACTTTTAACATTTTATTTCTGGTTTGTTTTAGCCTTTTGTACGGTGACCACAAATTCTATCTCCTCAAAACCGCCTACCCAGTAACACCATACCCTTTGGCAGAAACCGGGATGTAAATTAGCGAAAAGATCGACAACCGCTCCCAGGGCGCGGACAACCTTTCCATGAGGTCCTCCCGGCCTGAGCCACCGCAGTTTTATGGAGTTGACCTTAAAACGGCAATCCCCGTAGAAATCCGAAGTTGACCGGTCAAAGTAACCGAATAACATTGTGCTTATGCCGCTCTTATGCCCCGGGTGCAGCCAGTTGCAGGAGAAATGCGGGCTTTTCAGGGTGATCTGAGCTTCATCCTTGCAGATACGATAAAGCTCGATAAGGATGTTTATTGGGCTCTCTAGATGTTCCAGGATGTGATCCATCAATATCTCATCCACGGAATTATCTTCGAAAGGATAAGGAAAAGATTCTAAATTGTGAGTAACCTGCGCCGCTGTAGCATTGGGATTATTATCGACCCCGGTAAAACCGGGTATGCGCCTTTGTCCGCAGCCAAGATTGAGTTTAATGGTCTTCATAATAACTGCCCTCCGCTATCTCCGCATTTTTCATGGAAAATTTTTCCTGGGCGTATTTCCTGCAATTACCGGTCAATTTATCAAGTAATACCCTATCCTCAAATAACCTCTCGATAGCGGAATTTATTTCTTTTACCGTAGGTTCGATAAGCATACCTACCTGCGGCGTAAGAACATCCGGTATGCCGCCGCGGTTTGCGCCGATAACCGGCGTCCCGCAGGATAAAGTCTCCATGATCACGCGCGGTATCCCATCCCCGGCATGACGGGAGGCGATAATGACCAGGTCAGCCGCGTTATAATAAAGGGGCATTTTTTGCGTATCGATCTCGCCTAAATACAGGATGTTTTCGTGGCTTATGGAGGCGTCAATGACAGCTCTTTGCAGGGGGCCGGTCCCGGCAAAAGCGAAGACGGCTTTATTTTTAGCGGATTTTGCCGCCGAGATCAGGTTCTCGATCCCCTTATCTTCCACAAACCTCCCCGCGTAAAACACGATAAATTTCCCTTCCCAGCCCAAAGCCGCCTTGCTGGTTTTTTTATCTTCGGGCTTGAATATTTCCTGGTCAACCCAATGCGGAGCGACCTTTATATTCTCCGCCTTTACCCCTATACGCGCCAGTTCCTCCCTGGACTGCTCATTTATGGCTAAAACCCGGTCAAATTTACCGAAGACCCTGCCTATAAACCTGGCGTATTTATTGTATTGCAGATGATAAGGGTTTTCGCTGAAATATTTTCCGTGCGTGGTCACCACGCGCCTCTTTCCGAATATCGCCGACAAAATAAGGACTATCAGGCCGGCGCTTACTGACTGCGCGTGAATTACATCCACTTCTCTTCCCTGTATCAGTAAAAATAAAAAGGAGAAGAAAAAAAGAGGCGGGATCACCATTAAAGGGTAGATCAAAGGATGTTTCGCCGTCTTTTCTAATAAACGGCGGTTCAGGCACGGGATCCTGAATATGCGATAGTTCTTCCCGTTCTCTATCATTTTGTATTTTCCCTTTAACGGAAAGGTGCAGCCGATAAGATACACTCTATGGCCTTTTCCTGATAGATATTTGCATAAGTCGGCGGAATAAATCTCTGACCCTCCCATCACCGGCAAATATGTAGGCGAAACCATTAAAACGGTCTTCATCATTATTTACTTCCCGTAGCGTATGATCCGGTGCCCACGAGTCTTTGGCTGCGTTCTATGACCAGGCTGAATTTCTTTAAAATGTTATAAATAGGCCCGCCGATAAAAGGTATGAACTGCCAGAACATGCCAAAAAGAAGCCCCTCGTCAAGGATGCCGCAATTTATCGATCTAAATCCCGCTTCCTTAAACATTGCCGCCAATCCCTTAGGCGTATAGTCGTCTTCTTTACCTACATATCCAAGCCTTGCGCTCTTAGTGGCATTTAAGACAAATCGGCCGATCAGACGATGGAAATTAAAAGGATTTGGGGTAGTGACCAGGCATGTCCCGCCCGGTTTCAATACACGGAGCATCTCTTTTACCGCGTTTATGGAATCGTCGAAATGCTCTACAACTCCGTAGCTGACGATCACGTCGAATGTGTTGTCAGGAAAAGGCATGCGCCGGATATCCGCCCGTGTTAACTTCGCAGATATCCCGTATTGTTTACCGTAAGCCGAAGCCGCCCGCAAGCCTGTTTCTGAAAAATCAACCCCGAAGGTCTTAAAACCCATCCCTTCGAATAGAAAGACCCATACCCCTAAGCCGCATCCGGCTTCCAGGATCCTGGCCCCCTTTCCATATTTCTTAAGAAGTTCAATGCTTACTCTTCCCTGAGCGGTATCAGGATTTGCTTTTACCTCGGATGATATCGCTTCAAATGTACCGACGCTCCAACGGTGCTCCCAATCGTTCTTAAGCCTGACAGACTTATTTCCCTCATCACCGGATGTTTCCTTTCTTGAGCTTCTGGATAAAAATACGTATATTCTATTCCCCAGCTTATTGCTCAAAGCTATTGTCCGGCCTAATTTTGCCAGAGGCCGTAAGCGCATAAGCAGATAGGCAATATAACCGAGCCGTTTTCCTAACCTGAATTCCAGGATGCGGCGCTCGTATAAAGCCCTGCCCTTTTTATTCACCTTAACGCGCTCTTTTTTACTGAATTCTTTGGTTTCGAATATAGGCTCATTGTCATAAGACGCTATCCCGCGCAGATAAACCTTCTCATCGACCAAAAACCTTCCGTTCTCTTTTATCCACTTGTAAAGTTCCGTCCCCGGATAAGGGACAAGGTTATAAATATTTACAAAATCACAGGGCAGGGACTTGGCGAAATCAAGTGTCTCCATTGCCGTGCGGTAAGTTTCGTGCGGATGGCCGATGATAAAATTGACCGAATTCCTGATCCCTGCCTCATTGCTCCATTCGACCGCGTTGCGGACTTGTTCCAGCTTCAGGCCTTTTTCTATGGCCTTCAATATCTCCTCGTTCCCGGATTCGCAGCCGTAGGATACAAAATTACAACCCGAATCTTTCATTTTTTTCAAAAACTCCTTAGTAAGCCGGTCGGCGCGTATTCCGTTATACAGCTGGTAGGTTATCTTCATTCCGCTGCCAATGATCAGGTCGCAGACTTTCATTGCGCGCTCAAGGTCCAGGCTGAAACAATCGTCGTTGAAATCAAAAGTGCGGAATCCTTTTCCATACCAATATTCCAATTCTTTCAAAATATTCTCCGGGCTGCGCGGCCGGAACCCCCTGCCCATGGATAAATGCACCGAACAAAAATTGCATCCGTAAGGACAGCCGCGTGAAGTAATGATAGGGAGTTTCTTCTCTTCCCGCGTGTTCAGATATTTCTCCAATCCGAAAGACTCGTAATCCGGCAAGGGTAGAGAATCGAGGTCTTCTATAAAATCCCGGTCATGATTTTCGACCACCTGCCCATTTGACCGCCATATCAATCCATCTATCTTTGAATAATCTTTCCCGTTATTTAACGCTTGAAACAACTCCAGGAGCGTCTCTTCGCCTTCGCCCTTTATGGCAAAATCCACATCCGCGTCTTCCAGCAACATTTGCGTTTTAGTCGCGGATATGTGCGGGCCGCCGGCAACTATGGGCAGAGCCGAAGTCTTTCTGACCTCTTTTATGATCTCTCTTGCCAGATGATGGCAATAGCTGAATACAGTTACTCCGATAAGCGAAGGTTCAAAATCTTTTATAAAAGGGCTAAGCGCGCGGATGTCTTTTTCTATCCCCGCGTCAAATATGCTTACTTCAACGCCCCTGCTTTTCAAAAAGGCGCTCAAATACGCTATTCCTACATGCGGATGCCCGGGGGCAGCGTAACTATCCCCGAAAAGTGACTTGACCGCCGGAAGAATAAATAATATCTTTTCCTTTTTCATCTTGTTGACTCGCTCCGGTTGCGTAATTTACCGGTAAAAGCGTAAATTAAACCGTCTACGCTCCCCTTTAAATACGCGCTTTCCAGATCCATCCTGCGTGCGCCGATAAGGTCTATGGAATAAACAAGAATGGAAAGTGGGGAAAAAATGACCAGGAAAAATAAGAATGCTATCGAATGGGCGTGCCTTTTCATATATACGAGGCGGTTGCGCGCCGTAAAATACGCCCGGGGAGCGGATCTCAAGCCTAACCCGGAAAACATTCCCAATGCCACAGGGGTAACCTTGTGCCATAATATGGCGTTAGGGCGAAAGAAGATCTTAAAACCGGATTTTTTCGCGCGCATGGCGAAATCAGATTCCTCAAAGAACATCACGTACGACTCATCGAATTCTTTTACGTTTTCTATGGCTTTCCTGCTCACCAGAAAGGCGTTCGGGACATGGCCGGTTTCCTTGGTCGCGTTGAATCTTCCGTTATCATAACAGTTCAATCCGCAATAAGTGGTCTTTCCGGTAAAAAGGCTTATATCCGCCCCGGCATAAGAGATACGCGAAGGCTCCCCGTAATAATACATCTTGGGGCCCGCGATGCCGATCCTTTCGTCCGTTTCCATAAAACTGACCAGCTCCTTCAGGCAGCTTTTATGCAGGATATTATCCGAATCCAGAAAAAAAACATAATCGCCTTTTGCCTCCTTCAACCCCCTGTTCCTTCCGCCCGAAGCCCAGAGATCTTCGCTGTTCTCCAAAACTTTTACCTGCGGGAATCTTTCTCTCACTCCGGCGGCGGTACCGTCCGAAGAGGCATTATCCACCACTATGGCCTCAAAAGGAGAATAATCCGATTGGAATAATGATTCAAGGCAATCGATCGTGTCTTTCTTTCTGTTTCTCGTTGGTATTACTACGGAGACTAATTTATTCATGGAACTAATTTTTTTTCTTAGCGGATAAAAAGACCACATTAAATCCGTTAAAATCCGGAGCGTACTCCCTCTCAGCCAATTTCTTTAATGTCTTTAATCCGCATGCCCTGCGGAGTATATGTTTTGATATGTAAAACATAATTGTGGATAAACAATCGCATATGCCGCCCTTAACGCGGAATTCTTCGATCTTAAAACCCGCTGAGCCCAGGATCTTTTCCAGGCCTGCGCGGCCATAATGCCGGTGGCCGGTAAGAAAATACGCGGGATCAAGTACCCTGGCCAGCCAGTGGCCGGATGGGGTGGAAATAAAAAGGCTCCCATCCTCTTTCAATACCCTGTGGATCTCGCCTAGCGCCCTGGATTCGCCCTTAGCCGTAATATGCTCTATGACCGCCCATAAAGTGACCGCGTCGAAGGTTTTATCTTTAAATGGCAATCCAAAGACTGAAGCAGCGAGGAATTTTGGGCCGGGTACGTTCCGCAGGGCCACGCCCAGGGCTTTTTCTTCTATGTCTACCCCTACAGACATCCCGGAGACTGACCCTCTAATTAAGTTTAAATACTTTCCGTTCCAGCACCCCGCGTCCAGGATTGACTTATCCTTAAGATGAGGCGCGGAAAATTCATAACAGAACTTATGTTCCGCCGCCGGCTCAATGGAACGGTCCAGCTCAGAAAATAGTAATTTATGCCCGGTATTCTTTTCCGGACCATTTTCTTTACGCATTTCCGCTTCTGATGATCCCCGCTTTCTTGAGCTCTTCCCTGGCGGCGCTAAAATAATCTTCTATAGTGCCTTGCTTTTCTATCCACTCTAAATATTTATCTATGCCTTTTTCAAAGGTTACAAAAGGCTTATAACCGATCTTGCTTATTTTGCTTATATCGGCCTGTATATGCCTGACGTCTAAAGGCCGAAATTCATCGGCTAATAACGGCGAAACTTTCTTGCCCAGCTTCTTGATCAGCGTTTGGGCGACATCCCGGATAGATATCGCTCTTCCGCTTCCCACATTGAATACGCCGAAATCGGCTTTTTCCTGTTTCATTACGAGCAAATTCGCCCTGGCTATATCTTCCACAAACACAAAATCCCTGGTTTGTAAACCGTCTTCGAACAACAGTGGAGGTTTATCATTCAAGATCTGAGTGGCGAATATGGAGCATACTCCCGTATAGGGATTGTATATGGACTGCCTTGGGCCAAAAGTCACAAAATAGCGCAAGGCAACCGTTGGGATGCGAAAGAGCTTCCCCAGGATCAGGGCCGATCTTTCCTGGTCATATTTAGAGACCGAATAGACAGATTCGGGGCTCACGGGCTTATCTTCTCCCGTAGGATGGGAAAAAGTATCCGCGCCGCAAACAGGGCACGCTACTTCCCATTTTCTATTTTCTAACTGGGAGATGGCCCTCATGGCGGGATAAAATACGCCGTGTTCGGGGCACGAATAAGCCCCCTCTCCGTAAACAGCCACGGAAGACGCCACTATTATTTTATCGATAGGAAGGTTCTTTTCGCGGATCGCCTCGAATAATGCCGCTGTCCCCAGGGAATTATTGATCACGTACTTGCTTGCTTCAGGGGTAAAGCCGCCTGTCGCGGCTTCATGAAAGATCACCTTTACGCCTTCCAGGGCTTTGAATAAATCGGCCTTCTTTGTGACGTCTCCCTCTATAAACTCGATATCTTTGGAGATATAACCGGGTTTTCCGTTCCTGTGCGTAGGTAATTCCAGTTTATCTAATATCTTAACATCGAACCCCTCTTTCAGGAGTAGATCCGCTATATGAGACCCGATTAATCCGGCGCCGCCGGTTACCAATATCTTCATCTGGCAACAAACTCCTTTCTCATAAGCTTGATAATAACCATCCAGGCCAGACAAAGATTTGCTGCCGGATGCCATAACCAGGCAGCGTCCCTGTCTTTAAAGACGCCTCTAAGCGCGTCAATAACAGGAAAGACAAGCGTCAAGCTGTATATTACCCAAAGGTACTGCCTTATTTTACGCCTTAATGAGAGGTATTTTCCCCTTCCGATATATCCGTAATTCCTGCTGTTAATATTATCTTCTATTCTTTGCCCGTATTTTTTAAGAAAGCTTTTGAAACCTTTTAAATGCCAGTGATATATGAGCGCGCCCGGCACATAGGCGATCTTCTTTCCTTCCTCTATCATCTGGATGACCGGCAATATGTCATCCGAGGCGTTTTCAGGCTTGCGAAAAAAATCTTTGCGCACGGCAAACCCCTGGGAAAACCCTATCATCGGGTAGCGCTTAATGGGAAAGTCATAAATTACATAATCGCCGCTGTTATCCCTTATTTTATAGGCCTTGCTAAACAAGCGCGGGTCAGCCTCGTTATGGAAAACGAACCAGCTGAAAGGATCGCAATGCGTAAGGTTAAAATACCTGTTTACGGAATCGTCCTGCCGAGGGCTGACGACGCTTGGAAAAGCCCCATATACTCCGCTGTCTCTCTGGAACGGCTTGATCATTAACCTTACCCAGTCCCTCCCCGGCAATTCATTATCCGCGGCAAAGATAAACCTGATATCAGCCCCGCTCTCTCCCAGGGCCAGGCTTACACCTGAATCATGCAGGACTTTCGGGTTGGGTATCACGCGGCAGGCGTATTTCGCCGCGATCGCCAGGGTATCATCCTTTGAGCCTCCGTCCGCGACAATGATCTCCAGTTTCTCGGAAGGATAATCCTGGCTTCTTATGCTTTTCAGGCATCTCCCCAGGTATCCTTGCGCGTTTAAGGTGGGCAACACAAACGAAACGGCGGGAAGTATCCCAGTGTTAATGCTCTCGCGAGCGGACGTCATCTCCATTTATATAGGGCTTGTCAACGATATTGAGGCCGCATTCCAGGTCTTCAACGGACTTAATGACCCGGGCGGGATTACCGTATACTACTGATCTCGGCGGCACATCTTTGGTTACCACGCTTCCGGCGCCGACTAAAGCGTACTCTCCGATAGTCACTCTGGGCAGTATGGTCACATTAGCGCCTATTTTAGCGCCGCGTTTTATGGTGGGCCCTTTCATGCATTTTGTGCAAACCGGATGCGGGTCATTGGCGGTTATGACCCCCGGGCCGATAAAGACATCGTCCTCTATATTGGTGAATTGGGCTATATAGCAGTTATTATGTATCTTAACCTTGCTGCCTATGCGGCAGGAGTAATCAACCACCGAATTGCTCCATACGGCGGAGCCATCACCGATAGAAACATCTTCTCTGATCACTACATTATGGCCGCTTTCGAAATGATCTCCGATCTTCGTGCCGGCGTAAATAACGCTTCCCGTCCTGAGCACCGCGTTCTTTCCTATCGTCAGGGAAAGATCAGCTATCTTCCTGCCCGGTAAATATCCGAGCTCCACACCGGTCTCGATCCTGTGGTCCTGTCCTATTTTGACATGCTCAGGTAACTTCATCTCAGATCAACTACCTTTCCTCCGTCAGAAAGAGACTTCTGGGCGGCTTCAAGCACCCGTACTACCTTCCATCCGAATTCGCCGTCACTGATCGGCCTCTTGCCCTCTTTAAGGCAATCGATGAAATGCCTGGATTGGTTTTTAAGCGGCTCCATTAATTTCAATTTGGGCACTATGACATTGCCTTCTTTAGGCAGAAGCTGAAAATCGCCGAAATCTGAGTAATAGGGTTCGCCTTCCACGCTCTTTTCATATATCCTTAACGTATCTTCCAGGGCCATATCATTCCAGACGATCATCTTCTGATCCCCGACAACCACTATCTCTCTTACTTTGCGCGGGTCAAGCCAGCTTACATGGGCGTTTGCAAGGACGCCGCCCGAAAACATTAACGAGACAAAAGCGACATCTTCGATATTATCCCTCAGAAAACAATTGCCGTTGGCGCTTACTTTTTCAGGGAATTTATCGAAAAGATAGCAAAATATGGAGATATCGTGCGATGCCAGGTCCCAGACGGCGTTTACATCGTTCCTTATGGGGCCCAGGTTCACCCTTGTCGAATGCAGGTAATATATCTTCCCGATCGATCCGGAGTTGATATATTCTTTAAGTTTTTGCACTCCGATATTGTAGAGGAAGACATGGCCGACCATCAGGGTCTTTCTTTTCTCTTCGGCAAGCCGCACCAGCTCTTCGCTCTCCCAGGAACGCAAGGTCAATGGCTTTTCACAAAGCACGTTCTTGCCGGCGGCCAAAGAATCCTTGACTATCTGGTAATGCGTAGAGGTCGGCGTAGAAATGACCACGGCGTCAACCAGCGGGTCCGCGATGATATCCCTGTAGTCTTTAGAAACACGGATGCCGGGATAAGAATCCCGGATGAATTTCAACCTCTCTTCATTCAGGTCGGATACCCAGGCGACTTCGGAATCGGGAAAAGAAGAGAAATTCCTGACGTGATTGGGGCCCCAATGGCCGCAGCCGATTATTCCGATTTTTAGCTTTTTCTTGACGGGATTTCCCATTTAAGTTTAATATTTTACCATAATAAGGGCCTGCGCGCCATAAGTTTAAGCTTTAGCCGTTTTTGTACTTGAAATAAAGATATAACGATATTGCCAGGGTGGTCAAAGTAACGGCATTGGCTGTAATTATGATCTTGTCATTTAAAAAAAGGCCGTAAACTATCCACAACGAAACGCCCAGCGAAAGCTGCAGCAGCGTAACTATGCTTACATCCTTGGCCGACTTATGCTTTAGGATCGTGATGATCTGCGGTACAAAAGAAAACATGGTCAATACAGCCGCGCTCATCCCGATAATCTTCCAAACCATCTCATGAACCCCTTTTTCTAAAAAGGTATGCGCACGCCCGCTTCCACAGCGGGTTTATTTCTTTCAAGGAGATTTTTCAGCCGTAAATAGGCCAGCGCGCCATTCCCCTTAAAAAGTTCGCGGTTAAAAGTGATATTCAACCCCAAGGGCTCGCCTTTCTTGCTGCGCAAAGAAAAGATAATCTCGTCCTTATTATTCAGATGGGCATTGACGCCGAATTCAACCGTCCTGGACGCGCCCTTTCCGTAATCCATGGAGAAATCCAACCCGCCCTTTCGGCTGAATTTCCATGCCCCGTAAAGCGTAACGATACGCTTTTTTTGCGACTTGGGCTTGGCGAGGCCTATGCCTAGGCGGTATTTCATCTGTCCTTCCTTAGGACGCAGGCTCGGGCTCTCTATTTGCGCGCGAAAATCGAAACGGGAACGGCTGGCGCGGGATAAAATATAGGTTAAACGGTTTTTTTCATTGATCTGCCAAAAGCCTTCGAAAGTCAAAGAACGGGATATCTTGGCCCTTTTTAATAAGTTTGTTTTTTCATAGTTATAGGTGACCTGCTGGTTGTTATCAAGCTGCCAGGAACCTTCCAGCGTCAGGGTATCGGGCATCCCTTTCTTATCCGCCTTAAATATTATACGGTTCGATTTATCGGCTTGCCAGGCACCGGACAGCTCTAATACCTGCGCCTGCGTATGGCCTCTGCGGTCACGGCTGATGATCTCAAAAGCTAAGGCGTCCTTACGGCTTGAGATGATCTCTCCTTTGAATACGAACCGGCCCTCTTTTTTCTCCCTGGGCTCATTGCGCTCAAGGACCAGGTCATGATTTTCATCCAGTTTCCATTTACCGAGAAATACTATCCTGGAAGGCAGCTTGTGTACCCTGCGCCAATGCGCTGGTTCGTTCAAAATATAGATAAGACGGTTATTCTTCTCTATCTTGAATGCGCCTTTCGGGGAAACCTTTTTGCCCTTTTGCCTTATTAAAAGCCGATTGTCCTTATCAATAGAATATTTCATTTAATTGGGGACAGCGCCCTATTTCAGGCCCCTGAAATCAAAAATGTGTCCGCCTACCTTCTTTAGCGCCCGAAAATAATATTTTATGTCGTCCATATCCCTTAATGAAAGGAGCTTTCTTAATATGAACTCCGGCTGGAAAGAAACCCTGTACATTCCCTGGACCAGCCCCGTTATCTTGCTGGCCTCAACGTTAGTCTTCATTACCGGACTCTTCATATCATAATCTTCCCAATTAAGCGTATTCAGCAGGTTTTCACGTTTACATTCTTCAAAAAGCGGGGTGCCGGGATAAGGGATCACCATTGTAGCCTGCATAGTGTAAGCGTAGCCTTTCCTTAAAAGCCATCCGCCTAACCGCAGGGTCTTTAAGGCATCTTCATAAGTTTCCCAGGGATAACCGAACATGATCGTGATATGCGGATATAATCCCGCTTTGGAGGCCTGCCGGCATCCCTCCACGATATCTTCGACTTTTATGTTCTTTTTTAGCCTGTCGAGAGTTGCCTGGTTAGCTGACTCAAGCCCGAAAAGAAGCAGGCGAAAACCCGCCCTCTTCATTAAATTTAGCTCTCCGAAGGACAAAGCGCCAAAACGCATATTGCAATCCAGGAATATCCGTTTATTATACCCGCGGGCGATCATCCCCTCGCAAAAATCATTAATCCATTGGCCGACAGGGAAAGAGCCTGAGTCGTCCATTATCTCCCTGACCCCTTGATTTTCAATCAGCGAGCCGATCTCATCGAGGACATTCACTGCCTTTCGGCTGCGAAACCGAGGATAGATCTGAGGCCAGCTGCAGAAAGTGCATTTACCCCACCAGCAGTCCCTCGCGCTCATAATGTAAGTCCCGGGTGTGCGTTTATAATTACCGTTTTGGAAAGCGTATAACCGCCAATCAGTAAGCTCCCTGTCGATAAACGGCAGCGAATCCAGGTCATGGTTGAGCTGGAACTGGCCGGAACTCCTGATCCGGCCGTTGTCACGGTAATAGATACCCGGTTCTAATTCGGTATCTTCAGGGACAATCCCCCTGGTTTCCTTTCTAGAAAGGAAATTACATAGATTTAGCAGAAGGAAGTCGTAATCCCCTCCTGTCAGCACAAAATCCACTTTAGAGTTCAGGAATGATTCTTCGGGCAGGGCAGTAACATGGTCCCCGTATAGGACAACTTGAGGGGCAGTCCCCCCGGTTTCTTTCGGATCAGCCATCCGCGTGAACAGCTCCTTAATATCATTAATTATTTTCCAGTGTTGTTTGACCGCCGGGGTCTTGGTCTCGATAGCGATCAGGCCGGGCTCTTCCGCTTTTACAAATTCGAGGAACCTTGGGTAATCCCAACCCAGCGCGATGCAGTCATTCCAGATAACCTGATGGCCCGCTTTTTTCAACAATGTAGCCGCGGAAGCGGGGACGACCGGATATATGTACGTCGGTTCCCTGAAAAACTGGAATTGCCGGTTTTGACCAAGGGTAGGATAACCTTTTTCCGTATCAATAGGCGGATAAGAAATAATTACTTTCACCGAAGATCCTCTTCTCTGAGCCTGCTGGAAATTAATCCCTTTAAAAAATAAAACCCGTAAGTAAAATGCGTTAATATCGTTCCGCAAAAAACATAGGGAACGGAAAGTATCTGCTTTGAGAAACTGGATATAAGGACTAAAGACAGGTAAACCGTTAAGCCTAAGCTGTATACTATTCTGGCAGGCGTTGAGAGCAAAGAGAAGGCGGCCCCGATTATAATGCCGAATAAGAATAAAGTAGGGACAAAATAAGCCGGCTTTAAAGAGGTCTCCGGATAGCGTTTGACAAAATAACCCCGGTGAAGGGCGTAACTGGCGATCTGTCCCAGATGATGGATAAATAAAGGCCTGCGGTGATGGTAGACCATTACCTCGGGGTCATAAACTATCTTTTTACCCAGTTTTTTCGTTATATCCAAACAAAGTTTCGTGTCCTCCCCCGGCCAGAAATTTGTGTTGAAACCGCCGAGTTGCAGCATTACGGACTTACGGACGAAGAAATTACAGCTGGGATAGTCATCTATCTCCATTCTTCTTTTTGGAAGGTACCTGTAAGAAAAGCTTCCGCTGACCAAAATTGAGGCATAAACCCGGCCGCTTGCTTTCTGTCTTATATTGTCGCTCGCGGGAGTTACAGCCGGACCTCCCACGGCAGCTACCTCAGGATCTTCGAAATTCTTTACAGCGTTTGTAAGCCAATCTTTTACGGGATAAGCGTCGTCGTCGATAAAGGCGAGTATATCGCCTTTGGCGTAATTTAAGGCCATATCTCTTTTCTTGGCCGGGCTTACCGGGCCTGTAGGGATGATCCGTACAGGGACAGCGGGGACAGTCCCTATGTCTGCGTCCGGTAAAATAATTATTTCGAAATCCGGATAGTCGAGCTTAAGGCACTCAGCGGCGCATTCTTCTAAATTCTTTTGCCAGGTTTTTACGGCGATAATAATCGATACGGTCATAGTATCTTAATATATACATCCTGTAAAATATTGCCAGGGTATCCAGGCCCGCCCTTAAGATGGCCTGGGGGCCGATGCGGCCGTAATTCCTGCGCTTGGTGATGACTATCGGCGCTTCCGTGATCTTGTATCCCAGGTGATGGGCGTTTACCAGGATCTCCAGGTCAAAGGCGAACGCCTTTACCAGGATGCGCGGCATTACATCCCTAAGCACCTGGGCCCTGAATAGCTTTAATCCTGTCTGCGTGTCGTGGCAGGGCAGGTTAAACAATGCCCTTACCGTCAAATAATAGATCCAGCTGATCAATTTGCGCTGAAGCGGGTAATCCACCACCGAATTTGGGTGCAATTTTGAACCGATCACGATATCGGCGTTATTCAAGCGCATAATATCAAAAAGAGCCGGGAATTGGTTGGGATGCAGATCCAGGTCCGCGTCCAGAAAAAGCACATAATCCCCGCTTACATAGTGCATCGCCTTCTTTATCGCCCTGCCCTTTCCAAGGTTATAAGGGTTCTTTTTTACGGTCAATTGCGGGTATTTTTCCGCGAAGCGGAGCGCTCTCTCGAAAGTGTCATCGGTTGAGCCGTCATCGAGCACGATAAGCTCCCACGAATAACCGAAGCTCTCGAATGCCTTTACCGTCTCTTCTATGCTGGAATTAATATGCGCCGACTCGTTATAAGCCGGCATGACTACGGAGATCTTTTCCTTCATTGTCTTTTACGGAATAAACTGAATAAAGATAAAAATAACAGTATGGAATTCAGGCAAATTATGGATTGCACCTGGATCAGGTTCTTATGGAAAAATACGATTGCCAAAGGCTGCAGCGCCGCCGATACAATAAGGTATTTCATAAAACGCAAATCTTTTATGGAAAGGAAATAATTCATCAGGATCAATAAAAGGGCGAAAAAGCTCATGGACACCCCGAAGAACCTCCCCAAAACAATGGATTCAAGCGGGGCCTTGCCGGTGAGCGCCTTCAGGATAAAAGACGGGAAAATGTTAAAGAAAATATTCGCCGCGGCGCATAGGCCAAAAGCGTAAAAAAGCGATTTCATGAGTATCGAACCGGTTTTCATTTTTACGGCGTTCAGCCCGGCCGTTTTCGGGAACATTACGATGCTTATGGCTAAGGGCAAGAAAAGGAATATTTTCCCTTCCATCTGCGCCAAAGAATAAAATCCGGCGTCTTCCCTGCTGAAAAAATATTTAACCAGGACCATATCCAGATTCACCAAAGCCATAAAACAAAAAAAGCTTACGGCTACCGGAGCGAGGTATAAAAAGAAATCCATTAGATTTATTTCGCCTTCCGCCTTTTTAAAGGAGATCAGCCGCTTTAAGGGGAAAAAAGAAATGGCGATCCCCGCCAAGAGCGACAGCAGAAAAGAGGACAACGCGCCGGAAATATTATAGCCCAGGTTCAAAAAAGAAAAAGCGAAGATCAATTTCGTGATCCCGCATATGATGGACATCAGGACGAACCACCGGAACAACTCCAGACCCTGCAGCGCCCCCCATAAAACCGGGCTGATCCAGGCCGCTGCCAGGGATGCCGCCAGGATGCTTCCCGCCCACCCGGAAACGATCTTCAGCTTGGCAATGATATAAAAAGAAGAAAGATAGAAAATAACGCAGGTGACCGCGGCGAGCGGCAATATTTTTCTTAAGAGCGCGGATAATAAAGCGCGCACTTTAACGAGCTCGCCCCGGGCGTTAAAATCCGCCAGGTATTTACAGACGCCTGTGTGCAATGTTGACAGCGGAGCGGTGATCAGCATGAACAAAGAAAGCAGCGAATTAAATCCCGCGAAATCCTGCGGGCTCATGCGGTGCGCGATGAGAAGCTGATAAAGCAGATTGAATACATTGCCTAAGGTCGTGCCGGCAAAAACCAATATGATATTCTTCCCGAAAGGATCGATCTTCTTGAATCTATTCAGCATTATTTTATCAGCTTCAGGAACCGTCTTTTACCGGCTTTGAGGATGCCCCCCGCTTTCACTACAACGCCTTCATTTCCGATCTTCTCCCCGCCTAAAGATACTCCGCCCTGGTTTACCAGCCTGCGGGCGTCATTCTTTGATCCGGTAAGGCCGCTGTTGATGAGAATGTCAATTATCCCTTCTCCTTCCCCCCTTAACTTGTATACAGGCATCTCCTCGGGGGCATCTTTATCGCTGAAGACCTGCTTAAAATTCTCCTTTGCCTTTTTCCCCTCGGCGGCGCCGTGGTAAAAAGATGTGATGTTCTCAGCGAGGTCTAATTTCGCCTCCATCGGGTGTAATTGCCTGATATTTTCCAGGTCCGTGTCAGTGAACAGCGTGTAGTATTTCAGCATCATTTCGTCAGAAACTGACATGATCTTCCCGAACATATCCGGGGGCCGGTCGTTTATGGCTATGTAATTTCCGTAAGATTTGCTCATCTTTAGCGCGCCGTCGGTCCCTTCCAGAAGCGGCATGGTAATAACCACCTGGGCCGGTTCTCCATAGGCCTCCTGAATGTCCCTGCCGACCAGCAAATTGAATTTCTGGTCGGTACCTCCGATTTCCACGTCCGATTTTAATTTGTAAGAATCAAAGCCCTGCATCAACGGATAAAAAAGCTCAAGGAAGGTGATCGGTTTATTTTCCTTCATCCGCTTTTGAAAATCATCCCTTTCCAAAAGGCGGGCGACGGTGTATCTCTGGGCAAGTTCCACAAATTGCTCAAAATCGAAGCCGCGCGAAAACCATTCGCTGTTATGGCGGCGCTCAAAAAGGCGCCGGTCCGCGGTGTTCAGTATCTTACCGACCTGCTTTATATAAGTCTTCGCGTTCTGCTCGACTTCCTCAAGGGTCAGCGCCTTTCTGGTTTGCGATTGCCCGGAAGGGTCCCCCACTAAAGCGGTGGCGTCCCCGATCAGAAAAATTACCTTGTGCCCGAGGTCCTGGAATTGGCGCAATTTGCGCAGCAAAACCGTGTGCCCTAAGTGTATATCGGGAGCGGTAGGGTCAAATCCGGCCTTAACGGCCAGGGGCCGGCCGGCTTTTATGCTCTCCTCTAATTTCTTCCTTAACAGCTCCTCTGAAATTATCTCAACCGCGCCTCTTTTGATTACCTCCAACTGCCTGTCGATATCTGGCATTGTCATCTTATCACCTCCAGGGACACCCTTTTTGGCAATCGGGGGACACCCTTTTTGGCAATCGGGAGGGTGTCCCCTAAATTATTATTTTTAGTTTCTTTGGGGACATCCTTAGCTTTGGCAAAAAGGGTGTCCCTTCTGTTTATAACTTTGCGGATAGGCCGATCTTTGCCTGCTCGGCGTCTACCTTTATCACTTTGGCCTTTAATTTATCACCGGGCTTTAACTGGGCAAGAATTTCCTTGTCTATCTCGCTGCTGTAGACAAGGCCTTCCAGCTCCTCTTCGATCTTTACGAATACGCCGAAATCGTTTATATTCACGACCTCCGTATCCAGCTCGGTATCAACGGGATATTTAACCGCGATCTCAGGCCACGGGTTAGGCAGGAGCTGCTTTAACCCTAAGGCAATGCGCCGGTTTTGGGCATCCACGGAAAGAATGACCACATCGACTTTCTGGCCCTTCTTAAAAATGTCCTGCGGATGGGTTACTCTTTTTGTCCATGAGATATCCGAAACATGGATCATCCCCTCAAGGCTGTTATCCAGCTCTACGAAGACCCCGTAAGCGGTAAATCCCCTTACCTTTCCCTGGATCTTGGTGCCCACAGGATATTTTGATTCTACCTCCAGCCAGGGATTCTGTTCCAGCTGTTTGAGGCTGAGCGAGATCTTCCGTGATTCCTTATCTATGTTCAATACCTGGACTTCCACCATATCCCCTATCGCGAACATCTCCTGCGGGTTATTCACCCTTTTCGTCCAGGAGATCTCGGAGACGTGGATCAGCCCTTCGATCCCTTTTTCCAACTCCACGAATACCCCGTAAGGAAGTATGTTCACTACTTTACCCTTAACCTTGGAACCGACCGTGTACTTTGTCTCTATGTCCTGCCAGGGGTCGGGGAACCTCTGCTTAAGGCCGAGAGAGACCTTTCCCGACTCCTTGTCCATGTTCAAAATGACCACATCGATCTTATCCCCAAGGGCCACTATCTCGGATGGATGGCTGATCTTCGACCAGGACATATCGGTTATATACAGGAGCCCGTCAACGCCGCCCAGATCCACAAAGGCCCCGAAATCCGTGATCGCCTTTACGGTGCCGGGATGGATATTGCCGGTTTTTAATTCCTGCCAGAGCTTTTCCTTGGCCTCCTCCTTCGCCTTCTGCATCGCCTCACGGTGAGACAGGATTATGCTGTGCCTCAGGTTATTAACCTTGATGATCTTGAACTTAAAGTTGTTGTACAGGATGTTCCTGTCTGTGAGCCCGCGAAAAGATGAAAGGGACGTCGGGAGGAACCCCTCTATTCCCATTACATCGACTAAAAAACCTCCCTTTACTTTCTTTATGGGCTTGCCTTCCACTAGCGCGCCTTCATTGGCGTTCTTCACGATCTTGTCCCATCCTTGGATGCGTATCGCCTTGTCCCGGGAAAGCCCGATCATGCCGGAGTCGTCTTCGATGCAATCGATGTAAAAATCGATCTCCTTGCCCGGCTCAAGATCGTCCTTGTTGAACTGCGTTATCGGGACGATCCCTTCGGATTTGAATCCCACGTCCACAAGCACCTCTTTCGATTTGACAGAAACTATCTTTCCCTTGATTATCTGTCCTTCCCTGAGTATTTTGATGCTTTGATTGTAAAGCTCTTCCATTTGTGACTTTTCTGCAGCCATTTTTTACTACCTCCCTTTTCTGTTTTTTATTTTTTTTATCACTTCTTTGACCAACCAATCCGGGGTTGAGGCCCCGCTTATGAGCCCCACTACCTTTGCCCCTCTTAACAATCTGCCGAAATCGGCATCGCTGTCTTCAACAAGATAGGTACGCCGGTTGATCTTGCGGCCGATGCCCAGCAGCCTTTTTGTATTGGCGCTCAACCTGGAACCGATTATCAATAAAGTATCCACGGATCCGGCAAGTTCCTTGGCCTCGTTCTGCCGGCGCAGTGTATCCAGGCAGATCGTGTTATAGACGTGCACCTCCTTTACTAAAGGATTTTTTTGCAGCAATTTCGCCGCGATTTCGAAGAAAGAGTCCCTGTTCTGCGTAGTTTGCGAAATTATCCCGATTTTCTTGCCTGAAAAAACATTTTTCTTTATGCCTCCGGCCTTATCGATGACAAACGCCTTCCCGGCGAAAGATAAAAGCGCCCTAATTTCCGGATGGCTTCTGTCGCCCACGATAATGACTTCCATGCCTTGTTTATGCAGCAAACCGCAGGTCTTCTGGAGGACGGATACATTAGGGCAGGTAACGTCAACAAGTTTGAGGCGCTTTTTTACCGCCTTATCTAATATGTCGCTGGGGGTGCCGTGGGAAGGCAATATCAGCGTGGAGGAATGTTCAAGGCCGTCTATTGAATTTACGATGCAAAGGTTTTGCCGCTTAAGGCGCCTGATCACCTCCGGATTGTGTATGACCGGGCCAAGGGAATAGACCTTCCCTTTGCTTTCGGAGAGCGTCTTTTCGACGATGTTTACAGCGCGCCTGACGCCGGAACAGAAACCGATACTTTTTGCGGATTTAACGCGGGTCATGAAGGGACTTTGACAAAACGCCCTCCTTTCCTTGAGAAATATGCAGGACTGGCTATGCTATCCATTAACGAAGTTTTTCCCGTATTCGATCAATTTCCTGGATCTTATCAAGCTTTTGGATTCCGAATATATGCGTATGATCGGCTCGGTGCCGGAAGCGCGCAGCACGAGCCAGCTTTCATCTTCGCAGATAACCTTGATCCCGTCTTCGCGCTTAACCTGCGTTATCTTTTTGCCCAAAAGCTCTTCCGGCAGATCCTTAGAAGCAAGGTCGACCTGTTTATTCAAATGCAGGTCTTCGCGCAGGTAATAATACCTGCCGAATTGTTTTTCGGCCTCATTCAATATCTTCAGGATATTTTTATTGCGATAAACCATCATCTCCAGCAGCAGCAAGCCGGCCATTATGCCATCTCTTTCCGGAATATAACCCTTTACCCCCATGCCGCCGGCTTCTTCCCCTCCGGCTATAATGTCCTTTGTCTCCATCAGGCCGGAAATATATTTGAATCCGACCGGAGTTTCATAAAGCTCGACATTAAGGAATTTGGCGATATGGTCTATCATTGTTGAACCTACCACGGTCTTGACCACGCCGCCTTTATACTTTTTGTCCTGGCTAAGATGCAGCGCCAACAGCCCGAGTATTTTCTGCGGATGAATGAATACGCCTCCGGGCGCGACAGCCGCGATCCTGTCGGCATCGCCGTCAAGCGCTATCCCCAGGTCAAATCTTTCTTTCTTGAGCCGCTGTTTTAATTGCGCGAGGTTTTGTTCTACCGGTTCCGGGCCTTTTCCTTCGAAGTAAGGATTGATGGTATTGCGTATGAATTCCAGCTTTATCTTAGACCCCTTGAGTATAGTGGCGATATAACTGTCGCCCGAACCGTGCATCGCGTCAACCAATACCCTGAAAACTTTTTTTCTTATCCGTGGAAAGTCTATATACCCGCGGATGAATTTCGCGTAATCCCCGATCAGGTCTTCCTCGGTGATTTGCGCGCGGCCTTCATAGTTTTCTTTTACCGGCGTCTTGCCCAGGAGTTCTTCGACCTTCCCCGTAATTTCAGGGCCGGCTGCGCCGCCTGAAGAGGTCTTTATCTTAAAACCGTTATATTGCGGCGGGTTGTGCGAAGCGGTGATCATGATCCCGGCATCAAGCCTCCTACTCTTTACCGTAAAGCTGACGACCGGGGTCGGGACGGGCTTATCTGAAAGGATGACATCGATACCGTTGTTTTTAAAAACACGCGAGGCGACCTCCGCGAAGATATCCGACATAAAACGGGTGTCATAACCCACCGCTATCTTCTTACCCGGACCCAGAAGGTCGCTGGTGGCCTGGGATACGATTTTTACGTTAGCGAAAGTGTAATCTTCGCCTATGACCGCGCGCCAGCCGTCTGTCCCGAACTTTATTTTGGTTTCAGGCTGCATTTCTTATCCTCTCTATCGCCTGCCTGGCGTCTTTGGCGCCGAATATGAACGAGCCGGCGGCCAGGATATTCGCTCCCGCGTTGATGATATCCGCGCAAAATTTATCGTTTACCCCTCCGTCGACTGATATATCGCCCTTGAACATAGAACGCAATTTCTTGATCTTTGTCAGCGAACCGGGTATGAACGCCTGGCCGCTAAAACCGGGGTTAACGGACATTACCAGGACAAGATCTACCCAATTGAGCACCGGTTTGATTTTCTCCAGGGCAGTCGCGGGATTCAATGAGATCCCCGGCTTTACCCCCTTTTTCTTCAGCTTTGAACTCTGGGCTTTGAACTTTGAGGGCGATATCGTTTCTATATGCATCGTGATCATATCGCTTCCCGCTTCGACGAAACTGTCCACAAAATCCCCGGGGTTTTCGATCATTAAGTGCACATCCAAGGGAAGCCTTGTTACCCGCCGGATATATTTGACCACTACCGGGCCGATGGTGATATTCGGGACAAAGTGCCCATCCATTATGTCGATATGCAGCAGGTCGGCTCCGGCCTCCTCGACCCTTTTTATCTCTCTATCCAGGCAGCTGAAATCCGCGGATAATATGGAAGGGGCGATCCTTACTCTCAACGGTATAACCTTTTTTTGCGTATATAGTTAAACACGGACTCCGGCACCAGGTACCGGAACGATTTATTTTCCTTTATCGCTTTCCTGATCTCGAAGCCCGAAATATCCACCGCCCTGATGGGCACGGTTGAAATACGGGAAGGGATCCTTTCCAGCGGGTAACCCGGCCGCGTCGCGGCGATAAAATCCACCATTTTTATTATTTCGTCCAGGTCCTTCCAGTCATCTAGGTATTTTAGCAGATCAGAGCCGATAATAAAGTATAATTTGTCTCCCGGGTAATCCTTTTTGAATTCCCTGATCGTGTCTATTGTGAAAGACCGGCCGTCCCTCTTGATCTCGATCTCTGAAACGCTAAAATGGCGGTTGCCCTTTATGGCGGCCCTGACCATATCCAGCCTGAGCCTGGCGGGAATGATCTCGGAGTTATCCTTATGCGGCGGCAGGTAAGCCGGCACAAAGATTATCCTGTCCAGTAAAAGCTTTTCCCTTACCTCTTCAGCCAGGATGAGATGTCCGGTGTGGATGGGATTGAATGTGCCGCCTAGTAAGCCAATTTTCATCGGCTTTTCTCCCGGCCAACACTTATCTTGTCGTGGGACAGTCCCCTTTGGGGACAGTCCCTGCTGGCTAAGCTCATCTACCTACCCTCTCACCTGCCCGTTCCCGAATACCATATATTTATATGTCGTCAATTCTTCCAGCGCCATCGGCCCCCGGGCATGAAGCTTATCCGTGGAGATGCCGATCTCAGCGCCCATCCCGAACTGGTAGCCGTCGGTAAAGCGGGTTGAGGCGTTCACATAGACACAGGCTGAATCCACCTTCCTTAAAAATTCAAGGGCGTTATCGTAATTTTCCGTAACAATCGTATCCGAATGGTGAGAGCCGTAATTATTGATGTGTTCGACCGCCTCATCCATATCGCCTACAACTTTTACCGAAAGGACCAGGCCCAGGTATTCCGTGCGGTAATCCTTTTCTGTGGCCCTCCTCGCGCTTTTTAGTATCTTCCGTGTCATGGCGCAGCCGCGTATCTCTACCCCCGCTTCCTTGAATTTCTTAGCCATCCCGGGGAGGAACCTTGCGGCCACCTCGCGGTGCACAAGCATGCTTTCCATGGCATTGCATACTCCGGGCCGCTGGACCTTGGCGTTATAACAGATATTTTGCGCCATATTCAAATCCGCCCATTCATCCACGTAAGTATGGCATATACCCTTGTAATGTTTTATCACCGGGATACAGGAAGTTTTGACCACCCGGTTGATCAGGCCTTCGCCGCCGCGCGGGATCACTACGTCGATATAATTATTTAATTTTAAAAGCGTATCGACCGCGCGCCTGTCGGAAGTCGAAACGATGTTGACTATATTTTCAGGCACCCCGCGTTTTTTTATCGCCTCCTGCAGTATCCGGAATATCGCGATATTGGAATTCAGGGCTTCGCTTCCTCCTCTTAATATCACGCTGTTCCCTGATTTAAAACAGAGCCCAATGCAATCGGAAGTGACGTTAGGCCTTGATTCATAAATTATGGCGATAACACCGATGGGGCAACGCACCTTATGTATCCAAAGGCCGTTCGGCCTGCGCCAGGCTTTGATCACTTCTCCGACAGGGTCATTCAATTTGGCGATCTCATCCAGCGAATCCGCCATCTGGCATATCCTTTTCGGATTTAAACAAAGCCTGTCAATGAACGCGTTTGAAATCTTTGCGGCGCGCGCCTTGGCGATATCTTTTTTATTCGCCTTAAGGATAGCGTCTCTCCCCTCCATTAAGGCCGACGCCATGCTTTTAATGATCCTGTTCTTCTGCGCCGATGACACGGAGAGCAGGGATCGTGACGCCTCCTGCGCCTTCTGGGCTATGACTGTTAATTCTGTTTTTAGGTTCATAAGATCACGATATTATTTCTATGGATCACTTCTTTGTCAAAACGGCTTCCCATGACCTTTTGGAGCTGCCTGCCGGGTATCCCGGACTTGCCCCTGGCTATTTCGTTACCCTGGCTGTCCACGACGCTTACGATATCTCCGGCCTCGAAATCCCCTTCCACTCCGCTTACGCCTACCGAAAGCAGGCTTTTCTTCTCTAAAAGCGCTTTGCAGGCGCCGTGATCGGCCCTTATCTTTCCTTTTGGCTTTGTGCCGAAAGCGATCCATCGTTCCCTCGCGGCCAGGGATTTCTTTGGAGAAAAAAGAGTCCCGTGTTTCCCGGGCTCGTTTAACACGGAAAGGATCATTCCTTGTTTTCTTCCGTTGGCGATCACGCAGGGTATGCCGGAATCCAGGGCGATCTTAGCGGCTTCTATCTTTGTGATCATCCCCCCCACACAGGTTTTCTTATCCGTGGGGCAGGCCAACGCCTTTATCTGCGGCGTGATCTCATCGATCACGCGAATAACCTTTTTGTCTTTATCGAGCAACCCATCGACGTCGGAGAGCATGACCAGAAGGTCCGCTCCGCAGAGGACCGCGACAAGCGCCGACAAACGGTCGTTATCCCCGAACCTGATCTCATCCGTCGAAATCGTGTCATTCTCGTTGATCACCGGTATGCTGCCCAGCTTAAGCAGCGTAGTCAGGGTATTTTTCGCGTTTAAATAACGTTTACGGTCATTGAAGTCTTCCCGGGTAAGGAGTATCTGCCCGCAGTTTACCTTATCACCCCGAAAAGCGCGGCTGTAATTATCCATAAGCGCGTTTTGCCCTATGCTGGCCGCGGCCTGAAGAAAGGATAGGTCTCCCGGCCTGGACCTTAATCCCAAAACGCGCATCCCTAGGGCGATGGCGCCTGAAGAAACAACGATCAACTCATACTTCATGCGCGTTAATGAAGCGACCTGTCCGGCGATATGGTCGAACAGCGCGCCCTCGAATCCGCCTTCGGAGCAGAATATGCTGCTTCCGATCTTTACCACTATCCTCTTATAATTTTTTGCCGATTGCTTCAATTAACTCCTCCAGCCCTTCCTTCTTTAAAGCCGATATGGGATAAACGGTCTTTTTTACAGCCCTTTTAAATCTTTCCAGGTTAGCCTGAGCGCCGTCCAGGTCCATCTTATTCGCGGCGATCACCTGGGTCTTCTTATAAACCGCGCTGCCGTAATCTTTTAGTTCCTTATTTATGGTCTTATAATCTTCTAAGGGGTCTCTGCCTTCGCTGCCGGACATATCTATCAGGTGTACGAGTATCTTTGTGCGCTCGACATGCCTTAAAAATTTATCTCCCAGGCCTTTTCCGCGCGATGCCCCTTCGATAAGGCCTGGTATGTCCGCGATCACAAAGTTCTTTTTGCCGGCGCTCACTACGCCCAAGATAGGGAATTTCGTCGTAAAGGGATACGCGGCGATCTTAGGGTGAGCGTTGGATATATCAGCTATAAGCGTGGACTTGCCGGCGTTAGGAAAACCCACGACTCCCGCGTCCGCGATGACCTTCAGGTCCAGGATTATTTCTTTTTCTTCTCCCGGATCGCCGTTGGAAGGGATTTGTCCGTGGTTATTACCGGAACCTCCGCGCCCGCCGTAAGCGGCAATGAGCTGGTCCTGGTCGTGATTCAAATCCCGTAAAAGGCAATTTGCCTTGGCGTCTTTTACCTGAGTTCCGCAGGGTACCCGAATAATTATGGGTGGGGCGTCTTTACCCTTTTTATTTTTACTTGAGCCGTTTTCGCCTTTTTTCCCAAAGAAATGACGGTTATACTGAAAATCAAGAAGCGTACTCAGGTTCCTGTCCGATCTGATGATAATATCGGACCCATTCCCGCCCTTCCCCCCGTCAGGGATGCCATTTCTGGTGTATTTGTCGCGGTAAAAGCTTTCGCAGCCTTTCCCCCCGGGGCCGGATTTAATAAAGATCTTCGCCTTGTCAATGAACATTAAAAGGACTAGCTTAAAATAATATCTTTTATCTTCAGGCGGGTAAGCTGCTGGCGATGGCCCTTCTTCCAATGGGAGGACTTGCGGCGCCTGTACTTATAAGAAACAACTTTCTCGCCTTTGATCTGTCCCAGGATCTGCGCTTCGATCTTGGCTTCCTTTATGTAAGGGGAGCCTATTTCCACTTTTTTGTCCTTGGATAGCAGGAGGACCTTGCTTAGGGAGATTTCTTTCCCTTCCTTGCCTTCCAATTTCTCCACTTCAATGGTATCGCCTTTCTTTACGTTATACTGTTTTGCTCCAACCTCAACTATCGCATACATTTTTCGCTCTCCTTTGATTAAGGGTAAATAATAATATTAACATACACTAACATCAGCGTCAAGGTCAAATTAGGATTTTGGGCCTATCAGGCGATCCGGATATCCTCGATGTGCATGAAAGATTCGGAGATAAAATTTACCTTTGTCCTGAATTTGCGCTCGATCATATTGAGGTCGCGCTTACTCTTTAAAAGCTCTTCGATCACGCTGGGGTTCAGGGTAACGTTGACTTGCTTCAAGGATTTGCCTTTCAGGAACCGTTTTAGTTCCCTAAGCGCGAAAATAGCCATCGTGACCGGCGACTTGACCTTAGCCCTTCCCTGGCAATAGGGGCAGGGCTGATAAGAGAGGGTCTGCACGGTCCGGTGTATGCGCTCCCGGGTCATCTCTACTACTCCGAACTTTGAAATACCCAGGATATCGTATTTCGCCCGGTCATCGCTCAGGGCCTTTTTCAATATATTAAGGACCTCCCTGCGGTGGGATTCCCGGCCCATATCTATGAAATCTATGACGATGATCCCGCCCAAGTCGCGCAGAATGAGTTGCCTGGCCGCCTCAACGGCCGCCTCGCAATTCACCTTAAAAGCGGTCTCCTCCTGGTCCAGTTTCTTGGTAAAGCCACCGCTATTGACATCTATGACCACCAGCCCTTCCGTGGGCTCGATGACAATATACCCCTTTGATTTTAAGTAGACTTTGCTTTCAAAGATCCTGTTTACCTGCCGTTCGATATCCTTGGCTTCGAACAGGTCGTCGCCCCTGTACAATTCCACCTTGTTTCTCAAATAACCGAGGAATGTCCTCATAAAATGCTGTATCCTGTAAAATTCCTCCTTTGAATCCACGATCAGTTTGGTCACATCCTCTGTAAAAGAATCCCTGATCACGCGCAGGGTCAGATCGTACTCCTCATAAACCACGCAGGGGGCTTTCTTTGACGCGATGATCTTTTCGAGCCGCTTCCATAGCTTAAGCAGAAAATGCGCGTCCCGGATCAATTCCTGTTTCGGCCTCCCCGAAGCCGCCGTGCGCACGATGAAACCAATGTCTTTGGGCAGTTTTACCTCCGATAAGACCGATCTTAAACGCCTTCTCTCTTCGTCATCCTCTATCCTGCGGGAGACGCCTACTTGCCCTTCCTGGGGCATCAATACGAGGTATCTTCCGGCAAGGCCTATAGAACAGGATAGGCGCGGCCCCTTGGTGCCGAATGATTCCTTTACCGCCTGCACCAGGACTTCCTGGCCTTTTTTGGGCTGTGTCAGGCATTTAGCGCCCTGCTGGGTCTCAAGCGACTCGAAATAATTCTCTATCTCTGATAGATAGAGAAACCCTTTTTTGACTAGCCCGATATCCACAAATGCCGCCGCCAGCGACGGCAGGACGGCTTCGATCCTGCCCTTATAGATGTTCCCGACTATGGTCTTGTCCTGCGGCCGTTCGATGTAAAATTCTTCAAGGCGCCCGTTATTGACTATGGCGACCCGTTTTTCTTGAGGCTGGATGTTTATCAATATCTCTTTTGGCATTTTCGTTTTCGTTAATCTTGCGTTATTGATTATAACGCCGTAACGTCCTTTATTGTTATTCCTTGGGGTAATTGTTCTTGCAATCTGTCTTTAAATTCCTTGGCGTCCACCGGCTCTTTTAATACGAAGACCGCTTCTTCCTTTTCGCTTTCTATTCCCAGTTTTAAGGCCCGTTTAATGCTGATCTTTGGGTGCGGGCTGAAACCTTCGGTCATCTTGACCGGCAGCTCGGCCCTGCGCAGGGCGCGCATGAATAAACGCATAAGGTCCAGGTGAGAGATATACACCATTTCGCCCCGCTTGGCGAAGGTAAAATAGATCTTACGCATGAAAACGGCAGGATTAGTCAGCGGAAACTTTCTTTTCTTTTTTGGAAGGCGCCCTCTCCAGCCTTTCTTCCAGCCTCGCTATCTCCTCCGGGGTAAATTCATTCTCCCGCACAATATGGGCAGTGATAAAAATAAGCAGGTCGACTTTCTGCGTGTCAATGGTTTCCCTGCGGAACAGGACTCCTAGAAACGGTATCCTGCTCAAGAACGGGATCCCGACAATTTCCTTGGCCTTGGCGTCCTTCAAAAGCCCGCCGATGACCACGGTTTCGTTGTCCTTCATCAAAACGCGCGTTTCGGCTTCCCGGATATCTATTATCGGGTATGTAGCCGAGGTAATGGAAGTCGCGGAACTGACAAAGGTGCTCACCGCGGGATGTATGACCATATTTATATAGTCATTGCTGCCTATCTGCGGGACGACATTCAGCTGGATGCCTATATCCTGGTAATAGTCGAGGGTAACATTGGTTATGGCAGTGCTGCCCGCTCCGGTCGTATCGGTCTTAAGGATGGGGAACTTTGTCCCGATCAATATGGATGCCTCCTGGTTATTCAACGCCATTATCCTGGGCGCGGACAAGGTGTTGGTATTTACGTCTTCTTCCAGGGCATGCAAAAGAACTTCGAACTGCGTGCCGGTCAGTTTCCTGAATAATACCTTTAACCCGGTGTTAGCGGTAGTAAGCGTGGTGCTTTCGCGGGGGCCGAAGACAGATGGGATTATCTGGTCGCCCAGCAGATGGCCGCCTATCTCGCTGGCAGCCTCTCCCCCTACCTTGCTGGCGGGAGTAGCGGTGATCGCGGTTGACTCGGCGCCCGTAGTCCCGGTGCCCCAGTCAAAACCGATATCCTTTAATCTATCCCGGTTGACTTCGACTATCCTTGTCTCGACAA
The DNA here is from genome assembly GCA_028716705.1 of Candidatus Omnitrophota bacterium. Taxonomy (GTDB): domain Bacteria; phylum Omnitrophota; class Gorgyraeia; order Gygaellales; family Profunditerraquicolaceae; genus UBA1562. Next base: position 4,155 of record JAQUPI010000005.1, on the reverse strand, counting down.
TGACCTGCTGGGGCATGGCGTCCAATTGCGCTACCACTTCCCTTATCTTATCAAGAACAGGTGGTATATCGCTGATGATAAGGACCTTTGACCGTGACTTTTTTTCTTCTTCCACCCTTTGCCTTTTAGACATATCTTCCACGCCGAATTCCCACCCCGCCTGGCCGGTCATCTCCAGGACGGTGATCCGCCCGCGGCCGGACAACTGCGGCTCCAGCGCTTTTTTCGCGTCCTGCGCGTCGATATATTTCAGATTGTAAACTTCCGTGAGAGTGGGTTGGACCTGGGCAAGCTCGACTTCCTGTTTCTTAAGGGCTGTTAGCTTCTCCATGGGCGCGACCGTGATTATCGAACCCTGCTTCTCATAACCGAAGCCGTAGGTCTTCAATATGACATCCAATGCCTTCTCCCAGGGCACGTCTACCAGCCTTATGGTAACGTTTCCCATGACTTCCGGCGTGGTAACGATATTCGCGCCCGACTTATACGAAATTATTTTGAGCACATTGCGGATATCCGCGTCTTTGAAATCAAGAGTGACATTCTCCGAGACTACCGCGGCGGCTTCGGCCTGGCCTTCCTTGGCGGCATCCAAGGTGCCGGCTCCTTCATCCTGCGCGGCTTTCTCCTCCTGGGCGTATAAATTCCAAATACCGTGCTTGCCCGGTATACAAGCAAGCCCGAAACTCAAAACAAGCGAAAAAATAAGAAAATTTAATTTCGAATTTTTTGAGCTCACTTTTCATCCTCCTTTAATTCTATTTCCGTCTTCTGGCCCTCTTTCATGAAGGTAACCTTATTTTGCCGGATCCCCAGGACCTGATATCCGGAGATCATGTCGTTCACTTTGACTACTTCTCCGTTCACTATCGCGTAAGAGGTCCCCTGCCCGTCGTAAATAATGCCTTCCAGCGCAAGGCCCGATTGCCCTTCATCCGGCAGCCTCAGGAGCCTCCCGTCAGGCGTGACAAGCGGAATAAAAGGATCGCGCTTGCCTTTGGAGTCGTAAACGGGCCGCTCCTGCGCGCGCAGAACAACCGGAGACGCCAAGACGGCGAACATAAGATACCAGGCACAGGCCGGCAATAATAGGCTTCTATTAACCTTGCGGCTTTTATTTCCTGACATAGGTCTTGAGTACCATATTCACATTCTGAAGCATGTAGTTCCGCGTATCGCGCGCGATCTTCATATCCTGCACATCTATAAAATACTTTGCCGAAGCGAAAGAATTCATAAAACGCCCTAAAGAATGGTAGCCGCATGATAAATTCAAGTTTATGATCGCGGGCAGAAGCCTCTCCCCGGCTATGGTCTCTTCTTTTGCTTTTGTGTCCCGGGTTGTGTTAATCTGGGTTATCTTGACATTGTTCTTATTGGCCAGGTCGGTTATCTCCTGCAATAAAAGCAGTATCCTGTCTTCCTTTATGATCTCTTTATGGCGAAGCTGGCCTGCCTGCTGCTTAAGCTTGCCCTTATTCCTTTCCAGGTCCTGAAGCCGGGGCAATTCTTTATTTAAATTATCCATATCCTTTCTCAATTTCACGATTTTCGGCCCCACGGTCTTTATTCCGTTAAGCTGCGCCTTAAGGATATACGCGAAGTCCAGGTAAGCTATCATGAAGGAAATAACCGCGATGAGAAGGATCTTTTTATTATCCAGCTGAAGCCCGCCAAGTTTATCAAATGGGAGTTTTATCATCTTAATTTCGCGGTAAGGACAAAATCCACCGTGTCATAGGTGCTGATCGTCCTTTTTTGCACCTGGCCGAGCTCTATCCCGGTCAAACCCCGCAAAAAGAGAGCGTCGTTCCTTAGATTGTCCAGGAACCTCTTGATAAGGCTCATCTCTTCCTTTTCCAGGGATATTGCCGACGCCTTGAGGATCAATTCCTTGCGTGATGCCGTAATTTCATTGAACCATATACCGGGGGGAAGGTTCAGGCTTAACCTGTTCAGTTTCTCGTCCCACCTTATTTGCCGGCTTTCCAGCGATTCAATGACCCTGCTGTCATAAGTCGAAGCGTCATACTCCAGCTTTAGCCTATCCAGGGTTTCCCTTTGCGGTTTAAGTTTATCCCATTGCCGGTTAAGCTTTTTAAATTGAAGCGATTTGAATAAGCCCGCGGCCCCCAGAAAGATATGCGCCAAAACCAATACCGCGAAGATCGCCGCTATGAGGTAAGGCAGGTATTTTTCTACGCCTGCCTTGCCGCTCTTCGCCGCTTTTCCCTTTAATTCATCCGGCAAAAGGTTGATCGCCATATTCTTACCTCGAAAGTGCCAGTCCCACCGCTACCGCAAATTGGCCCGATAACTCTTTTGCCTTGGCGGGATCCAATTCCTGCGATATTTTTATCTTCTTTAAGGGGTCCCAATCCTGGACTGAAGATCCAAGGATCGCGGAAAGCCTTTCTTTGAGCCCGGAAAGCCTGCTTGAGCCCCCGCTCAAAAAGATCTTTCCCGCCGAAGAAGAGCTCTGGCTCTCATAATAGTCAAATGACACCCTCAGCTGCTCAGCGAGCTCGGAGATCGCCGCTTCCGCGGAAGCGGCGGCCTTACCCGTTTCCTTGCCGGGGTTTACCTTCATTTCTTCCGCGGCTTTTGGGTCTAACCCCAGGGTTTCCCGGATCTTATTTGTGAAGTTATTACCGGCTATATGGATATCCCTGCTGAAAACCGGGATACCCTCTTCCAAAATATTGAGCGCGCTTATGGACGCCCCTATGTTCAACAGGGCAACGGTTTTATTTTTCTCATCCGCGAATTCTTCCTTCGGATAATTGAAATTAAAAGTCCTGACCAGCGCTAACGAATCAAAATCCACATTCTCCACCCTGATGCCCGCTTCCTGGATAGCTTTTATGCGCTGGCTGATGAAATCCTTCTTCACCGCCGCCAATAAGACCAGCATCCTTCCCCCGGGAAGATCGTCCTTCAAAACAGAGCTGTCCAGGCTCACATCGCTTATCGGGAAAGGAATGTATTTTTGAGCCTCAAACCTGACTGACTGCCTTAACTCCTCTTCGCTCATCTTGGGAAAATCAGCGTACCTTACCACGGTGGAAGACCCGGAAACCGAAATTCCCGCCGTCTTTATCCCTGTTGAATCCATGATCCTTTTAAGGGCGGCTCCCAGGTCCTGCCCGATAGGCTCCAAGCCGAAAGAATTAAGCTCAACTTCGTCTTTAGCCGCTTTTAAAGTAACCATTTTTATCGCCTGAGTGCCGATATCCAGGCCGCAGGAGAACTTTTCGTGCGAAAATAAATTTTTAAATCTTAACATTTAATGCGTCAAACCTCTTTCATGAAGACTCATACCAGGATACAGTGTCCGCGAAATTATCACCCAGGATCTCCAAGGCCTGCTCGACATCCGTCGGGCTCCAATGGAACATAGGGTCCCCGTTGATGGAGTCGATCCCCGCGGTACTCGCGATTATCACGCTTCCGTAAGCGTCAAACGTGCCGCGCGCCCTAAGCGTGCCTAAAACCCAGATCACCCCGTAAAAATGATAACCCCCGGCAAATTCCACGTTGCCGTCGATGACCAGTACGCCGCTTCCGGTCGCGGAACTGTCCACCATCAGGGTTTCACCCGGCTGCACATCCACCCAGTTTACACCGCTGACCGCCATCGGAAAATCGGCTCTTGTGTAGTGAGTAGCTATACCGCTTACGGATTCAAGCTGATAACCCAGCATATCCGAGAAATTTAAGGTGCCATCCATATCCTTGAAGCAATCATGGTCGTTACAGTAAGGAGAGGCGCTGGGCTCTATGTATAAATAGGGGTCCTTCGAACAATTCCCCCCGAAACAAAGCTCATTAGCCGCCTGGATCGAATATTGGAATTTAGCGGGGTCCGAAGAGCCGGTTTTAACCACGGCGGTCACCGTGCGGCTGATACTTCCGCCTCTCGGCAAATTAACTGTGCCCGTGGAAACTATATCGTAATATTTAACGTGGTTTATTTTTGCCCTGAAGGTTGTAGTCGCGCTGTACCCGCATCCGCCTACACTGCCGGTCGTGGAATGCTTCGGTAAATTTTTCATCGCCGTTCACAGGCCAGCCTCAGCCGCCCAGAAGGCGCGGACAGAGTGAGCATACCTGTTGGCGAAATTATTCTCATTGACTGTTTTAAGAAAAAACCCC
>JAQUPI010000004.1 GCA_028716705.1 Candidatus Omnitrophota bacterium | reverse complement strand
GGCATCACCGTCACTGCGGATGCCGTAGCCCATACCGACACCTCAAGCCAGGCAAACTCCGATAACTCCAACGGCACGGTCGTCCAGGATATTACCTTGGATACCATGGGCCATCTTACCGGCATAGCCACAACGGATCTGGACTCAAGATACATGAACTCCTCCGGCGGCGATACGATGACCGGGACCCTGACCTTCTCCGGCGTTCCCATTGACATCACTACAGTGAACAATGAGCACCTTGCCTTTATGCCTAACGGAAGCGGCAACGTAGGCATCGGCACCACAGGGCCAGGGGCAGTTTTGGATGTGAATGGAAATATTCGAACTCTTACGGGAACTCTTGAAATTGGGAATGTTAATACGGGCCAGGCGAATTCATACCTTAAGTTTAATCCACCAACACAAGGACAACAAGTATTTTGGATAGATAACACAGGTAGCCTTCTTAGATTTTCAATGGGCGGAAGCGTGGGGCAGGCCAACCATATGACTATTAACTCTTCCGGCAACGTCGGCATCGGCACCACTGCGCCACTTGGCCTGTTACAAGTAGGAACGTCTCCGAATCCGCCTCTGATAGTTACGGCAGGCGGTAGCGTCGGCATTGGAACTACGGCACCAGGGACAAAGTTGGAAGTGATAAGAGATTCGGACGGCGCCGCGGTGGCTCAATTTGGAGTAAGCGCAGGCGGCGACGATACTTATTTCCAAATATATGCCTATACGAATAATTATGCAACAGAATATATGAGAGATGTTGTAATGTTTTACGCTCCAGTTGCCAATACTCAAGCTTATGAATTATTCGCTCCTAATCATATTAGATTTAATACTGATAGTTGGTCGGCGGCCGGTGAAAAGATGCGGATAACAAATAATGGCAACGTCGGCATCGGCACTACAAATCCTGCGGCTCAATTGCATACCACCGGAGCTGTTCGTCTTGCCGGCCTTTCCGGAGCTTCGCAGACTACGGCCATAATGACCGACGGCAGCGGAAATCTAAGCACCCGCGCCTTAGGCACGATGGCATTTTCCTCAACCGACGACGACCAGCCGGATGATGATAATGAGGTCCCAAACAATATCTCCATAAATAACGGAAACCTGTATTCGCTCTCCGGCACGGGCAATGCAGGGATCGGGACGTCTTCGCCTTCGGCTAAACTGGATGTGGTCAGTAACGGCTCTGATACGTTCATGCTGAGATTGGCTAAAACCGTATCCGGCACCGGCGAAAATTATTTAAAACTGGTCGGAGATACACAGGCCTGGGATATAGGGATCGGTGAAAATACGCACGGCCTTGTACCGAATACCTTTTCAATCGGCAGGAGCGGCCTGGCATATGATTTCACCATAGATCCAAGCGGCAGCTTTGGTATGGGCTATAATAAGCCGGGAACAGCAAAGCTGGCGATAAACGGCAACGTCGGGATTGGCACGACCAATCCACTTTCTAAGCTATCGATCGCTGGCCTGAGCTCCGGCAGTCAGACCACAGCGCTAATGACCGATGGCAGCGGTAATATAAGCACTCGCGCTTTAGGCACAATGGCGTTTTCTTCAACTGACGACGACCAGCCGGATGATGATAGTGAAGTACCCAACAACATTTCCATAAATAACGGTAATCTATATTCTATGTCCGGCACAGGTAATGTGGGCATCGGAACGACACTTCCGGGATTTGCCCTGGATGTGAACGGCGATGTCAGGGGCATAAAATTCCGGACCGCCAACATGATGTTTAAAGAAGGCGCTTCCTCTGAAATGCAGTTAAGGAATGCCGCGGATAGCGCTTTTGCGGGGTTGAATACCGGATCCAGCCTGTTATATGCGGGGACGCTCGATTTTTGGTACGCTGGGACGGGCGTGATCACCGCCAGGGCGCGGACATCCAATCCGGGAGAAGCCAATGCCCTGGTTCTTAAAGCCGGAGACAGCGGCGGAAACCAGGTTGAAGTAGCCAGATTGCAGGGCAGCGCTACTGCGAGCCCCGCTTTTGAAATATCAAAGGGCAAGTTGACAGGTTCTCTGGATGGCAATGCTAACGTTATGGCGAATGTGGGTAATATCGGCATCGGCAGGACAAATCCATTAAGCAAATTACATATCAAACCAAATACAAATAACGAAGACGTCATAACGATCGACGGTATTAACCACGCCACAAACACATTTTATAATTTTACGGTTGGAGACGCTATCTCCCCTTCAAGACAGGGTTTCAGGTTCGGCTATGATTCAGCTACGAGATGGGACCTGAGGATGAGTTCTTACGATAAGATCAGTTTCTGGACCGGAGACAATATAGCTTTATCCAGCCCGAGAATGACCATAGAAAGTGCCGGCAACGTCGGCATCGGTACTACCAATCCTTTGGCTGCCCTGGATATGGGTTCAGGCGGCATACGTTTAGGCGGGACTACCCGCACCAGCTGGCCTTCCGGGGTCATTGACGCTACCTATATTACTCAGACAACTGACCCGACGCTGACGGCTGAACAAGCTTTGTCCGGATTAGCAACCGGATTGCTTAAGAATACGAATGGCACAGGGGTTTTGACGATAGCTTCCGCGGGCACTGATTTTGCACCCGCCACAAGCGGCAGCGCTATATTAAAAGGTAACGGGGCAGGAGGATTCTCCAGCGCCGTCTCCGGCACTGACTACGCACCCGCCACAAGCGGCAGCGCTATATTAAAAGGTAACGGAGCGGGAGGATTCTCTACCGCCGTCTCCGGCACTGACTACGTTGTCCCGTCAGTCTCAAGCCTATCCAGCCTTACCAGCATAGGAACAACGCTTAACGGTATACTTAAAGCCGCCTCCGGAGCGCTTTCCGGCGCCGTCTCGGGTACTGACTACGCCCCTGCCACAAGCGGAAGCGCAATACTCAAAGGTAACGCGGCAGGAGGGTTCTCCAGCGCGGTTTCCGGCACTGACTACGCACCCGCCACCAGCGGCAGCGCTATATTAAAAGGTAACGGAGCGGGAGGATTTTCTAACGCTGTCGCCGGCACCGACTATGTGACCGCCGGTTCCACCAATACCTTCACCAACAAGACCATTGACGCCAACGGCACGGGTAACTCCATCTCAAACCTTGAGACCGCTGACTTTGCCGCCAACGTCGTGGACACGGATACAACTTTGGCCGCAAACTCCAACACCCGTATCCCGTCCCAGGCCGCTGCCAAGAGCTACATAGATAACTCTATAGCCGGCCTTAAATGGAAACAATCCGTCAGGGCCTCAACCACCGGCTCCGGAACCTTAGCCTCAAGCTTTGAGAACGGCGACGCCATAGACGGAGTAACCTTAGCCACAGGCGACCGCATCCTCGTCAAGAACCAGGCCAGCCAGGCCGAGAACGGTATTTATACCGTCAATGCCACCGGAGCGCCCACAAGGGCAACGGATGCTGATAATTCCGCCGAGGTCCTGCAGGCCGCTGTCTTCATCGAGGAAGGTACAGCCAACGCGGACACCGCATGGGTGATGAGCACTAACGCCCCCATCATATTGAACTCCACCGGCCTGGCCTTTACCCAGTTTACCGGAGCTGCTGCCTATACCTGGGGAGACGGCCTTACCTCAACCGGAAACACCATATCCGTAGGCGCCGGCACAGGCATCACCGTCACTGCGGATGCCGTAGCCCATACCGACACCTCAAGCCAGGCAAACTCCGATAACTCCAACGGCACGGTCGTCCAGGATATTACCTTGGATACCATGGGCCATCTTACCGGCATAGGTACGACAGATTTGGATACAAGATTTGCCCCTATCTCCGGAAGCGCAAACTATGTGCAGCTCCAGGGTTCTACCCCCGGGACGCAGCAGACCGGGAACATCAGGATATCGGGCGCAGGCATATTCGGAGGCAATGTTGGTATAGGGACAACGGCTCCGGGTGATCTATTGGAAGTATACGGGAACGGCAAAGGCATCAATATCCGGGCAGCTACAGAAAACCAGTCAAACAGCGGCAACATAAGATTCCTTGAAAATGCTACGGCAGGTATCCGCCTTCACTACGACGGGACTGTGGGCGCCTCGGGATTAGGCGCGCTTTTAATCAGGGATAACGATGACAGTTCAGAAATTGCCGCGTTTACCCGGGAAGGCAGTGTCGGCATCGGCACGACCAGTCCGGCTACCGGAAGGAAATTGCATCTTGCCGGAGGCGGCGTAGGAGTAGATGGAGGCGTGACAGGCAACGGCAATGCCAACAACGGCGGCGTGCTTTATTTAAAGAATACGGACAACGCATGGTGGATAGGGCATACAACCGCGGAAGATATTGAATTTGTAGGGTCCGGTACCGGGAACAGGTCGTGGAGATTTATGGACGGAGTAAGCGAAAGAGTAAGGATCAATATGCTTTCGGGAAATGTCGGTTTAGGGACCACAAATCCCCAGGCAAAATTGAATATCTTCGCGGCCAATGGGCCGTATATCTCGCTTGGTCAAGGAGGGACTGCTGCGCTTGGAAGTATCGGTTGGAGCGGGTCCGGAGAGAACAGGATGTTCCTGGGATACGCCGCGAACGAAAACCTGGATATTTTCTCCAACGGCAATGTAGGCGTCAATCTCACAACTCTGCCGGGGACGAAATTCCAAGTCAACGGAAACGCTTCTATCGGTTATTCAACCGGAAGCGCCGCCTCTGCAAACGGATTATCGGTTTCGGGCAGTGTCGGGATCGGCACTACGACTCCTTCGGAAAAACTTCATGTAGTAGGCAACCTGTATTTGGATAATGGCGGCATCGTGATCAAGAACTCGACCGGTCCTGTAACCAGGACGGTCCTGCGCGCAACCAGTTCTGACGTAAACGGCCTGCGCTTGTTGATAGATGGCGGAGGTCCGGTGATCATGGGCGGCGGCGAAAGCGCCGGCGCAATTGATACCAATGTTTCTGCGGGCAGCGAAGAGCTGTACCTGGCTGCCGATCCTACGGGTACTTCGCAGGCGATAAGATTCCTTACATCGTTGCAAAATAACTGGGCAGGCCGCGTAGAAGCTATGACTATTCTGGGCAACGGCAACGCAGGTATCGGTACGGCGAGCCCCGCGGCGCAGTTACATACTACTGGAAGTGTCCGTCTTGCCGGGCTTTCCGGCGCTTCAGAGACTACCGCCATAATGACCGATGGCAGCGGAAATTTAAGCACCCGCGCATTAGGCACGATGGCATTTACTTCAACCGATGACGACCAGCCGGATTCAGATGCTGAAGTTCCGGATAATATTTCCATTAATAACGGCAACCTTTATTCTCTATCCGGCACCGGCAACGTCGGCATCGGGACAACCAACCCGGGAAATATCACGGGCGCATTGCTGCAGATCGGCGATTCAATAGCAAACTCATCAGCCCGGATCCTGCTGGGAAAGACCGCCACAACTTCTGAAACTAACCTTCCTTTTATGCAACATTCAAATATTCTGAATGGCGGCGCAAGTAACGATCTTGCAATGGGCGCCCACTCCAGTACAGGAGGCGTAATCTTTTATACCGGCGCTTCCAGCAGCTCCGTTCCTATGACCGGAAACAATCTTATTCGAATGGCCATTACATCAGCCGGTAACGTCGGCATCGGCACCACTAACCCTCTGGCAGCTTTGGATGTGGGTTCAGGCGGCATACGCTTAGGAGGGGTTACCCAGACCAGTTGGCCTGTTTCCGGTTTTGCTAATCCGATGACCAATCTTGGAGATATAATTTACGGAGGATCCGGCGGAGCAGCTACGCGTCTCGGCGGCGCAAGCGGTTTCCTGAAATCCACCGGAGCAGCGGCTCCGACCTGGTCGGCGGTAACCAAATCCGATGTCGGCTTAAGCAATGTTGAGAACACCGCTCTTTCAACCTGGACAGGATCGGCCAGCATCACCACTTTAGGGACTATTGGGACGGGCACCTGGCAGGCAAATTCCATCGCCACCGGCTACACCGCCGCCAAAGACACCACTGATGATAGCTGGACAGGCACGGGCAATGTCTACACCACTTCAGGCAATGTCGGCATCGGGATAACTGGTCCGGGGGCGAAGTTACATGTAGCGGATGGTAATATAAGGATGAACAACGATCAGTCATTGGAAGCGGTAAATACAATTGGTTCCATTCAGCCTCTTGCTACTTTGGATTTAACTAACCGTGCTCAGTATGCGCCATTTACCGCTATCAATGGTTGGGGGATCGGTACTGCCACAAACGCTAGAATTGAGGGAGATAGCAGCGGCGGCAACAGATTATCGTTTTATGTAAATTCCGCGATCGAAAGAATGAGAATTGATGCTAACGGCAACGTCGGCATCGGCACGACAAATCCACAATACGGAAAACTAGAAATTAAGACAGATGCTACTAACGTAGGCGGATTAACGCTATATAGAGGGGCAGGAGCTACGGGCCGTTCCTGGATAACTTCGGGCGATACGTGGTTGATGCAAAGAGGGACTACTGATACAGCGGGTATTGCTATTTCATCGAACGGCAACGTCGGCATCGGCGCTACCAATCCGCTTTCAAGGCTTTCGATCGTAGGCCTAGGCTCTGGCAGCCAGACTACCGCCATAATGACCGATGGCAGCGGGAATTTGAGCACCCGCGCCTTAGGCACGATGGCCTTTACTTCAACCGATGACGACCAGCCGGACTCAGACGCAGAGGTCCCGGATAATATTTCCATAAATAACGGTAACCTCTATTCTCTATCCGGTACCGGCAACGTGGGCATCGGCACATCAAGCACCTCGGGAAAATTACATGTCAATGGAAACATCATTGCTAATACCGGAGAATTAACCGGAGACAGTAATCATTTCGTAATTCGCAGCGGCGGAGGTGTAAATGCAATAGATTTTGAGGTTGCCGATACCGGTCCGGCTAAAGTGAGGATTAATAATAACGGCAACGTCGGTATCGGAACTACCGCACCCAGAGACAAAATAGAGATCAGCAAGGTGGGGGCGGGTAATCAGGTCGGTATCCGTTTCGAGGATCCCACGGCTAGTAATTGGGGCGCAAGGGTGTATTTTGATGATACGCCGAGCCTGTTCAAAATTGTAACGATAAGCGACAGCGCTGAATTGTTGGGAATAGCGATCGGGAGAGATTCCGGCAACGTCGGCATAGGCACGACAAGCCCCATCTATAAACTTGATGTTAATGGGACCGCGAGAATTGCCACATCTCTTAATACTCCTAAACTCTCGAATTTGACCTCCAATGGTTTTGTCAAGACCTCTGGCGGCGACGGGACCCTTTCCGTTGATACCAGTTCTTATATGAGCAACCCCATGACAACCGCGGGAGATATTATTTACGGCGGTACTGCCGGCGCGCCTACGCGTCTCGGCGGCGCAAGCGGTTTCTTGAAATCCACCGGAGCGGCAACCCCGAGCTGGTCAGCCGTGACCAAATCGGACGTTGGCTTAAGCAATGTTGAAAATACCGCTCTTTCCACCTGGGCCGGATCAACCAGTATCACAACCTTAGGAACGATCGGCACCGGCACCTGGCAGGCAAATTCCATCGCCACCGGCTATACTGCCGCGAAAGACACTACCGATGACGCCTGGGTGGGATCAAGCCCTGTTTATGTCATGTCAGGTAATGTAGGCATCGGCACGTCGACTCCTGGAGCGAAATTAGAGATAAACGGCGGCCATTTATTGGTGCAAAACGGTAATATAGGAATAGGCAGGACCAATCCCTCGGAAAAATTGGATATTGAGGGGCACATTAAATTGACCGGGCGCATCAGGCAGGGTTCGCTCGGGGACTTAGCGGAAATGGTGCCCCTTGCTTCCTGCGTATTGAATCCGGCTATCGTGGCCAACGCGCAAATGTTATTTGCTATACCGGAACCCGGAGATGTAGTAGTGATCGATGAGCAGGGAGGCATAAAGCGTTCAAATTCGGCTTTTGCTACCAGCGTCGTGGGGATAATTTCCACTAACCCGGCGCAAATATTACGCGACGACCTGGAAAACGCCGCCCCTGTAGTTTTAAGCGGCATAGTCCCTTGTAAAGTAACTTCGGAAAATGGTGCGATCAAGCCCGGAGACCTCTTGGTGTCTTCTTCCACTCCGGGCCATGCCATGAAGGCAGGAAAAAATCCGCCTCAAGGCACAGTCATCGGAAAAGCGCTTACAAAGCTTGAAAAAGACGTGGGCGTGGTGGAAGTGATCGTAATGATGCAATAAAGTTGCAAGCGGAAGTAGGGCACCTGCTGATATGAACAAAACAAAATTAGCGACATCTATAACCGTAGTTTTTATGCTCTGTTTTTTATCTACCGGATCCGTTTTTGCTGAGTTTATTCTCGGCTCAGGCGCGAAAGGAGCCGCGCCTGTAGCTTATTGGGATTTTGAAGAGACAAGCGGAACCACGGTTTATGATAAAAGCGGTAACAATCACGGCAGCCGCAGCTGGGGAGATTATGGAACTGCGGATACGGGTACCACTACAACCATAGTCAAAGAAACCGCCCCTGACTGGCAATTAAGTTATTCCAATGATTATTATAATGGATGGACCTTTGAAGCAACCAGCGGCCCTGCCCAGGGCCAGACCGCTACTGTTACCGACTTTGTGGTTGCAAGCGGGCAGAACGATAAAAGTATTTATCTTTCTGCCGCTCTAACCGGGTTTGCCGCTGGCCATAATTACCATATTTATAAAAATACCGGCATGGCGACTTTGTCGGCTTCCGGAAAATACGGCTCGGCCATGAAATTCGACGGATATGATGATTACGTTAATTTAGGTTCCGCCGCTCCGGCTCTTTCCGAGATTTCCGGAAACAAATTAACTATCACCGCCTGGGTCTATCCTGAAAGCGGAACCGGCACGATCATTACCAAGAACGGGCCATTACACATTCGTTTAACCGGAAATAGGCTTTATGCGGCAATTCTTGCTCCCGGCTGGCAAAACGTAACCGGGAATATCAACATCCCGCTGAACCAATGGACGCATGTCGCAGTTGTTTACGACGGATCTTATACTCGCCTATACGTCAACGGAGTATTCGATAACTCCATGGCCCAGAGCGGAAACCTGGGCGGAGATGGGTGGACCCAGATCGGCAGGAATAACAACGGCGGTGCCAACGGTAATCCGACAGATTATTTTAAGGGCCTGATCGACGAATTAAAGATTTACAACAGGGCGCTCACTGTTGATGAAATTAATATGGAATATGATTCCGGATCATCTGTCCATTTGGGCAGTTCATCTTCGGGAACGTATGATCCCTGGGGAGGCAATCCTCCGATCGCCTGGTGGAGCTTTGATGAAAACAGCGGAACAATTGCCTATGACCGCTCGGGAAACAGCAATAACGGGACGGTCTCTAACGCCGCCTGGGCACACGGCAAACACGGAAACGCCTTAAGTTTTGATGGAGACGGAGATTACGTCAGTGTTTCCTCTATCAGTACCGCAAGAACACAGGAAGCCTGGGTTTATATCACAGAACAGGCAAGCGTTAAAGGGGATAGAAATTATTTATTCAGTAATTTTTACCAACATTATGCTAATAATTATTTTTATTTTGAGGGAACGGCCGATCTAATAAATTGGCTCCCTTCAATCAATACCTGGTATCACCTGGCTTTGACTTATACTGACCCGGCTAATACAAACACCGCAAAGCTTTATGTCAATGGAGTGCCGTATAACGTAACACAACAGTCCAGCCTGCACGATATAGATCCGATAACATCCATAAGCTTTAGCTTGGCGAACAATGCCTTTAAAGGCTTAATTGATGACGTCCGTATTTACGATTACGTCCGCACACCGGCCCAAATTGCGTGGGATTATAATAAAGGCAAGCCGGTAGGGCACTGGAATATGGACGAGGCGACCAGCGGCTCGGCGGTGGGGTCTGGCAATATTAAGGACAGCTCCGGCCAGGGCAATAACGGTTCAGGGGCAGGCTCAAATATCGCTTGGACTACAGGAAAATACGGCGGAGCCTTGAGCTTTAACGGGACCAGTGATTATGTGAATGTCGGTGATCCCGGAACCGGCGCGCTCGATTTTGGTGTAGGAGATTTTTCCCTTTCTGCCTGGTTTTATTTATCTTCTCTTCCGGCGGAATGGAAAAGTATTATTAATAAGGGGTCTGCAGGATCTACGGGATATGGCATGGAGATAAATAGCAGTAATTATTTTACTTGTTCGATCCAAGCAGCAGGCGGCACTAATCAGCATGTAGCCGGCTCTATTCCAACTACGGGAAGTTGGCATCACGGCGCCTGCGTTTTTGATAGAGACAATAATATCGCTGTTTATCTGGATGGAAAACAAGTCCAGAGTTCCGGGTATGCCTCGGGAAACACAAACTCTGTAGATACCGGCTCCGCATTTAATATTGGGCGTCATACGGGGGGTAGTTGGTATTTTAATGGTAATATCGACGACGCGCGTGCCTATAACTATGCCCGCACAGCAGACCAGATAAAAGAAGATTATAACGAAGGCGCGTCAGTGCGTTTGGGGAACTAATGCAAAATCTTATCACGTCTTTATTTTCTGATATTATCAAAAATATAAATAAAACTTTTTTGGGCATCATCAAAATAAGGAGGAATGAAATGCGTAAAACCAAAGCTGGAATGACCGTTAAAGTAACCGCTATTTTTGCCTTGCTGTATTCATTCATCTTCTTTCCGGATATCGGAGCGCCGCCTCCGGCGTTTGCCTTAGACAGCGTATTTACGGATAATGTAGGTATCGGCACCACTGCGCCCGCGAAAACCCTGGATGTGGCCGGCGATATCCGTTCAACGTCGCTCGAGGTTTCGGGGGCCGGTGACGCAAATATCGGCCATGACCTATATTTGTCAAATTCCGTGTCCAGCCAGATCTATTCGAATAAAGCCCTGACAATTATAAGCGGCGCGGTAGGCCAAAACCTGGATCTTACGCTGCAGGGCCGGGGCACGGGAAAGGTCTATGTCGACGATAACTTGCAGGCAACCGGAACAATAAGGTTCTCCGGCCTTACCTCCGATGGTTTTGTTAAAACTTCAGGCGGCGATGGGACAATTTCCGTGTCAAGCCTGGGAACGGGAGATCTGCCTTCCACAGTTATGCTCGAAGGTGAAAATATCTCGCTTTTAAACAATAACTCCGGGTTTATCACCGACGATACATCTGTTCCAAAGAATCATCTGACAAGCTCGGGCACTTTGGGATTTACTTGGGGTACAGGCGAGACGGCTGCCAAGGATACTTCGGACGACGCGTGGACAGGAACGGGAAATGTTTATACGACCTCCGGCAACGTCGGCATCGGGACAACAACTCCGTTACAAAGCATCGGAGGCGGAGGCAGCTATTCAGATTGGCTGGGAACGCACGTTAAAAAGGATAATTATGGAATTATGGTGGTTGAAGCCGGAACGCGAGCTAGGCTTCAATTAACTGACAGCAATGCTGCTGTGGATAAGAAGAATTTTGCGATTGACGTCATCGATGGATTATTAGAGTTTAACAGTGTAAATGATGCTCTTACCGGGTCTTCGCAACTAATTGTTGTAAATCCTTCAGGTAACGTCGGTATAGGATACGGTAATGCCGGGGTCGCTAAATTAGCAATCAACGGCAATGTCGGTATCGGCACGACTAATCCTATCGCGTCGCTGGATATGGGTTCAGGGAGCATACGCCTGGGAGGCACGACACTTTCCAGCTGGCCGACAGGAGCGGATAATTTAGGCAACCATATCGCCACTCAAAATCTCAGGATGAGCGGGTACTGGTTATCCAATGACGGCGGAAATGAAGGGGTTTGGGTCAAGAGCGACGGCAACGTCGGCGTCGGTACATCCAGCCCCATTGCTAATCTGGATATAGTTAACACAGGGTACACGGGCTTACTTGTTCATGGTGTGGAAAATGCCGCTTTCCGCGTCAAAAATGACGCAGGCGGCGGGGACTTTCTGGATATTCAACCGGCGACCGCCGGCATAGATATTCAGGTAAATGATTCTAATGTCATGCGGCTTTCCGACGCAAATGGCAATATCGGCATCGGCACTACCAATCCGGCACAAAAACTGGATGTCAGCGGTAATATCAAATCAACAGGTTACGGAATATTTCCCACAGGAATAGTCCCGGCGGCAACAGGCGCTCCGGACGGCAAGGTCTTCTCGCCTTCCGGTGATTACCTTGCTTCAACTACTTGGGGGATAAATTACAATGAAGGCTCTCCCGATTATATAGAATTTAACAATGCCAGCGCGGTGACATCAAGGATCGCGTTAGATGACGGCAGCGCTCATTTTGCGCTAAATGGCGGTAACGTCGGCGTCGGCACAAACAGCCCCACAGCAGGCTATAAGTTAGACGTAAACGGAAACTTAAGGGTTGGAGGCGCGACTTTATTGATCGCGGAAACCTGCTGCGGCACAGGTTTACAGATGAACAACCGGGCGATCACCGGCCCTGATTCCATTGCCTTTGCTGATACCAACGAAGGGATAACCTGGACAGGAGGAAATACGTATATCCGGGAAATGGATGCGGGTTATTTGAGTTTATATGACGGTAACGCGATAGTTTTAGAGGGCAGCAACGTGGGTATAGCGACGACCGCGCCCAAACACAGGTTACAGATCGCCTCAAGTTCCAACGTCACCGGTTTGGCATTTTTCACTCCTACGTATGATCTTAGCCAGCAGTGGGGGACCAGGATGTATAAAAGCGATACCGGAGGCGGGATCCCTCTAATCGTTGAGTCGCAAAATACCTCTACCTGGTATGAGTCCGCCAGATTCGATGATGGACAGACCGTCGGTACGCATCCGTCTTTCCAGACAAGAGGCCATACCTATTTGGCCGCCATCACAGGCAACGTCGGCATCGGCACTACCAATCCTTTATCGAAGCTGTCTATTGTCGGTTTAAGTTCAGGCAGCCAAACTACAGCGGTAATGACCGACGGAAGCGGGAACTTGAGCACAAGGGCGTTAAATTCTGTCGCATTTAACGGAGAAACCGGCCTTGGGACAGTAACCAGCGTAGGCTTATCTGCCCCCGCGGAATTCACAGTCAGCGGTTCGCCTGTTACTACAAGCGGCACATTGACTTTTTCCAAAGCAAATCAAAACGCCAACCTTGTTTACGCCGGCCCGTCTTCAGGCGCCGCGGCCGCCCCGGCATTCAGGGCGCTGGTTGATAACGATATACCTGATACTATTACCGCCTCAAATTATCTTACTACGGGTGGAACCGCGGCAAATGCCAACGCGTGCAGCGGAGACGCGAGCTGCAATGTCAATTCAGTCCTTTATCCGGACAGCCCAAGCAATTACGTGTTAAGCCAGGGTAACTGGGGGATTTACTGGAATACGGCGGATTCCGGTACCTATCAGAATAGTTATGAATTCAGGGGCGGCGGAACAACCCGGCATGATCTTGAACTTGGTACTGGCAATGCTTATTTTTCCATCGGGGCTGGCAATGTCGGCATCGGGACAACGGCTCCTGCAACGCAACTTTCAATGCCTCAAACAACAAGCAGGCTCTCCTGGGGTACGCCTTTAAATAATATTTATCAGCTGGGAGTATCAGGAGGTGGAGCGCTGCTACTTGGCGTTAACGGCGACAGCGAATATATTGGTTTTGAAACACATTTATCGGGAAATTCACATCAGGAAAGAATGCGCATAACCGAGATCGGCAACGTCGGTATCGGTACGACAGCTCCGCTGGCCAGCCTGGAAGTAGGAGGCACGGGTATCCGTTTAGGAGGGGTGACTCGCACAACCTGGCCGACAGACACTGATACCAACGCCTCAACGATCTGTAACGGCAGCACTACTTACCTGGACGGAGACGGTAACTGCGATACCGGCTACCTTGACGCGGACGGCAGCGACGATGATGCGCCTGATTCCGACGGAGAAGTCCCGGATAATATTTCCATCAACAATGGCAACCTGTATTCTATATCGGGCTCAGGTAACGTCGGCATCGGCATAACGAATCCGGGATATAAGCTGGATGTGAGCGGCGATACGAGAACCAGCGGGATGTACTATAGCACCGGATCGGCAACCGATAAATTCGGCAATGTTAATACTTCGGGTTGGGGCGTCGACGCACTTAATACCGGCAACTGGGATTTATTGATTTACAACGGCGGAGATTTGTATTTTAAAAGAGCGCTCTTCGGTTATGGCGGAGCGGCCGCGATTACAACTTATGATACTAACGAGGATCTTTCCATAGATCCGAACGGTTCGGGAAGGACGATTGTCAGCGGATACCTGGGAGTCGGTGGAACTCCAGGAAATACGCTGTATGTAGAAAAAGCCAGAAGCGATACTATATCATCTACTGAAGCTGCCTATAGATTGGGCGGAAGTGATGTTTATTTATTCGGCGGGTCAAAGTCAAGTGGATCATACGCGGTTTGGATGCAAGCTTTCAGGCCATCCGATGACGCTGTTTTCCCGCTGGCGCTGAATCCGAAAGGCGGTAACGTTGGGATCGGAACTACGTCCCCCGGAGTTACGTTTGATGTGGTTGGAGGTGCCATCCGCACCAATAATCAGCTCATCTCGACTCTCGGCACAGGGACCGCCCCTCTGGCTGTATCATCCACCACCGTAGTTACCAACCTAAACGCTGATACTGTCGACGGCCAGAGCTACAACTCCAACTGGCCCACAACCTTGGCCAATATCCAGTCCGCAGCCACAAATGATTTCCATAATATAGGAGGCGTTGATGACGACGTTCCCGATACCGATGAGGTATCTCTCGCCGCGCTGGCGAACGTTGACCACGGAGATGTGAATTACACGACCGGAAGCGCTGTGGTAGAGAACGTACAATGCACAAGCTGCGTAACCCTGGGAACCGAAACCACCGGAGCCTATGATTCAACGGATGACGCCTGGACAGGCACAGGCGATATTTATACTACTTCAGGTAACGTCGGCATAGGGAATAATATTATTAATCAGGGTGGTTACACAGCAAGAGTATTGACTTTATACCACGGGAATGCCGGCGGAGGGTATAATTCAGTTTTAGAGTCAACCTTGGACAGCCAGGGAGCAGGAAAGTCTACGTTTGGTTTCTATGATAGAGGAGCCTCCGCGCTTAATACCATAGCAAAGATGGAAGTCACGGGCGCGAATAATAAAACAGGTAACTTTAACTTCTTTACCTCAAATACCGGCGGCACACTTTCATCGGTGCTTTTCTTAAGAAATGATGGTACCGTCGGAATCGGGACAACCAACCCTACAGCAAAACTCGATATCGGCGGAACAACCTCAACCATTTCTAATAATTCTGGGAACATTACCATTACTCCTGCTAGCAATCTTATAATAAGTTCTGGCAACCTTGGCGTCGGTACGACAGCTCCGCTGGCCAGCCTGGATGTGGGCGGTACAGGTATCCGTTTGGGCGGCACGACCCGTACTACCTGGCCCGTAGATACCGACACCAACGCCTCAACCATTTGCAACGGCTCATCCACCTACTTAGACGGCGACGGAAACTGCGACACCGGCTACTTTGATGCGGATGGCATCGATGATGACGTCCCGGACACCGACGAGGTCTCTCTTGCCGCCTTGGCAAACGTTGATCACGGAGATGTGAATTATACGACCGGAAGTGCGGTTGTGGAAAATGTGCAGTGCACTACCTGCGTGACCCTGGGTACGGAAACATCCGGAGCATACGATTCAACGAACGACTCCTGGACGGGCACAGGCGATATATCTATGAACACTGGCAGCGTCGGTATTGGGACAACCCTTGCCTCTTACAAACTTGATGTGCAAGATACGCAGACAGCATATATCAGGGCAAAAGTTACAAGCATAGGCGATAATAATACGGCGAGTGTCTGGGCGGAAAATAACGCCGGAGACAATGTGTTTATCTCTGCGGCGAATACCTCGCATCTGGTTAACTCCGAAAAAGGAAGGATCGGTTCTTCAAGCGGTTTCAGCCAGGGGTTGGAAATAACCTCCGGCGCCGGTCACATAAACCTTTTACCTTCGAGCAACGTCGGTATAGGTACAGCCAGTCCGGAAGCCAAGCTGCACGTGAACGGCGGTATTAAAACCGGAGGTCTGGATTCAGGAGGGAGCATTATCGGCCGTTATTATTCAGAATTCTATCAAGGCGTGAATCTGGCTATGAATAGCGGTAACGTCGGCATAGGGAAGTCTGATCCGGTTTATAAACTGGAAGTTAATGGTAACGGCAGATTCGCTTCTACTTTGCTGGTAGATGGTTATATCCGGGCTTCGGATAGTTCTGCTTCCTCCCCGACATATTCATATACCAGCGATGGTAACACGGGCATGTACAGGATTGCCGAAGACAAGATCGGCTTTGCGACGGGCGGGACGGGCGTGATGACCGTCGCTTCCGGCAACGTCGGCATCGGCACGACGAACCCTCAGGAGGAATTGCATGTAGCGCAGACTTCTGGGAACGTCGCGATTCGTATCGGGAACTTCGGCTCGAACGACTACCAGCTTGTCAGGAGTGTCGGAACAGATTTTTCAGCTGGATACTTTGGAATCCAAAATGTGGGAATTGCAACCCCTCGTTTGGTCATCGATACAAACGGCAACGTCGGCATCAGCACAACGAATCCAGGATACAAACTAGATGTGGTTGATGACGTAAGGATAGGCGCGATAAGTCCCGGCCATGCCAGCGGTTCTCCTGACCTGTTCGTACAGGGTAACTTGGAAGTTGACGCGACCGCCTACTTTGACGGCCCGCTAATAACGGCTGGTAACGCCAGTATCGGCGGCGGAACCGGGAAACTGGACGTCGGCACGGTCGACCCGATATATGACATCGCGGGCGAGAAGTTCGCCACATATATGGCGGGCATGATCGGGATAAAGGAAGAGGCCACCGGAATAATCAGGCTGGAAAATGCGGCCGGATCTATAAAAGCGGTGATCGATTTTGACGGGTCCGCCAAAGGCAGCGACCTGTGGCTGTTCGGTAATATAACCGAGTTCGGTAATGACTGGGAGAATCTGGTTATAATATTGACGCCCAGCTTTAACGGTAATATCTGGTATGAAAAAGATATCGCCAACAAAAAGCTTATTATCCACAGTGACAAAGAAGGAGAGGTTTCTTTCAGGTTTACAGCGCCGAGATTTGATCACGCCGCGTGGCCGAATACTTACGGAGGCACGCAAGGGGGGCTAAAAGTAAGATAACAGCTTCGAATAAAAAGATGAGAGAAAAAAGGATCTACGTTCGATCATTCTTGACTGTATTAAGCGGTTTGTTCTTCTTTTTAACCGGAACGTCTCACGCTTGGGCAGCGCAATATACCTTTACGCCTTGTGGAGCGACGGGTGTTTCCGGCCCTTCGCAGGCGCAATGTAACACTGCTTATGGGGGCAGCCCTTCGGTAACCGTGACCAGCGGAATTCAATATTGGACGGTGCCTACTACCGGGCTTTACACAATTGAAGCCTGGGGCGCTCAGGGAGGAAGCGGAAGCGGCGCTTCTTTAGCCGGAGGTAAAGGCGCCAGGATGCGCGGAGATTTTTCATTGTCATCCGGAACGCAACTTAAGATCCTTGTCGGGCAAGCCGGCGGCAGTAACGGCGGCGCCCATGGCAATGAGAACGGCGGCGGCGGCGGCACTTTTGTTACTTATACTAATAATACTCCTTTAATTGTCGCCGGAGGAGGCGGAGGAGGGCCGTCAACCACTTATGGCACTAGCTGTACCCGTACCGCCTCCAATGCTGACGGGCAAACCGGTACTTCTGGAATAGGTTCTACCTGTTATACTACCGCAGCCGGCGGAACGGGAGGAGCAGGAGGAAGCACGGGTGGAGCTTACCAGGGAGGCGCGGGAGGCGGTTTGACAGGCAATGGAGCTAACGGCGGCACGCATTGCGTATTGGCATACGGAGGATTAAGTTTTACAAACGGAGGCACCGGAGGAACTGGTAATTCCTGTTACACCGCTTTAAATTTCGGCGGCTTCGGCGGTGGTGGAGGAGGGCAATTGAGCGGCCCAGGAGCAGGCGGAGGATATTCCGGAGGAGGCAGCGCGGGTTACTGGTCAAGCCACTCCAGTTACGGCGGCGGCGGCGGTTCCTATAATAATGGAAGCAGCCAAAGTAACTCATCCGGAGTGCAAACCGGAAATGGTCAGGTCATAATAACCATGAATGTCCGTTGTTCACCGACCATCGCTTACGGCGGAGATGTGACTTTGAGCAGCGCCACGTCCTGCCCCTCAGGCGTAGACGGCGTAGACAACGGTGATGTTAATCTTTCCGGCTACAACCTGAACCTTTCGAGCGGCTCCACTTTCGCCTGGAATACGGGCAAAAGCATCACCGTCGGCACGGGTTCTATCACGGTAAACAGCGGCGCGCAAGTGAAACAGACAAATTTATGGTATCAAACCAATCTTGATAATCAGCTCGCGCAAGATGACCAGCCGGCAGGATATTCGCGCAGATACACTTACTCCGCGTGCCAGGCCTATTGCGACGGAAAGAGCAAGCCGTCAAGCTGCGGGACAGTGGTCGGTATGACCATCACTACTTCTTATGATGCCACTTACGTAGCTAGTTACGATCTAGGTACATGCTTGTGCTGGTGTGTAAAGCCCCATACTTCGGCAAGCGGAGAAGATTGCAGGCTTGTCCAGTCATGCGATGCCAGCAGCGATTACACCCGTTGGCATACCTGCGGTTATTACGCGGAGGTGCCGAGCATAGCCGGCCATAACTGCGCGCAAGTAAAGAACCAGCTTGGGGGTAATACATTGCCGGGAGTATACTGCGGCAATTGCGATACTATATCTTACCCCGGGTGCAATCAGATCCCGAACGGCTGCCATTCATCTAACTGCCACGCAGCCGCTTATGGTAACGCCCGCTGGGGTTTCAATGGCTGCACCGCCGGAACTTACGACAATTCGAAAGTTATTTGCTGCGCGCACAATCAGTCTTCTCCGGGTTAAAAGCGATATACCCCTCCGGAGCCCCTTGTATTAAAAATTTCCTTTTCAAAAAAATATGTTATAATTTATTTTTATAGGAGGGCTCATGAAGGATTCTTTGCGAATCTCGTTGTTAATTTCCGCGATGATCTTTATCTCGGCTATTTTAGGGTTAAGCATGGTGCTGTCTGCCAGGATAATCGGTGAAAGTATCAAGGCAAGCCAGGATGCCGCTTCAGACAAAATTCTTTCGGAGTTGGCGTTGTTAAAAAAAACCATTAATGACGCGACCGCTCCGGCGGGGACCGGCCAGGCGGTAAACGCGCCTCCACCGGCCGGCAGTAAGCGGGTGGAAGGAGTTTTGGCGGGCGCGAATCCCATAAAGGGGAATGCCGGCGCGCCTGTATTGATGGTAGAATTCAGCGACTTCCAATGCCCTTTTTCCAAGAGGTTCTATAATGATATATTTCCTGATATAGAAAGGGAATATATTTCCACGGGGAAGGTAAAATTCGCTTATCGCGATTTTCCCCTGGGTTTCCATGACTTAGCTAAACCCGCGGCAATAGCCGCAAGGTGCGCGGGTAAGCAGGATAAATACTGGCAGATGGCCGACAAGCTTATCCTGAATGATTCTCTGCAAAAAGACGCTATAAAAACATACGCCTCGGAGCTGGGTTTGGACCTAAAGGCATTCGAGGAATGCCAGGCTGATCCGCTTATTAAAGAGGCGGTAGACGCCGATATAAAGGATGCGGGTAAATTTGGCATAGAAGGCACGCCTTCTTTTTTCATAAACGGCCGTCTCGTCATCGGAGTATATCCGTTCGAAGAATTCAAAAGGATAATCGAAGAAGAATTAAGAGGCGATACCAATAAAGATCCGCAATCAGGATCAGCGGTAGACGTTTTTTTCCCTTCCCCATGACCAAGATAGTTCAAAGAGGGCTGGTTTTACTTGTATTCGCGGTGCCCCTGGTATTTTCGCACTCTACCACAGAGGTTTTTGGGTTGATCAAATGGACGCTGTTGGAATTTGGCGTTTTAGTCCTGCTGGTTCTATTGCTGTTGGAAGCGGCAGGCAATGCGATATTGAGAAAAGGATTCTCATGGTCTTTTAATTGGGCTATTGCCGCCTTCTGCGCGGTATCGTTGATTTCGCTTTTAAAGGCGGTTAATAAATATGAAGGTGTAATGTCTTTGTATCAGTTAGGCGCAGGGGTAGGGCTTTTCTTTGTGGCGGCGAATAGTATAAAAGAACGCAGGCAAGCAGACGAAATAATCCTGGCGATGGTTTTATCGGGTGTCGCCGCTTGTATGCTCAGTATCTATCAGGTCCATGGTATAAAATTGGGCGCCTCAAGGCTCGCCTATACCTCTAGTTTCGGCAATCCGATCTTTTTCGCCCAGTATATCAGCCTGGCGATACCGTTAAGCGTTTTCATGGCCTTAGAAAAAGAACGGGTAAAACCTTATTTAAGGATCTTCTTCGCGATAGCTGCTTTATTTTTGTTGGTTTTCGTCATCTTGGCCCGTTCGCGGGGAGTGTACCTCGGTTTATCAGCCGCGTTCATATTCGCCTTCATAAGCGTTTATAATAAATTTCCAAAAAAAGCGAAACTGGCCCTGACAATGGCCCTTGTGGTATTCTTGTCCGGATCCGCCATAGCCGTCATGAGTTCAAGAGGAGAGCGCGTCAGGTTCAGAAACCTGATGCGGCTTTATGTTTGGGAGGGGACATTCGGCATGATCAAGGATAATCCCGTCCTGGGGGTGGGTACGGGGAATTTTAAAGTTGTTTATCCTTTATATCGCAGTGCCGAAGAGCGCCGCGTCACTCCCAAGCTGGTAACGTATACCAAGGCGCACAACGATTTCCTGCAGATCTGGTCAGAGACAGGCACGCTGGGCTTGATCTGTTTTTTATGGATTTTATTTTCAGTCTATCGCAGAAGGCCGCTTCAGCAAGGGACAGCGGCGTATCTTTCCGTGGGATTGTCGGCTGCTATGATAGCCTTGCTGGTACAAGCGTTCTTTAATCCTTTACTTTACGTTCCCGCCTCTAGCATGGGCTTCTGGTTGTTGCTTGCGCTAAGCACTCTGCGCCTTGCTGTATGAAAACGCCGAATGTGATGATCATAAAACGCTGGATAATTATTCTGACAGCCGTTGTATTTGCTTTTCCGATCGTCAGGTCTTTGCAAGCTGATTATTTCCTGCAGCGGTCTCAGCTTTTCCATTCCAGGCGAGAAACGAAAGAAGCGCTCTCTCAAGTGGAGAGATCCTTGCATCTTAATCCTTATAATCTGGACGCGCTCTTCTTAAAGGGAAAGATCTACCAGGCAATGGCAGATTACTCAAAAGCCATCCTGGCGTATAAAGAGGCGCTTTCGTTGTACCCTTTTTCCGGCATTGTCTGGAATAACCTGGGAACCGCCTATATTTTGGCGGAAGACCTCGACGGCGCTATCGCCAGCCTGAAAAAGGCGGTTGAAATAGATAAAAGTTTTACGGGCGCCCGCTACAATCTCGCCGTCGCGCTTGAGAAAAAAGGCGAAAAGGCGTCCGCCGAGCGGCAGTTAGAGGAGATAGCAAAACTTGATCCAGCCTTTTTAGGCAATATGTATATGGAGAGGGGCGTTTACGAAGAGGGTTATATCGAATACTACAGGGCCATAAGGCTCAACCCGGATAACTCAGAAGCGCACTACAAACTGGGTATGATCCTTGAGAAACAGGGCAAATCCGATGAGGCGGTAAAGATGTATGAAAAGGCGGCAGATCTACGGCCGGATTATGTTGAGCCGCACTTATCCCTGGCCTCTTTATATAAAAATAAAAATGAACTTGACGCGGCTATTGCCCAATATGAACTGGCCCTTGACGTAATACCCGAGGCCATGAACAAAATTTACGACCGTATTTCTTTTTACAGCGACCTTGGCATACATAAGCAGGTGATCGAGGAATATGCTAAGATCGATGAGCTTGCGGATGAGAGGCAGGCGTTGCTTAAGGAGGTTGCTTCAGCCTTCCGGAAAAAAGGATTGAAGGATAAGGCTATCGGAGAATACGAAAAGCTGGTTAGAGCCTCGTCAGCCGTCGAAGAGCGGCTGGAGCTGGCTTCTCTTTATGAAGAAGAGGGTAGGTATAAAGAAGCTATCGCGGAATACAAAAGGATGCTTAAGGCGTATCCCCAGGATAAGATTAAGCTTGATGTGTTACGCAGGTTGGAAAGGACACAGGCGCACGTGGAACTGGCGGTAATATATCATAAACAGGGACTGAAGAAAAAAGCGGCGCAGGAATATCAAAAGGCGCTCGACGTCTCTCCCGCAAATCCGTTCCTTTATTACTCCCTGGCGAATTTACACGCTCAGTCGGGAGATAAAAAGCAGGCCCTCGAGTTTTACCGTAAAACGGTCGAGATGGATCCTGTATATCTTACGGCACGCCTTGCCTTAGCCGGGCTTTGCCGGGAAACAGGCAGGTTCCATGAGGCTCAAACAGAATATGAGAAACTGATTACGGTAAACCCAAAAGATGCAAAAGTGCGTCTTTCGTTGGGCTTATTGTTTGAAGAACAGGGGTTACTGCAGAAGGCCCTGAACGAATATGAGGAAGCGGCCCGCCTGCAACCCGATAATGAGGATGTCAAAGTGCTTATCGGCGCCCTCCGCCAGAAATTGAAGCCCTAGATTTTCCTTGCCCAAACTCGAATTTTATGGTAAGGTATGCGAAAATCTTTCTTAGCTTGTTCCAAATAGGAGAAATGATGCGAAGGGTTATTTTTGGCTTAGCATTTTTTGTTTTATTTTCCTGCGTTCCTTTGCGGGCTGAAGAAAGCAAGGCGTCCGCCCAGACGCCGGTAGAAGCCGCCAGGCAGGAGAAAGAAACTTTGATCGCGAATATTAACGGCCTGCGCAACCAGGAGATGCGCGTCGCGGTCATTCAGCAGCTGCTTAACGAGGAGGTCATCAAATTGCGCAATGTGCAGGCGGCTTTCTGCGACACTTATAAGCTGGACGTCGATAAATTCCGCCGGGGCCTTTACCGTTACGATGAAGTGCAGGGTAAATTTGTTCTTATGGAAAATAAACCGGCGGCGGATAATAAGTAGTTAATATTGGGAGGAAGGTAATGCGCAATAAGAGGGTAAGTATGGCTTTGTACTGCGCAGTAACTCTTTTTGCCGTGTTATTAACTATCGCTGCGGCAGCTGCAGCCACTGGGATAAAAGAGGCTCTGGAGCCTTTTCATCCGCTAGTCCGGCCCTTCAAAGATAATCCCGTTTTGCCTCCTCAGGGCATGGTTCTGCCGGTAATAGATCACAAGAAAAAGGTAACTGATCCCGAGCTCTTGCGCGAGCTGGAAAGGCAGGGCATTGATAAGGATTACGTGGAGCTTTTTCAGGACTATGCGCCTGGCGGCCCAGGCCAGCGCAGCAAATTTGCGCGTTTTTACCGGGATTTAAGATCAGGCAAGCATTTTATGGTTACCGACGGCTTGCCTAGGGTCGACGACCGCGGGAATAAGATAGAAGCCGGCTGGAAAGAGGTTTCACCAGGAAGATTCCGCTCGAAAGCAAACGTTTTTCTGGCGTTAGTAGACGCAAACCGCGTGGATTTGACCGTTCTTGACCGGACAGACCTGGCTAAACCCGGTGATCGGCTCATTTTCAGTCCGCAGCTCTTATTGGATGGCAAAGAAGTACCGGTTTCTGGCGGCGCAAAACTGCTGCCTGTAGACGCGGTGAACGCAAACTACAAAGAGAATGTCCTGGAATGGGATTACGGCATTGCCAGGCGCCGGCTCAGGCTGATCGAGGGCCAGATGCAAGGCTCCTGGATCTTCGACGGGAACCCGGGGGCAGAGGTCAGGATTATTTACAACCAGAAAGGCAATTACAGGTTGACTCTGGGCAAGTATGCGGCCGGCCCGGATGAGGAAAGGGTGCCGCTTTCAGTATTTAACAGCGCCGTGTATCCCCTTGAGATAGGCGATATAGCGACTTTTTATACCAGCGCCAGCGACGGAACTTTGTGGGGTTGTGGCGCTTATGCTACAGCCCGCACCGCGGCTTCAGCCACGTATAACAGAACCACTCAGGGGATACTTTATATAGGTTCTTGTTGCAGCTATTGGGGGGACTGCCTTACCTGCGGTATAGAGCGCTCCTTTGTCTTCTTTGATACTTCTTCCCTTGGAGCAGGCGCAACTGTAACTGCCGCCACACTTTCTCTTTACGGGGCCGGGCAAAGCATAAATCCGTTCACCGACTTTTATGTGCGGATACAAAACGGACAGCCGACTTATCCCAATGACCCGCTGCAATCAAGCGACTACAGTTATACTTATTACAGCGGCGACGGCGGAAGCAGTATGCTTGCCAGCGCCCTTTCTCCGGCAGGGTATCACGATATAACTCTGAACCAGCTTGGATGGATAAACAAGACAGGGACTACAAAATTAGCGATACGCAGCAGCAGGGATATTGATGGTACGGGCGGAAATTATAGCGAAAGTGTATATGTCAATACCAATGAGGCGGGCGGCAGTTACCAGCCAAAGCTCGTGGTTACCTATACGGTTCCTTCCTCGATGAATTTCGAAGGAGTTAAAATGGAGGGGATAAAAGTCAATTAAGGCTTGAAGACCCATTCGAGTATGGCAAAGACAGCAGGTAAGAAAATACTGAAACTAGGGTTGCCAAAGGGCAGCCTTCAGGAATCCACTTTTAAGATGTTCAAGAAGGCGGGGTTCAATATTTCCCTTTCCAGCGAGCGGTCATATTTTCCGTCCATAGATGACGCCGAAATCGAGCCGGTATTACTGCGGGCGCAGGAGATGTCCCGCTATGTAGCTGACGGGGCGCTGGATTGCGGCATTACCGGTAATGACTGGATCCTGGAAAATAGATCCGATGCAGTAAGGGTCACTGACCTCATTTACGCCAAACAAAGCTTGAATAAGGTAAGATGGGTCCTGGCGGTGCCCGAAACTTCCGGGATCAAATCGGTCAAAGGTCTTGAGGGAAAGCGCGTCGCCACCGAGCTTATAAATGTCACCAAGGAGTATTTTCAAAAGAATAAGGTGAAGGTAGAGGTTGAATTCAGCTGGGGAGCGACTGAGGCCAAGGTAAGTACCGGCCTTGTGGACGGTATCGTGGAATTAACGGAAACCGGCAGGAGCCTGAAGGCGAATAAATTAATAGAAATCGCGACAATATGCGAATCGACCACTCAATTTATCGCGAACAGGTCTTCATATAAACAAACCTGGAAGAAAAACAAGATGGAGGAGATCTGCCTGCTTTTAAGGGGGGCGATCGCGGCGGAAGAGAAGGTGGGCTTAAAAATGAATGTGAAAAAGGCCGACCTCGAAAAAGTGATCAGCGTCTTACCAGCTTTAAAAAGGCCCACTATTTCCGGCCTTAGCCAGGAGGGCTGGCTGGCGATAGAGACGGTTATCGACGAAAAAGTGGTGCGCACATTGATCCCCGAGCTTAGGAAACGAGGAGCGCAGGGAATTATAGAATATCCGCTAAATAAAGTAATATATTAAAAGCAGGGACGTTCCCTCGTTACGCAATCTATTGATATTCAGAATGTTAGGACAATATGGTTTCCAGGAATTGAATCTAATGCAAATTGGAAAGTTAATAGTTGTAAGTGTTTTAAAATGAAGTAATAAAGAAGCGGGGGAACGTCCCTGCTTCTAAGGAGCCAAGGTATGCCTTGCGGCAGAAAAAGAAAAAAACGAAAGATCAGGACCCACAAGAGGAAAAAGATGCGCAGACGCTTGCGCCATCTGAAGAAGAGAGCCTGGGCGTAATTAATGCCTTCAGTTAAGATCGGGAGCAAAGTTATTTTCATTTGCTTCCTGGTAACCCTTACCCTCCATACAAGGGCGTCCGCCTTTGACAGGAAAACATCCGCTACCTTGAGCCACTATATCATCGCGGCGATGCACGAGCAGCTGGGGGATATAGATACGGCGATCAGGGAATACCGGAAAGCGCTGAGAACCGACAATAAAAGCTCCGTTATACACATTAACCTCGCCTCTCTCTATATCAAAAAAAACGATATCCCGAAGGCGGCAGAAGAATTAAAGATCACCATAGGCTTGGATCCGGAAGCGGTGGAACCCCACGCCATATTGGCGCTCCTTTATTTTTCCCAGGATAAAAAGGAATTGGCTTCGCGTGAATATGAAATCGCGCTGCAGAACGCTTCCAGGCTGGAGCCCAAGAATGTCGATATCTATAAGACCTTAGGCCTGATATACCTGCAGCAGAAGAAATTTAAAGAGGCGCAGGGCACCTACCAGTTGATACTGGATCTATCCCCGGATGACGCCGAGGCGCGTTTTTACCTTGCCAATATTTATGAAGAATTAAAGGACAGGCCCCGGGCGGTAATTGAGCTAAAGAAGAGCCTTGAGATAAATCCGGATTACGAAGAAGCGTTGAATTATTTGGGGTACATCTACGTCGAGGAGGGGGCAAATTTAGCCGAAGCCGAGCGGATGATCAAAAAGGCCCTGGCAAGACAGCCGGAAAACGGGGCTTTTGTGGACAGCTTGGGTTGGCTTTATTTTAAGCAAGGAAAAATACAGGAAGCGGTAAAGGAGTTGGAGAGGGCGGTTTCCCTGATGGAGGACCCGGTAATATACGACCATATGGGCGACGCTTATTTGAAGAGCGGGAATCTGGGGGGCGCGAGAACGAACTGGGAGAAATCCTTGCAATTGGACCCAAACCAGGATAAAATTAAAGAAAAGATAAATAAATTAACCAGCGACCCGGCAACCGACTAATCAGTAATGCAATACACAGACGCGGAAATTAGGGAATTAGAAGAAAAGGCAAAACGGATCCGCAGGCTCATTATTCAGATGCTCGCCAAGGCAGGCTCAGGGCACCCCGGAGGAAGCCTTTCTTCAGCTGACCTGGTCACCGCTTTATTTTTTAAAGTAATGCGGCATAATCCCAAGGAGCCAGATTGGCCTGACCGCGACAGATTCCACATGTCTAAAGGCCACTGCTGCCCGCTGTGGTACGCCGCCTTGGCGGAATCAGGATATTTCCCCGTCGAAAAACTTTGGAGTCTAAGGCAGCTGGGTTCTATATTGCAAGGCCATCCCGACCGGCGGACGCCGGGAGTGACAGTGGCCTCCGGTTCTTTGGGGCAGGGCCTGTCAGTGGCGCTGGGAATGAGCCTGGCGGCAAAATTAGATAAGAAAGATTACCGCGTCTATTGCCTCATTGGCGACGGAGAAACGCAGGAAGGTAATATTTGGGAAGCGGCTATGGCGGCCGGCCACTTTAAGCGCGGGAATTTATGCGCTATCCTGGATTACAACGGCCTGCAGATCGACGGAAAAGTCAGTGAAATTATGGGATTGGAGCCGATAGCGGATAAATGGCGTGCGTTCGGCTGGCATACCATCAGCATAGACGGCCATGATATGGGGCAGATCCTGTCGGCTTTTAACGAAGCCGGAGAACCCAGGGAAAAGCCGGCGATAATTATCGCTTGCACCGTAAAGGGAAAAGGTGTTTCCTTCATGGAAAATTCGCTGGATTTCCACGGACGGGCGCCTACGAAGGAAGAAGCCGAACAGGCCCTTAAGGAATTAGAATAAAAATCCAGTAATAAGTAAACGAAAATGGCGGAAGCATTATATCAAAGAGACGTATACGGGCAGACCCTGGCCGAATTGGGCCGCCAGAATAAAGATATCGTAGTTTTAGACGCGGACCTGTCCGGTTCTACCCGCACAAGCCTATTCGCGAAAGAGTTCCCGGAAAGGTTTTTCAATTTCGGCGTGGCTGAACAGAATATGATGGGCGCGGCCGCCGGGCTCGCGTCCTGCGGGAAAACGGTATTTGTGTCCACTTTCGCCATATTCGCTACGGGCAGGGCCTGGGACCAGGTAAGGAACACAGTCTGTTACAATAATTTCGACATTAAAATAGTCGCTACCCACGCCGGCATTACCGTCGGCCCGGACGGCGCGAGCCATCAGGCGCTCGAGGATATCGCGTTGATGCGTGTTATCCCGAACATGAACATAATGGTCCCTTGTGACGGGCCGCAGACGCGCGACGTGATCAAGGCAGCGGCAGCCTTAAAGGGCCCGGTTTATGTGCGTTTGGGAAGGCCTAAAGTCCCGACGATAGAAGGTAAGCCCGAATTCAAATTCGGAAAGGCACAGGTCCTGCTTGATGGCAAGGATCTGACGATAGTCGCCTGCGGCATTATGGTGCAAGAGGCGCTTAATGCCGCGAAGAATCTTCTTTCCAGGGGAATAAAGGCACGCGTAATTAACGCGCATACGATCAGGCCTATGGATCCGGAAACGATATTAAAAGCGGCCAAAGAAACCGCGGGTTTTGTGGTTTGCGAAGAGCATACCGTGATAGGCGGCCTCGCCTCAACCATCGACGAGATAGTCGCGGAAAATTATCCCGCCAAAATAGTCCGCGTCGGCATAAGGAACAGATACGGCCAGTCAGGAGACCCCGCCGACCTGCTCAGAGAATATAAATTGACCAGTTTGGACATAGAAAAAGCGGCCACGCTCTGTATTAATAAAGAGTGTAGATAAGAAATGGGGTCAGAATTATTTTCTCTAAGATAAACCGCTAGAAAAATAATTCTGACCCCATTTTTCTTTTTATGCTTACGCTTAATTCTTACGCTAAAGTTAACCTTTATCTGGAAGTCCTCAAAAGGCGGGAAGACGGCTACCACGACATAAAAACGGTTTTTGAGCGTATCAACCTCTCCGATAAGATAATCCTCAAACCCCGCCCCGATAAGAAAATAAGAATTTACTGCGACGAAAAAGATGTCCCTACCGGTGAAACTAATCTTGCCTACAAGAGCGCTAAGTTATTGCAGGACGAATTTAATATTAATAAAGGCGTGGATATCAAGATCATAAAGCGGATTCCCGTGGGGGCCGGGTTAGGGGGAGGCTCAAGCAACGCCGCCGCCACTCTTTCAGGCTTAAACAGGCTTTGGAGATTAGGCCTCAAACGAGAACAATTAAGCCGTTTAGCCGCCAGGATAGGCAGCGACTGCCCTTTTTTCGTTTATGATATCCCTTTCGGGTTAGGCCGGGGGAGAGGAGAGAGGATAGAACCGATCAGTTCCTTGAAAAGGACGCGCCTCTGGCATGTCTTACTGGTGCCTAAAATAAAGGTTTTGACGCCCCGGATATATAAAGAATGGGACAAAAAAAATACTAAAGCGGCATTGACAAGGCCTGAATATAATGTTAATATACTAACTTCAGCCTTAAGAAAAACTGACCTTTTGCTGACAGGCAAATCCTTATTCAACAGCTTAGAGCCTGTTTCTTTCGCGCTCCAGCCAAGCATAGGATACGCCAAAAAGAAGCTTGTCCGGTTTGGCATGGAAGCGGTTTTGATGTCAGGCAGCGGGCCGGCAGTCTTTGGCGTAGTTGCTTGCCGAAAGCGGGCCTTAACTTTATACAGCCAGGCTAAAGAGGATCGCCGTTTTCGGCCTTTTGTTGTAAGGACGAAGTAATTTCGTGCGGCAGGGAGGTAACTTATGGAAATAACTGAGGTTAGAGTTTTTCTTAAGGATTCGCCGGATAAAAAATTAAAGGCGTATGTTACCGTCACTTTTGATAACGCTTTCGTAGTCAGGAATATAAAGGTAATAGAAGGGACAAGCGGGTTTTTTATCGCCATGCCTTCAAGGAAGATAAAACAGCCTTGTCCGAAGTGCGGTTTCAAGAATGAGCTTCGCTCAAAGTATTGCAACCAGTGCGCTGGGGCCCTTGCGCCCGTAGCGCCATCCGCGGGGCCGGAGAGCGGAGCGCAGCTTGAACACAAAGATATCGCTCATCCTATAACGCAATCTTTCAGGGAGTATCTGCAAAAGAGGATATTGGAAGCGTTCGAGCAGGAAAAGACCAGAGGCCCGGGCAGCACATCAGAATTTTGAGCCAAGCTCCTTTATATACAGGCGAAATCCCACGGGGTTATCAGTATGCGGAGTGGGAGGTCTGACGACATTGGGATGTCGTCCAATGGTAGGACACGAGAATTTGGGTCTCGCTATTGTGGTTCGAATCCACACGTCCCAACCATCGCAGGGGCAATTTAAAAATGAATAAAAACACAGCGGTCATAATTTTAGCGGCGGGAAAGAGCACGCGGATGAAATCCGATATCCCGAAAGTCTTGCATCCTATCTGCGGCAGGCCGGTGCTGGAGTATGTATTGGACCTGGTCGATACCCTGAAGGCGAAAGAAGTGATAGCGGTTTTGGGGTATAAGCACCAAGAAGTCAGGAAGATCCTTAGGCCGGGCATAAAAGTCGCGATACAGAAAAAGCTCCGGGGAACAGCCGACGCGGTAAAGACCGCCATGCCTTTATTAAAAAACTTTAAAGGTACCATACTTGTCCTCTACGCGGATAACCCCCTTTTGAAAAAAGAGACCATCAAAAAGCTCCTCGAACGCCACATAAATAATAACGCTGACGCGACGTTGCTTACCGCCAAGGTGAATAAGCCGGAAGGTTACGGCCGGATCCTGCGCGATAAATACGCTTCCATCAGCGGGATAGTTGAGGAAAAAGACGCCAGCGATTTCCAGAAAAGCATTAAAGAGATCAACACGGGCATCGTTTGTTTCAATAAGGAAAAGCTGGCCGGCAGCCTCAAGTCCGTGAGGGCAAAGAACGCCAAAAAGGAATTCTACCTTACCGACGTAATAAGCTTGCTTTACGGGAGCGGCGGCCTTGTGGGCGGCGTGGATATAGGGGATATCAATGAATCCCTGGGTATCAATTCCCGCGCTGAACTGGCTCAGGCGAATAAGATCATGCAGAAAAGGCTTCAGGAGTCCTGGATGAGAGAGGGAGTTACCATAATAGACCCCGACTCCACGTTTATAAGCTACGGGGTAAAGATCGGCAGGGATACCACGATTTATCCCTTTACAGTGATCGAGAAGGATGTTAAAATCGGTGGCCAGTGTTCAGTCGGCCCCTTTGCCCATGTAAGGCCGGGCACCTTTCTTGATAATAACGTCACCGTAGGGAATTTTATCGAAGTTTCGCGCTCGCGTTTTTCCGCGCGTTCGCGCGCGAAACACTTCGGTTTTATCGGAGACGCCAGGGTGGGCCCGTCAGTGAATATCGGAGCCGGCACGGTAACCGCGAATTACGACGGAAAAAACAAGAATATTACGCGTATAGGCGAAAAGGCGTTTATCGGTTCAGATACCGTTTTGGTGGCGCCGGTGAAAATAGGCAAGCGCGCCAAGACCGGGGCGGGCAGCGTGGTTACAAGGAACAGAGACGTGCCCGGAGGGGTAACAGTCGTGGGCGTGCCGGCAAGGCCGATCAAAAAATCACAATAAAATCAGAGAGCGAGGGGTAAGAAGAAATGGATAAGTTAGCGGTATTCAGCGGAAACGCGAATCCCGATCTGGCAGGCGACATCTGCAAATACCTAAAGATCAAATTATCCGACGCGCTGGTCGGCAAATTCAGCGAGGGGGAGATACGCGTAAAAATAAACGAAAATGTGCGCGGAAAAGACGTATTCATAGTGCAGCCTACCTGTCCCCCGTCAAACGATAATCTTATGGAACTTTTAGTGATGATCGACGCGCTTAAGCGGTCTTCCGCTCAACGTATCACCGCGGTCATCCCCTATTTTGGTTATGCCCGCCAGGACAGGAAGGACCAGCCCCGCGTGCCCATTACCGCTAAACTGGTGGCCAATCTTTTGACCGTTGCGGGAGCGGACCGGATCTTGACGGTAGACTTGCATGCCGGGCAGATACAGGGATTTTTCGATATACCAATGGACCATCTTTTTGCCGTCACCGTGTTTAAAGAGTACCTGGCGAAACTCAAACTCGAAGACCTGGTCATAGTTTCCCCCGATGTCGGCGGGATAAAAATGGCCAGGGGCTACGCCAAGCGGCTCTCCGCGGAGCTGGCCATTATAGATAAAAGGCGCGATTCGCCGGAAAAAACGGAAGTTATGTATATATTGGGTAATGTTGAAGGCAAGAACGCCATAATCGTCGACGATCTGATCGCGACGGGCAGCTCCTTGATAGAGGCGGTGGAAGCCTTGAAAAAAGCTAAAGCCAAAAGCGTGCGCGCGGCAATTACCCATGGAGTTTTATCCGGGCCGGCTTTGGAGCGGATTGATAGATGCAAAAGCCTGGAGGAGCTGTTGATCACGGATACCATACCGTTATCCAACGGTAAAAAACACTCCAGGATCAAGGTATTATCTGTAGCCGAGCTATTGGGCGAGGCGATAAAAAGGATCCATCACGAGGAATCGGTCAGTTCACTGTTTGATTAATTAAAAAGCGGAGCAATGTAAATGGAAAACATTATTTTAGAGATCCAAACCAGAGAGGAAATAGGAAAAAGCAAGGTCAAGGACCTGAGGGGTAAAGGCTTCATACCGGCCGTTGTCTACTCGGAAGGGAAGAACTCCCTGCCCATAAAAGTATCCCATAAGGAGCTTTGGCAGTTGATACACCATCACAGGGTAGAAAGCATGGTGATAAACCTGAAAACCGCGGATAAAAAGCAAAAAGACAAACCATGCCTCATCAAAGAGATCCAGTATGATCCCGTGAAAGGCGATATTATCCATGTGGATTTTAACGAAATATCGCTTACCGAATTGATCAAAGTAAACGTTCCGGTAAGCGCGAAAGGCGAGCCGGCAGGAGTAAAACAAGAAGGCGGTTCCTTGGAACATAATCTCTGGGAAATTGAAGTCGAATGTTTACCGACTGAAATACCGCAGGATGTCGAAGTGGATGTCAGCCAGATGAAGATAGGCGATTCTATACATGTCAAAGACATCGCTTTCCCTTCGAATATCAAGGTACTGACAAACCCGGACGCGATCGTCCTTTCAGTCGCGGCCCCCATAAAAGAAGAGGTAGCGGCGCCTGCCGTGGAAGGCGAGGAGAAGCAGGAGCCTGAAGTTATAAAGGAAAAGAAGGAAGTGCCAGCTGAAGGCGCGGAAGAAGAAAAGCCCGGCAAAGAAAAGAAGTGATGGCCCGGCGCGGCGAGTCGAAATGAAACTGATCGTAGGCTTGGGCAATCCCGGCACGATTTACTCGGGTTCAAGGCATAATATAGGATTTTCCGTGATCAAGGCCTTGAGCCGGATTTACAAGATTCCGCTTAAAAGAGACGCGCTCGTCTTAGCGCTGGCCGGAAAAGGCAAGATCGACGGCGAAAGCCTGGTATTGGCAGTGCCCCTTACCTATATGAATTTGTCCGGCCGGGCGGTAAGCGCCTTAATAAAAAAATATAAGTTAAGTTTGAATGATATCCTGATAGTTTGCGACGACCTGGACCTTGAGTTTGGCAAACTCAGGATACGCTCGCGGGGCTCATCGGGAGGGCACCGGGGCTTGCGTTCAATAATCGATTCAGTGGGCAGCCCGGAATTCGCGAGGCTGCGTTTAGGCATAGGCAGGCCTTCGCGCGGGAACGCGGACGCCGCTGACTATGTCCTTTCTTCTTTTACAAAAAAAGAAAAAACGGAGATAAAGGCCATAATAGAAAACGCCTGCGAATGCTGCCGTGTCTGGGCGGCGCAGGGTATAACGCAAAGCATGAACCTTTTTAATAGAAGGAGGTTTTCCGAGGATGAATAAATATGAAGCGATGTTCATAGTTAAGCCGGAATTGACGGATGATGATAAGAAAACATTATTCTCCCAGATCGGGGAGGTTGTTTCCAAGAATAACGGCAGTGTTTTGTCCGGAGCAGTGTGGTCCGAGAAAAGAAAATTGTTCTTTCCGCTTAAGAGGCACCGCGAGGGGATATTTTACCTGCTGCAGTTTAACGCGCCGGGAGAGAGCGTCAAGGACATAACTCACGCTTATAAATTGAATGAGAATATATTGAGGGTGCTGATTACGAAACAAGAGTAATATTGATGCATTGGGATCTTTAAAAGGGAGAAATAATGGCTAGTTTTAATAAGGTAATGCTGATGGGAAACCTCACTAAGGACCCGGAGCTGCGTTATACCCCGCAAGGGACGGCCGTGGTCAATCTGCGGCTTGCGGTTAACAGGCGCTATAAAGACAGGAATCAGGAAATAAAAGAGGAAGTCTGTTTCCTCACGGCGGTGGTTTGGAATAAGCAGGCCGAAACCTGCAACCAGTATCTGCACAAGGGGAGCCCGGTTTTTATCGAGGGCAGGCTTCAATCCCGTTCCTGGGAGGACAATTCCGGACAGAAACGCAGCGTCTTGGAGGTAAGGGCGGAACGCGTCCAATTCCTCGGACAGGCGCAAAGCCGCGTGGCAGCAAGCGGGCCCTCGGAGGAAACTGCCGTGGAGCCGCCGCTGGAAACCACCGAGACAGCATGGCTCGATCAAACAGAGGAGGATAAATCCGATGCCAGTTAGAATGAAAAAAATAAAAAGGATAGTCAAAAAAAGAGACGTCCTTTCTACCGTGAGAAAAAGGTTTTGCAGATTGTGCGTGGATAAGGTAAAGAGCCTTGATTACAAAGATACCAGAAGGCTTGAGGCGTTTATCAAAGAACGCGGCAAGATCCTTTCCCCGCGCATTTCCAGTAACTGCGCCAAGCACCAAAGGATGGTGGCCGAGGCGATAAAAAAGGCGAGATACATTTCGTTATTGCCTTATGTACGGGTATAAAACCCTTTGAGGAAAATATGGAAGTAATATTGAGCAAAGATGTAGACAGGATCGGAAAGGCCGGGCAAATAGTAAAAGTAAAAGATGGCTATGCCCGCAATTTCCTTTTTCCTAACGGCTTGGCCGTGACGGCGAATTCTGAAAGCCTTAAAAAGCTGGAACTGGAGAGGCAGAAAAAGGCCTTGCAGTCGGAGAAAGAAAAAAAGCAAGCCCAGGAGATAAGCGATAAGCTTTCACGGATCTCCCTGACCATACCGGTTTTGACCCATGAGCAGGAGAAACTTTACGCGAGCATAACCGCGCAGGACCTGTCCGCGGGTTTGAAAGATGAGGGTTTTGAGATCGACAAGGATTCGTTCGTGCTCGATGAGCCGATAAAGGCCCTGGGGATTTATGAAGTTCCCGTAAAACTGCATCCCGACGTTCTGGCGAAAATAAAAGTCTGGATTGTCAAGAAATGACTCCGGAAATACCGATAGATAAAGTACCTCCGCAGAACCTTGAAGCCGAAATGGCGGTATTGGGTTCCATGCTTCTGGATGAAAACGCCCTTTCAGAAGCCGTTGAGAAGCTGGATAAGGAGCATTTTTATAAAGACGCCCATAAGAAAGTATTCGATTCCATCCGCAGCCTTTACGGCGCCAACAAGGCCGTAGACATCATCACCGTTACAAACGAGCTTAAAAGGATCGAAGCCCTCGAAGAGATCGGCGGCCCGAGTTTCCTGACCGCCGTAGTCAATTCTGTCCCCACCGCCGCCAACATAAACCATTACGTAAAGATCGTAAAAGAAAAATATATATTAAGGACCCTTATAAACAGCGCCACAAAGATCGCTTCCCTCTGTTATGAAAGCGACGGGAATGTCGATGAGATAGTGGACAACGCCGAGAAATTCATCTTCGAGGTAAGCGACACCAAAACCAAGGGAAGCTATTTGCACCTGAAGGAAGTCATCAAGGACAGTATTGAGGCCATAGACCGGCTTTACCAGAATAAATCGCACGTTACAGGTGTTCCGTCGGGTTATATAGATTTCGATAATAAGACTTCCGGACTGCAGGAATCGGATTTGATCATCATCGCCGGGAGGCCTTCCATGGGCAAGAGTGCCTTTGCCCTGGGGATCGCCGAATACGCCGGCGTGATCGAAAAGATACCTCTGGCTTTTTTCAGCCTGGAGATGTCCAAGGAGCAGCTGGTCCAAAGGATGCTCTGCGCCCACGCAAAAGTAGACGCGCATAAAGTAAGGACAGGTTACCTGGCCCCTTCCGACTGGCCGCGCCTTACCGCCGCGGCGGGAAAGCTTTCGGAGGCGCCGATATACATTGATGATACGGCGGCGATCTCCGTTATGGAGCTGCGCGCCAAGGCCCGCAGGCTTAAGGCCCATCATGACATAAAACTGATCGTACTTGATTATCTGCAGCTGATGCGCGGATCAGGCGGAAAGGAAGAGAACAGGCAGCAGGAGATTTCTGATATTTCCCGTTCGTTAAAGTCTTTGGCGCGCGAATTGAACGTGCCTATCATCGCCATAAGCCAGTTGTCCCGAGCGGTTGAGTCAAGGACGGACCACAGGCCGCAGCTTTCCGATTTAAGGGAGTCCGGCGCGATCGAGCAGGACGCCGACCTTGTCGTATTGATACTCCGGGAAGAATATTACAAGCCGACCCCGGATAATGAAGGCATCGCCGAGGTTATCATCGCCAAACAGCGTAACGGCCCGGTAGGTTCCATGAAATTAAGTTTTATCAAAGAATACACCAGGTTCGAGAACCTTGCCCGGATAGAAGAAGCGTAGAAAAACGGGGTCAGAATTATTTTTCTGGCCTCAGATAAAGGAAAAATAATTCTGACCCCGTTTTTTCTTGATTAAAGAAGAGATTTTTAATATAATAGTTTAATGCGAAAAGCCAGCCTATTCATTTTCTCCGTTCTGATAACAGCGGGCATCACATTTTCGCCTGCCAAAGCCCAGCCTGAGGGCACTTCGGGAAAATTAGTTACCGCCATAGAGATAAAAGGAAACAAAAGCATAAGCAGCAATACCATCGTATCCAAGATAAAAACCAAGACGGGCAGCCCCTATCAGGAAGCCGTAATAAGCGACGATCTGAAGCGCCTTTATCTTTTAGGATACTTCAGCGATATAAAGATAGACACGGAAGAATACAATAAGGGCTTAAAGGTCATCATCACCGTCAGCGAAAGGCCGGTTATCGACAAGATCACCTTCTCGGAGATGACCCGGCTGACGATGCGCGAGGAGAAGCTTAAGGAGACCCTGAAATCCAAGGAAACGCAGTACCTGGATTATCCCAACCTGGCGGAAGACGCGAATACCATACGCAAACTTTACGAAAAAGCGGGTTTCAGCCAGGCGCAGGTCAATTACAGCGTGGGAATAGATAAACAGACGGGCAAGGCAAGGGTGGAATTTTCCGCCGTAGAAGGAAAGAGGATAAGGATAAAGAACATATTCGTGGAGGGGAATAAAAGCTTTCCCGCCAAACGCATCCTGAAACTGATGAAGACCAAGCGCGCCTGGTTTTTTAACCCGGGCGTGCTGAAAGACGAAGTACTTAATGAAGATATCGAGCGCGTAAAATCCTTTTACCATCGGGAGGGATTCGCGGACGCGGTTGTCACATATGAGGTGAAGTCCCATCCCAGAAAACCGCTTTTGTACATTACCGTCAGTATAGAGGAGGGTAAAAGGTACCTGGTAGGCAGCGTTACCGTCCAGGGTAACAAGGATATCCCCCAAAAGGATATACTGGCCAGATTGAAGGAATGCGTGCCGGGAAAGGTCTTTAGCGAAGAGGCGCTTTCGGGCGATGTGGTAAACATCCAGGGGCTTTATTTTGACAGGGGTTACATTTCCGCGCAGGTCCAGGAAGCCACCGCGCTGAATTCATATACCGGGCGTATCGACATAGTCTATAATATTATGGAGAGCAATGTCGCCTACGTGGATAAGATCAAGGTCCGCGGCAATGTAAAGACAAAAGATATAGTGGTCCGCCGGGAGCTCAGGATAAGGCCGGGGGATAGATTTGACGGGGAAAAACTAAAACGCAGCAAGGAAAGGCTGCAGAATTTGGGCTTTTTCGAAGAGGTAAAGTACGATACCGAAGATACCGCTGTGCCCGATAAGAAAGACCTGGTAGTTGAGGTGAAGGAATCCAAGACAGGCGCCTTTAGCTTTGGCGGAGGTTACTCGAGCGTGGAAGAGTTCGTCGGCTTCGTCGAAGTCGAACAAAAGAATTTCGACTGGAAGAATTTCCCGTACTTTACCGGCGCCGGACAGGACCTAAAGGTCCGCGGTTCTTTCGGAACCATCACCAACAGCTTCGACCTGAGTTTCACCGAGCCCTGGCTTTTTGATTATCCGGTTTCGTTCGGTTTTGACGCCTACAAACGCACTCACAACCGGGCCGAAGATATAGGTTACGGTTACGACGAGGATGTAACCGGAGGCGATGTAAGGCTGGGCAAAGAGATATCCGAATATCTTAGGGCGGACTTAATGTACCGCAATGACACTATAAAGATCACGGACATAACCGAGAACGCTTCTAACGACTTAATGCGCGAGTACGGCACAAATACGATAAGCAGCATGCAACTGGGGCTTACTTATGATTCAAGGGATAATATTTTTGACCCGTCCAGGGGCAATATATTAACTGGTTCCCTCGAGGATGCCGGAGGTATTTTCGGAGGCAACAAGGACTTTTGGAAAATCTTCAGCAGGGCCTCCCATTATTTGCCTTTGGTCGGGGGTTCTGTCTTGGAATTAAGGGGGCGCGTCGGTTTGGCCAAGCCTTACGGGGATTCGGACATCGTTCCGATATATGAGAGGTTTTTCGCGGGCGGCGCGTACACTATCAGGGGTTACCATGAGAGAAAAGTGGGCCCCATAGACCCGGTATCAAAAGATCCCCTGGGCGGTGAAGCGTTTTTAGTGGGTAACGTGGAATATCTTTACCCGGTATTGAGCTTCATAAAACTTGCCGCCTTTTATGACGCGGGCAACGTCTGGGAGAAGGCGGGGGATATAGGCACAGGAGGGATCAAATCGGGAGTAGGTGTGGGCCTAAGAGTAAAGACCCCCATAGGCCCGATAATGCTCGATTTCGGACTCCCTTTGAATAAAGAGCCGGGGAACGAAAAAAGAGGGAACGGAAGGCTTCATTTCAGCATGAGCCACGGATTCTAAGGAATCAGCCTAAACATGTCAGACGCGTTTCTTACAGTCTGTTCAAAAAGGAGGAGTAGAAAATGAGAAAAGTAGCCATAATACTTTTAGCGGCGTTTCTTTTATGCCCGATGGGCGCTTACGCGGCCGATAAATTCGCTTATGTGGATTTGAGCCGCGTTTTCAGCGAATACGGAAAAACCAAGGAATACGACAAGAACTTAACCGAGAAGCAAAATTCCTATCGCTCGGAAATAGATAAGAAAACCAACGAAGTGAAGCAATTGCAGGACAAGATGAACATATTGAGCGAAAAGGAAAAAGACGCCAAGAAATCGGAATTTGAAAGCAAGGTAAAAGGCCTGCAGGATTTTGAGCGCCAGAAATTGACGGACTTGCGCAAAGAGCAGGACGAGAAAATGAAGGAGATATTCAAGGATATCGAGGACGCGGTAAAACAGCACGCGGAAAAGGAAGGTTACACCCTGGTGTTCAACGACAGGGTTTTCGTCTACCAGACCAAGAATATGGACATAACCGATAAGGTTATCGCTATCCTGAACGCGAAGTATAAGAAGTAAGCTGGGTCCGATTTCTTAATACGCGCCAATGGGTAAAGCGCGTTCATAATATGCAAAAGACTTTGAAAGAAATAGCCGGGATTATCGACGGTGAAATATCCGGTAACCCGGATATCATCATTACGGGAATATCCGGCATCAGGGAAGCGCGTGAAGGGGATATCACATTTTTGGCAAACCCCAAATATTTGCCCCTTCTGGAGAAAACGGGAGCCTCAGCCGTAATAACTTCCAGGGAAGTCAAAGAGGCCCCAAAACCCATAATCCGCACGGACAATCCTTCTTTCGCGTTTGCCAAGCTGATTTCTTTCATTTCTCCGGCCGAGTCAAGGCGCCCCCAGGGTATCCACCCCTCGGCCATATTAGGCAAGGATGTTTCTCTGGGCCGTTCCGTGGCCATCGGCCCGTACGCGGTAATTGAGGATAGCGTATCTATCGGGGATGGCTGCGTAATATATTCCGGTTGTTTCGTCGGACACCATTCTAAAATAGGCGGCGATTGCGTAATATACCCTAATGTTTCAATACGGGAACAGGTTACCATCGGCAGCCGCGTTATCATCCACAGCGGCACGGTGATAGGTTCGGACGGTTTCGGTTTCGCCACCATAGAAGGCCTGCATCATAAGATCCCTCAGGTAGGGACTGTGGAGATCGGAGATGATGTGGAAATAGGCGCCAATGTAACTATCGACCGGGCGCGCTTCGATAAAACCGTGATAGGAAGCGGAACGAAAATAGATAACCTGGTTCAGATCGCGCATAATGTGTCCATCG
The DNA here is from genome assembly GCA_028716705.1 of Candidatus Omnitrophota bacterium. GTDB lineage: Bacteria > Omnitrophota > Gorgyraeia > Gygaellales > Profunditerraquicolaceae > UBA1562. Next base: position 26,033 of record JAQUPI010000004.1, on the reverse strand, counting down.
GCAATAATTCCATAATCGTGGCGCAAGTCGGCATCTCGGGCAGCACTACCGTGGGCAACAACGTAATACTTGCCGGCCAGGCCGGGTTAGTCGGCCACATCAGCGTAGGAGACAACTCCATAGTTATGGCACAGTCGGGGGTCAGTAAATCGATCCCCCCCGATACTATGGTCTGGGGTTATCCGGCAAAACCCGCGAAGCAGGCAAAGCGCGCAAACGCGTGCGTGCAGAACCTGCCGAGGCTTTATGAAACTGTTTCGGAGCTGAAGAAAAAGATAGAAGAGTTGGAGGCTAAACTCAAATAATGGAAAAACAGAAGACGATCGCGAAGGAGATCAGCTTAAAAGGCATAGGTTTGCACACCGCAAATAAGGTGAACATCACCTTTAAGCCGGCTGAAGAGGGAAGCGGTATCAATTTTATCCGCACAGACCTGCCCGGAAGGCCGGTAATCAAAGTGTCGGTTGATTCCTTGCTGTCCGCGTCGAATTCTCCCCGTAGGACATCTCTGGGCCGGGACGGAGTTGAGATACATACGATCGAACACCTGATGGCGGCCCTTGCCGGCCTGTGCATCGATAATATTTTTATCGAGATGGATAACGATGAAGTCCCCGGTTTAGACGGCAGCAGCCTGAATTTCCTCGAAATATTATCAAAGGCGGGCACAAGGGAACAGGAAAAAGACCGGCGGAGCTATCTTATCAAAGAGGCGATATTCGTGGAAGAGGAAGGCTCGGCCATCGTCGCCTTACCCTCTCAGGAATTCAAGATATCATATACGCTTAATTATAACCACCCGCTGCTTAGGGCCCAGTACCTGGAATTAAAGTTCGTCGACGGAGTATTCAAGGATGAGCTCGCGTCATCCAGGACCTTTTGCCTTGAGAGCGAAGCGCAGGGGTTACAGTATCAGGGGATGGGCCAGGGAGCCAATTACGAAAATACCCTCGTTGTCGGAGAAAAAGGTGTCATAAAAAATAAATTACGCTATCAAGACGAATTTGTCAGGCATAAAATGCTGGATTTGTTCGGGGACCTGTATGTGTTGGGCGAGCCGGTAAAAGGCCATATCATCGCCATAAAGAGCGGGCACTCCCTTAATTTAAAGCTCGCGGGAAAAATTAACCAGCAGAAGCAAAGATACGCCTTAGGCGGGATCGGCGCCGGACATCTTACCGCCCAGGACGGGCAATTAAACATTGAAACGATCATGAAGATACTTCCGCACCGCCAGCCGTTCCTTTTCGTGGACAGGATACTCCATCTTGAAACCGGAAAGCGCGCCACCGGCATAAAGAACGTGACTATAAACGATTATTTTTTCAAGGGTCATTTCCCGGGAAAGCCTGTCATGCCGGGCGTTCTGATCGTCGAGGCCATGGCGCAGGTAGCGGGCGTGATGATGCTTTCCCCTGAGGCCAACCGCGGCAAGCTGGCTTATTTCTTATCCGCCGATAATATTAAATTCAGGAAAACAGTTGTCCCGGGGGACCAGCTTGTACTTGAGGTAGAGGCGGGAAAGATCAAGGCAAGAACAGGGCAGGTGCACGGTAAGGCGTTCGTTGAGGGGAAATTGGTAACTGAGGCCGATCTGATGTTCGCCCTGGTGGAATCATAGATATGCGAATTCATGAGACAGCGATAATCTCGCAGAAGGCAAGCCTGGCCGATGAAGTACAAGTCGGCCCTTATTCTATTATCGGGGACGGAGTGATCGTGGGGAAATCCGTTAAGATCCATTCCCACTGTGTAGTTACGGGCAATACCAGCATAGGGGCGGGCAGCGAAATTTTCACGGGCGCCGTGATCGGAAGCAGGCCGCAAGACTTGAAATTCAAGGGGGAACAGAGCTATCTCGAGATCGGCGATAATAATATCATCCGCGAATATTGCACTTTTAATCCGGGAACCGGAGAAGGGGCGAAGACGGTTGTCGGCAGCAATAATCTTTTCATGGCTTATTCTCATATCGCCCATGATTGCAATGTGGGCAGTAATTGTATTATCGCCAATAATGGTACGCTTGCCGGGCACGTAACCATAGAAGACAAGGCGGTCGTAGGCGGGCTCGTCGCTATACACCAGTTTGTCAGGGTCGGTACGCTTTCGATCATCGGCGGATGTTCAAAAGTCGTGCAGGATATCCCGCCTTTTTCTACCTGCGACGGCCATCCGGCGCGGGTTTACGGCTTGAACCTCGTCGGCCTGCGCCGCCACGGCGTAGATAAGGATTCGATAGAGCACCTTGACCGCGCGTTCAAGATATTTTTCAACTCCGGCCTCACCCCCAAACACGCCCTGAAAAAATTACAGTCGGAAATTCCGCCAGGGAAAGAAATCTCTTACCTCATCGGTTTTATAAATAATTCTCAAAGAGGGATGGTCCGCTCCTGCAGATAAGGGCGTCCCTGAAAATAATATGGAAAAGATCGGCCTGATCGCCGGCAACAGAAAATTCCCTATTTTATTCGCGGATGCGGCGAAGAAACAAGGTTGCTGCGTTATAGCGGTTGCGCTCAAAGGCGACACCTCATCCCGCCTGAGAAAATATGTTGATAAAATATATTGGTTAAGCCTCGGCGATTTCCAAAGATTATTCGAAATATTCAAAAGCGAAGGGGTCGCCAGGATAGCCATGGCCGGACAGATAAGCCCGCGGAGGCTGTTCAGCAATGAAATAAACAAGGACCCTGAATTAAAAGAGCTGCTTAAAAGCGTTAAAGACAAGAGGGCTGATACCTTATTCGGGGCAATGGCTGAAAAATTGAATTCCAGAGGTTTCGAATTGATCGATTCCACGACTTTTATCAAGGAGCTTTTGCCCGAAAAAGGCGTTCTTACCAAAAATAACCCGGATTTCCGCCAATGGGAAAATGTGTATTTTGGCCTGCAATTGGCGAAAGCGGTCGCCTTTTTAGACATAGGCCAGGCCGTAGCGGTTAAGCATAAGGCGATAGTAGCTGTAGAGGCTTTCGAAGGGACGGATAACCTTATCCGCCGCGCGGGAAAGCTGGCAAGAGGCGGTTTTGCTGTGGTCAAGGTAAGCAAGCCAAAGCAGGATTTACGATTTGACATCCCTGTAGTGGGCTTAAACACGGTTAAAACCCTCATAAAGGCTAAAGGCTCATGCCTGGCTATAGAAGCGGCGAAGACCATCTTTATAGATAAACAGGAAAGCGTTGAGCTTGCCGATAAAAAAGGGATTTCTATAGTAGCGGTATAAGTGAAAAAATTCTTGACAGCGCTATATCGTTGCGTATAAAATGGTTATAGTAAAAAGGAGGGTATCATGGCGGTATTGATAAAATCAAAGCCTACAGAATTCAAATTTTATGCGCCGCAGGCAAAAAGGGTCCATCTAGCAGGCAGCTTTAACAATTGGGATACAAAAATGTTGTCCGCGAAAAAGGATACCAAGGGCAATTGGAAAGTAAAAGTCAACCTGAAACCCGGAAAATACGAATACAAATTCCTGGTCGATGGCTCCTGGATCAACGATCCCCATTGCGGCAGTTGCGTCTCCAATTCCTTCGGTACCCAGAACTGCACTATAGTAATAAAGTAATTAAAGCAAAACTCCCACCCTTATTTAACGGCGCGAAAATGGCGCGCTAAATAGAAGGTGGGTTTTTTTGTCGTAGAAGACGACACACCAAACCATGAAATATATATACGGTCCGGTTAAATCGAGGAGGCTGGGGCTATCTTTGGGGATAACGCTGACACCTTATAAGGTATGCAGCTTCAACTGTGTTTATTGCCAATTGGGCGCCGGCTCCGGCACAACTTCACAGAGGAGAGAATATATCCGTACGGAAGAGATAGCGGAGGAATTAAAACTCTGGCTGCAGAATAACCCGAAAGAAGCGAAAGATTTGGATTACATCACTTTCTCTGGCTGCGGAGAACCTACATTGAATATTAAATTAGGCGGCCTGATCGAAGAAATAAAAAAGATCACTTCCGCCCCTATAGCGGTCATTACTAACGCTTCTTTGCTGGCGGAGCCTTCCGTGCGCAGGGACTTGCTGAACGCCGATTTGATCGTTCCTTCTCTCGACGCGGTGGTTTCCGGAAAATTCGAGCGGATCGACCGCCCTGCGCCGGGAATAAAAATCGAAAACATTATAAACGGCTTGATAGAGTTAAGGAAAGAATTTAAGGGCAGGATCTGGCTGGAAGTGATGCTGGTAAAGGGGATAAATGACGACCTGCCGCACATGAAGAAGTTAAAAGATATCGCCGGCAAGATAGGCCCGGACAAGATACAACTGAATTCTCCGGTGCGGACAACCGCCGAAATAGGCGTCCTGGCTGTAGATAAAAAGAAACTGGAGAAATTCAGGAAACTCCTTGGAGAAAATTGCGAGACAATATGAACCGCTTTCATCGCGCCCATCAGCTGCGAACGGATTCACGTAGAAATAATTATCGCGCCCATAGCTCAACTTTAATGAGCACATAACTTACGAACACGATAGTGTGAGTAAGTTATTGTGCGAATTAATCCCATCAGCTGCGAACGGATTCACGTAGAGATACGTGAGCGCATAGATGACGGGAGGATAGATTTGATAATTATCGCGCCCATAGCTCAACTGGATAGAGCGCTAGCCTTCGGAGCTGGACGTTGCAGGTTCAACTCCTGCTGGGCGCATATTACAGAGCCGCAATAAATTCGAAATTGAAAAATATATTTTTATGGTATAATTATTACCTAAACTAGAAGGGCCATTAGCTCAATCGGTAGAGCAGGACACTCTTAATGTCAAGGTCGATGGTTCGACTCCATCATGGCCCACTAATCCTTCCTTGAAAAACTACGAATTCATCGATCACACCGCAGATATAGGCATCCGGGTGAAAGGGCGAGATTTAAAGGGGCTTTTTCTGAATGCTGCGGAGGCGATGTTCGACATTATCGCTGAACCCCCCGTTTCCGTTCAGGGCAAGCAAATTACAAAAACAAACGTTGATTTAAAAGCGGATAATTCGGAAGAACTTCTTGTCGCATGGCTAAGCGAACTGCTTTCTTTCTCTTACGCTAAAGAATTGATCTTTTACGGGTTCGAAATAAAACAGATGGATAAGAATAGCCTGCAAGCCGAGGCATCGGGTATAAATACCGAAGATTGCGAGATAAAAACCGAAATTAAAGCGGTAACATACCACGAATTAAAGATTGAAAAAACCGGGTCAGGCTGGCAGGCGCAAATAATTTTTGACGTATAAACTTTTCTTACTGTGACCATGGCAGAACTCTGGGAAGGCTCATTAGAGAAAATTGACGATTACCGCTGGCGGATCCCTAAATCATATAAGCCCGGGATGCGTGTTCCGGGTATAATCTACGCGGATGAAAAATTACTTAAGGATATCCGCCATGATAAGGCAGCGGAGCAGGTGGCAAACGTAGCGTTCCTGCCGGGGATAGTAAACGCTTCTCTGGCGATGCCTGACATACACTGGGGTTATGGCTTCCCTATCGGGGGCGTGGCAGCCACGGATATAGAAAATGGAGGCGTTGTATCTCCAGGCGGCGTGGGCTTCGATATAAATTGCGGTGTCAGGCTTGTAAGGACCAATCTTCAATACGAAGAGATCAAGGGTAAAAAAATAGAGGAGCTGGCGAACAGGTTATTTTCCGATGTGCCATCAGGCGTCGGCTCAAAAGGAGAGATAAGAGTAACATCGAAAGAAGAAAGGGGCATCCTTATAAAAGGTTCCGGATGGGCGGTAAGCAAAGGCTACGGAACCGAAGAGGACCTTGAATGCACGGAAGAAAACGGGGCGATAAAAGGCGCTGATCCCGAAGCCGTTTCCGAGCGGGCGTATGAAAGGGGGAAAGCGCAGTCCGGCACGCTGGGCTCAGGGAACCATTTCCTTGAGATACAGGTTATCGACCAGCTTTATGGCCGCCAGGACTGCGATGAGTTGGGCCTGGACCTGGGCCAGGTGGTTTTAATGATCCATTCCGGTTCCCGCGGTTTCGGCTACCAGATATGCGATGATTACGTTAAGAACATGATCCATTGCCTCCAAAAATACAATATCAGCGTCCCGGACCGGCAGCTGGCCTGCGCGCCGGTGAATTCTCCAGAGGCTAAACAATATCTGGGAGCAATGAGATGCGCGGCGAACTACGCATGGAACAACCGCCAATGCCTGATGCATCTCGCGCGTAAGGCTTTCGAGAAGGTCTTCTTTAAATCCTGGCAGGACTTAGGTATGTTTTTGATCTATGATGTCGCGCATAACATCGCTAAGATAGAAAAACATATTATTGATGGTAAGGAAAGGGTCCTATGCGTTCACCGGAAGGGAGCGACGCGCGCCTTCGGTCCGGGCCATCCGGCTTTGCCCGAAAGGTATAAGAAGATCGGCCAGCCGGTGATCATACCCGGAGACATGGGGAGGAATTCTTATTTGCTCGCGGGTACCCAAAAGGCGATGGAAGAGACCTTTGGTTCGACCTGCCATGGCGCGGGTAGGCTGAAATCCCGCTCTGCCGCGCTAAGATCGGTTAATTTCAATGTGTTATTGAAAGAATTGGAATCCAAAGGTATAATGATAAGGGCATCCGGCAGGGGGACAGTAGTGGAAGAGGCTCCGGAGGCGTATAAAGACGTAAATGAAGTCGTAAATGTGGTACATAACGCCGGCATAGCCAAGCGCGTCTGCCGTATGCGACCGTTAGCGGTTATTAAAGGATAAAAGGAAAAACACATGTTGGACCTAAGATTTATCAGAGAGAACAGCGAACTAGTCAAAAAGTCGCTTAAGGACCGTAACTTACAGCTGGATCTGGATGGTTTTCTAAAACTAGAAGATTCCCGGCGTAAAATCCTTACCGAACTGGAAGACCTGAGGAGGCAGAAGAATAAGGCGAATGATGAAATAACCGCTTTATTAAAGCAAAAAAAAGACGTTAAAGAAAAAATTTCTTCCATGAAGGAGACCTCCGAAAAGATAGCCGGATTAGAGAGTGAATTAAAGGCAGCCTCCATTGGGCTGGATAAATTGCTCTTGACTATCCCCAATATCCCTCATTCATCTATACCCGTAGGAGACGCCTCATGTAAAAAGACCGTACGTTCCTGGGGCGATCCGCCAAAATTCGATTTTAAACCGGCGACCCATGTAGAATTAGGCCAGCACCTGGATATTATCGACTTGGGCAGGGCGGCAAAAATCACCGGATCAAACTTTATCCTCTTCAAAGGATGGGGAGCTAAACTAGAGCGGGCATTGATAAATTTTATGCTTGACCTGCACACTAAAAAGCACGGCTATACGGAGATTTTCCCGCCATTCCTGGTTAACCGCGCGTCAATGACGGGGACGGGCCAGCTTCCGAAAATGGAAGAAGATATGTACCGCTTAAAAGATGATGACCTCTTCCTCATCCCTACGGCTGAGGTCCCGGTAACCAACATGTTGCGGGATGAGATACTTGAAGAGAAAGATCTGCCTGTTTATTATACCGCTTATACCGCCTGTTTTCGCAGGGAGGCAGGCTCTTACGGCAAAGATACGAAGGGTCTTATGCGGGTGCATCAATTCGACAAGATAGAGATGGTCAAGTTCGTTAAGCCCGAAACCTCTTACGACGAGCTGGAAAAATTAGTCAGCGATGCGGAAAGCGTCTTGCAACTGTTGGGATTGCCTTACAGGGTGGTAATGCTGCCGACCGGAGACTTAAGCTTTTCAGCCAGTAAGTGCTACGACCTGGAGGCATATTCCGCTGGAATAGGCCAGTGGCTTGAAGTTTCAAGCTGCAGTAACTTTGAGAGTTTCCAGGCGCGGCGCGCGAATATAAAATATAAACAGGTTAACCGGCAAACCGGCAAACCGGCAACCGAATATGTGCATACCTTAAACGGCTCAGGTATAGCTTTGGCAAGGACGGTAGCAGCCATATTGGAAAATTACCAACAGAAGGACGGCTCGATAATGATCCCGGAGGTCTTAAGGCCGTATTTAGATGGCAAAGAAAGAATTTCCCGGTAAAGAGGACAACGCGATCTTTAACAAACTGAACCTGGAAGCTCCCGCTGACTCCGGAGAGGTTTCTTCACCGAAACCGGCTTTTTTATATCAAAACGCTTTCGGCATACTCAAGCTTTTGATGGGGGTATGTTTGCTGCCTTTTGTCTTTTCGGTGACCGCGGCTTTTCTTAATGAGTTGAGCGGCATAGAAGCGGTATTTCAGAGTTACCTGTGGGCCGGGGTTTCCAGTTTTATTGTGATATATCTTTTCATTTATGAACCGGCTATCGTTTACTCAAAAGGCCACAGGCTTTTGGAGATGGTCTTTCAATTCTTAAAGCCACTGGTGAAGGTGGCCCCGTATCTTCTGCCAATCTATACTATCCTGCTCTTTATCATATATTTGCTTGCGTCTTTCGCGCTCAGCGAGGAAGGGACAGGGTATTTCACTTTTCTTTTGAGCTTCAGCCTGGTGCTGCATCTGGTCTACAGCGCCAAAACCCTGCGTTCGAAGAAAGGCGATTTTTTGAAAGCGAACTATATATTCGGCTTCTCTTTTGTGTATATACTCAATGTGATGCTGTTTGCTTTTTGCCTGAATATAATGTTCAAGAATTTTTCCTACGTAAACTTTTTTAATAATTTCTTCCAAACAGGCAGCGGGATTATCCGGGCTGCATTCCGGCAGCTCTTTTCTTGCTAAACGAAATCCTTTCGTAGAAGGCGTTGATCCTGGTGGGGTGGCTGAGCGGTTGAAAGCGGCAGTCTTGAAAACTGTTGTGGGCGTAAGTCCACCCTGGGTTCGAATCCCAGCCCCACCGCCAGTTAGGAAACGGGCGGCTTGTCCCGTTTAAGTCGGTTCTGAATAAGCAAGGGATTCGCATGAAGGAAAAAATATTAATTGTCGAGGACGAAAAAGATATAGTCAAGATGCTGGAATATAACCTTAAAAAAGAAGGGTTCAGGACGTTGTCCGCTCAAGACGGGGAAGACGCTTTAGATTACGCGTCAAGAGAGCATCCTGATTTGATCATTTTGGATTTAATGCTTCCCGGGATGGACGGCTTGGAAGTCTGCAAGGCGCTTAAAAAAGAAACCAGGACGGCATCGACCCCGATCATTATGCTCACCGCCAAAACTCAGGAATCGGACAAAGTTGTTGGGCTTGAATTGGGCGCCGATGATTATGTAACCAAGCCTTTTAGCGTAAGAGAATTGACCGCTCGAATAAAAGCGGTACTAAGACGGGCTAAAGAGAAGGATAAGACAGCCGAAATTCTAAAGCTGGGCGATTTGATCGTCGATCTGTCGAGAATTACCGTGAGTGTTAAAGATAAACCGGTAGAATTGACCGCAAAAGAGTTTGAACTTTTAAAGACCCTGATAAAAGCCAGAGGAAGAGTGCTGTCCCGGGATTATCTTTTGGACACTATTTGGGGTTTTGACCATGCCATCGATATCCAAACCCGGACTGTTGACGTCCATATCAGGACATTGCGTAAGAAATTAAAGGGCGAATCCAGGCGTATAGTTACGGTAAAAAATTACGGCTATAAACTTGAACATGAGGATTAGTTTCGCGCAGAAGCTCATTTTTTCATATGTTTTTGTAATCCTCGCCTCCTTTAGTTTTATCGCCTTCTTTTTAAGCAGGAATTTAGAAGCGAATTCCCTCCAAAATATCCAATCCTCTTTAATTACCCAGGCCGGATTGATCGAAAACCGGATCCCTCTTGAGCGTCTGAAGCAGGAAGATATCCCATATTTAGAGGCTCTAGCCAAGGAGTTCAGCGGTAAAACGAGTTGCCGTATCACAATTATAAAAACTACAGGCAGGGTCCTGGCTGATTCCGAAACACCCGAATCCCAAATCCAGCGAATGGAGAACCATCTTTATCGTCCGGAAGTAAAAACCGCTTTAACCGGAGCCGTTGGCGTAGATAAGCGTTATTCATCTACATTGAAAATAAATATGCTTTATATAGCCCTGCCGCTTAAGGATAAAAATGAAATTACGGGAATATTAAGGTTGGCTCTTCCGCTTGAAAGCGTGCGGAAAACTTTGTTTGCCCTTAGAAGAACGGTCTTTACAGGGTTATTCTTTGCGCTTGCGCTTGCTTTTATCTTAGCTTCTTTAATCACCGGGCGCACTGTACAGACGATAAAAAGGATGATACGGGTTTCGCGGAGATTTTCTGAAGGTGATTTTAGCCATAAAATGATCGATCTACCCGCAGATGAAATAGGGGAGCTGGCATCTACTTTGAATAAAATGGCATCCGACTTAGAAGATAAGATCAAACAGATAAAGGCGCAGAATCAGAAGCTCTCGGCTGTCTTTAACAGTATGATCGAAGGCATTATCGTTGTTGATAAGGATTTGCGCATCGTTTCCATTAATCCTGAAATAGAAAAATTATTTAACATTCTTAAAAGAGAATCCGAGGGGAAGATCTTTTTGGAGGTGATACGCAATAATGATATCTTTGAGATCCTAAGCAGCGTTTTAAATGAAGGTAAAGCGAAGTCCGGAGAAATCAGCCTTATCGCCGTAGAGCGTAGAGTTTTTGAAGTTAATGCCACGCCGATATTGGACAATAAGTCAGCTGCGGGGTGCCTCGTAGTTATACATGATATAACCGAAATAAGAAGATTGGAGACCGTGCGCAGCGATTTCGTGGCCAATGTTTCTCATGAATTGAAAACCCCGCTTACATCGATAAAAGGGTTTGTGGAAACCCTGCTCGAAGGGGCTTTAGACGATAGAGAGAATAACCGGAAATTCTTAATGATAATCCATGACCATGCCGAGCGCCTGGATAAGCTGGTTAATGACCTGCTTTCTTTATCGCATTTAGAGTCAAAAGAAATAACACTTAAGAGGAGTGATTTTAACCTGAAAGAGCAGTTTGATGAGATCATCTCCGGCTTTAGGGCTCAATCGAAAAAGAAAGCGATAGACATTAAGAATGAATTACCTTCGAGCCTCCAGGTTACCGCCGACAGAGACCGGATAGAGCAGGTGATCACAAATTTGGTGGATAATGCCATAAAGTTCAATAAAGAGAAAGGCCTTGTCAGGATTTATAGTGAAGAGATAAAAGGAAGAATTAAGGTCACTGTAGAAGATTCAGGGATTGGTATCCCCGTGAAAGATATTCCCCGCATCTTTGAGCGTTTCTACCGCGTGGATAAGGCGCGTTCCCGCGAACTCGGCGGAACAGGCCTGGGGCTTTCTATTGTAAAGCACATCATTGAACTCCATAACGGGAGTACCGGCGTAGAAAGCGCCGAAGGCTTTGGCTCAAAATTCTGGTTTACCCTACCGCAGTAAGCAGACACAAAAACACCTCAGAAATTTTACCTGGATTTTACTTACCTTTGAAGCGCATTTAATACTTTGATTATATACTCCTTTTGATAATTAAAGAAAGGAGGTAAATTGCTTGAGTTAGTTTTACAATATGTTCCGGGTAATAGCTGGGCTGGCGTCCATAATTAAAAGGAGAAAAGATGAAGAGAAGGATCTTTGTAATAGTTGGATTAGTTTTATTTTTAACAACGAAAGTTTATGCTTACGATGACGGGGATTTCCAGATATGGCATACGGAAAATCAGGAATTCAAAATTAATAAAGGATCAAAGATAACTTTGGAAGAAGAGTTCCGGTGGGCGGATGACGCCGGGGAATTTTTCTACCATCATTATGACGCGGGATTTGTCTATAGCATAAATAAACATCTTGATCTCGGGGCAAACTACCGGCAGGTCTACGAGAAGAAGAAAGGGGATTTTAGAGAAGAGAACCGCCCGCACCTGAACGCTGCCTTAAAATATGACGTTTACGGATTCAAGATCGATGACCGGAACCGTATCGAATACAGGCATTTTGAATATCAGGCGGACGCCTGGCGTTACCGGAATAAGTTTACAATAAAGTTTCCCTGGAAGTTCACGAAATTACAGATCCAGCCGTATCTAGCCGATGAAATATTCCTGGATCTTCAAAATAAAGCATTCAGCCGGAATAGATTTTATTCGGGCGTTGGCGTGAACGTTACTAAAAACATAAAAGGAGAGGTATTTTATTTACTGCAGAGTTCAAGGAGCGGGAAGATCTGGGTAGATTCTAACGTTCTGGGTACAAAGTTAAAGATACTATTTTAGTCCTTTGCTTGGCTCTTTAATTTTACATAGATTTTACATGATTTTCATATAGAAATTATATGGATTAGTATAATATGTTAAAGAGGAGGAAAAAATGCTAAAAAAATTGCTCTTTATTCTGTCTGTTACATCTTTAACTATTCCCGCTTTCGCTTCTAAAGACAGCGGCTCCATCCAGGTAAAAGGTTCTGACACAATGGTTAATCTTGGCCAGGCCTGGGCTGAGAAATACATGGAGAAAAATCCCGCTAAATTTATTGCGGTTACAGGCGGCGGTTCGGGTACGGGTTTATCAAGCCTGATCAGCGGGACCTGTGACATCGCCATGAGCTCAAGGAACATTAAGGAGAAAGAAATAGCCTTTGCTAAGCAAAAAGGCATTAACCCCAATGAAATAAAAGCTGCATTAGACGGGCTTGCGGTTGTGGTAAATCCGAAAAACCCTGTAAGCGCGGTTACTGCTGATCAGCTGGCGGCTATTTTCACGGGGAGGGCTACAAATTGGAAAGAATTTGGCGGCAAAGACGAGAAGATCGTGATATTGTCGCGCGAGGTCAATTCGGGGACCCATGTTTACTTTAAAGAGCATATTTTGAGGAAGAACGACCCTAACAGCAAAGAAGAATTCGCTCCAAGCGCGTTAATGCTCTCATCTTCCCAGGCGATTGCCGATGAAGTATCCGGAAATCCCGCGGCTATAGGATATTACGGGATGGGCTATATTTCAAAGAATCAAAAACCATTGTCTATCGCGAAAGATGAAAATTCAGAATATGAAGCGCCTACAATTGAAAACGTTATAAACGGAAAATATCCGATCTCAAGGCCGCTGTTCCTATATACAGACGGCATACCTGAGGGCCCGGTAAAAGATTTTATAGATTTCGCGCTTTCTAGAGAAGGGCAGGATATTGTTTTGGCGACTGATTTTGTCCCTGTAAAAAAATAAGATATGATTATCTATGCGTAAAATCAAAGAATTCGTAATCGTAAAGCTTATACAGGTGTGCGGGCTGGCCTCGATATTCTTTGTGGCGTTAATTTTTTTATTTCTGTTAAAAGAAGGGCTTTCGGTATTTAAAACCGTGAGCCCTTTTGATTTTTCGTTCGGCAAAAATTGGTACCCTATTTCAGAGCCTGCGCAATTAGGGATACTGCCTTTAATTTCCGGCTCCTTGTTAGTTACGCTGGGAGCGGCGGTCATTTCAATTCCTATCGGAGTAGGCTGCGCTGTTTATATCGCTGAGATTGCCCCTTTAAAGATCAAAGAGATCCTTAAGGCGGGAATAGAATTATTGGCGGCTATTCCCAGCGTTGTCTTGGGATTTATCGGAATGATAACCCTGGTGCCGTTAGTGAAGAATATATTCCATTTGCCTACCGGTTTAACCGCCTTATCGGGTTCAATAATGCTGGCGTTTATGGCTATGCCGACAATAGTTTCTATTGCCGAGGATGCTTTATATTCGGTCCCGAAAACGTATAAAGAAGGGGCCCTGGCGTTAGGAGCGACGCATTGGCAGGCAATTTGGCGGGTGATGCTTCCGGCAGCATCCAGCGGCATACTCGCGGCAGTCATGCTGGGAATAGGCCGCGTGATCGGCGAAACAATGGCGGTAATGATGATCACAGGTAATGCCGCGGTCATGCCGAACAGCATCTTAGTGCCGGTCAGGACTTTAACCGCTACCATAGCCGCTGAAATGGGGGAGGCGGTAGTCGGGAGTGAACATTATTTTGCTCTATTTGCTATCGGCATAATCCTTTTTATCATTAGTTTCGCAATTAACGTAACCGCTGATTTATTCTTGCAGAAAAGACAGCAATGAAGAATTCTTACAAAAACCAAAATATTGCTTTCTTTCTTTTATTCCTGTCTACGCTTTTAATAGTAGTGCCTGTGGGCTTGATTGTCCTGGTTATTATCCAAAAGGGGCTGCCCGCGATAAACTGGCAATTTCTCTCGGATATGCCGCGGCAAGGGATGCGCGCGGGCGGTATATTCCCCGCAATTATAGGGACGGTATATTTAGTTGTAGGCGCCATCATGTTCGCTTTACCTATAGGCCTGCTTTCAGCGATATATTTAAGCGAATATTCAAAAGATGACCTGCTTACACGGCTTATAAAATTAGCCATCGTCAATTTAGCGGGTGTGCCCTCTGTGGTTTATGGGCTTTTCGGTTTGGCTCTTTTTGTTGTATTCTTTAAATTTGGAGTGTCGATCCTTTCAGGATCATTGACTCTCGGGATCATGATACTGCCTGTCATTATTACTACTTCCCGCGAGGCGCTGGAGAGCGTTCCGCAGTCATTTCGGGAGGTAAGCTTATCTTTAGGCGCGAGTAAATGGCAAACTATAAGGCACATCGTCCTTCCCAATGCCATACCGGGCATATTAACCGGGACTATTCTGGGTTTAGGCAGGGCAGCCGGAGAGACTGCGCCTATTTTATTTACTGTCGCGGCTTTTTATCTGCCGCGACTTCCCAAGTCTGTCTTTGACCAGGCAATGGCTCTGCCGTACCATCTTTATGTAATTTCTACACAAGTGCCTAACGTTGATGAAAAAATACGTTACGGGACGGCATTCGTATTGCTGACGCTGGTTTTATTTATGAACTTAGTGGCGATAATCATCCGTTATAAATTCAGGAAGAAGAAGAAATGGTAAAATTTGAGGTACACGACTTAAATATCTGGTTCAGTTCTATCCATGCGTTAAAACAAGTGAATCTGGAGATACGGTCGAATGAGATTTTAAGCGTGATCGGACCGGCAAACAGCGGAAAGACAACCTTTTTACGCACGCTTAACCGTTTAAACGACCTTAACGCGGCCTTTAAGATGACGGGAGCGGTAGAGCTGGAAAGAAAAGATATCAGGGGGATCGACATAGAGGAATTACGCCGTAAGATAGGGATGGTTTTCGCGCTGCCATTGCCGCTGCCGTTATCCATATTTGAAAATGTGGTTTATGGCGTCAGGATGCAAGGCGAAAGAAATAGAAAGAAGTTGGAAGAGAAAACTGAGCAGGCGCTAAGGCAGGCGTATTTGTGGGAAGAGGTGAAGGGCCGGATGGATGAATCTGCTTTCAAATTGTCGGGAGGGCAACAACAGCGCCTTTGTATTGCCAGGACATTGGCTGTGGACCCGGAAGTGATCTTATTTGATGAGCCGTGTTCCGGGCTTGACCCGATTTCTACCGCGAAAGTAGAAGACGCGATGGTAAAACTGAAAGAAAAATATACCATAGTTTTAGTCACGAATAATGTGAAGCAGGCGGCCAGAGTGGGGGATAGGACCGCGTTTTTTTTAAGCGGGGAACTTATTGAGATAGACGCGACCGATAAAATCTTTACCGCCCCGCAAGATAAACGGACGGACGGCTATATTAGGGGAAGATTCGGATAATGCCCAAAATAACTACTAAAAACCTCAATCTTTGGTACGGCGGTTTTCATGCCCTTAAAGGCGTAAACTCTGACTTTGAGGTAAATAAGATTACCGCCATCATCGGCCCTTCGGGGTGCGGTAAGTCTACTTTGTTGCGGGTTTTTAACCGCATGAATGATTTAATCGAAGGCGTACGCATGAGCGGGGAAGTATTGATCGACGACGCGAATATCCTGGATTCCCGAGCGGATTTAGTAGCATTGCGTAAAAAAGTGGGGATGGTATTCCAGCGTCCGAATCCATTTCCGTTGTCAGTTTATGAAAATATTGTCTTTGGGGAAAAGATCCATGGAAGAGGCTCATCCGGAGATAAGTTAGATGAAATTGTTGAGAAAAGCCTGAAGGATGTTCTCCTGTGGGATGAATTAAAAGACAGGCTTAATCATCCGGCTTTGATGTTATCATTGGAACAGAGGCAGAGGCTTTGTATCGCCAGGCTTATCGCTGTTAGGCCCGATGTATTGTTAATGGATGAGCCTTGTTCGGCCTTAGATCCGCAGGCAACCGCAAGAGTAGAAGAATTAATGCGTGAACTGAAGAATAAATATACTATAATAATAGTCACTCATAATATGCAGCAGGCGGCCAGAGTTTCAGATGATACCGGCTTTATGCTTTTAGGCGAACTAATTGAATTTGGGAAGACCGATATCATTTTCACCGCGCCAGAAGATAAACGTACAGAAGATTATATTACCGGCAGATACGGTTAATCTTATGAAGAGAATATTGTTCGTGTGCATAGAAAACTCTTGCCGCAGCCAAATAGCAGAAGGCCTTGCTAATCATTTTGGGAAAGATATATTAGAAGCATATAGCGCGGGTTCAAAACCATCCGGGAAAATTAATCTAAATGCTGTTGAAGTCATGCGGGAGATAGGCATAGATATTTCGCAGCAGAAATCAAAGGGATTTAACGAACTTTCTATAAAAGAGTTTGATTATGCGATAACTTTAGGCTGTAAGGATATATGCCCTTTTGTTCCTGCGCATAAACATATAGAATGGAATATAGAGGACCCAAAAGATAAAGATATGGAATTTTTTAGGAAAATAAGAGACCAAATTAAAAATAACACACTGGATCTAATAAAAGAATTACCTAAAATGAAAAAAGAAAGAGGGGCGGAAGATGGAAAGGCATTTTGACGAAGAATTAAAGACTTTGTACGAAGATATCCTGAAAATGGGAGTTATGGCTCAAGAAGCTATATATAAGTCTATAGAGGCGCTTAAAAACCGGGATAAAATGGGCGCCAAAGAAGTAATAGATAGCGATGACAAAATAGACCGGCTGGAACTGGTAATAGACGAAAAATGCATTGATCTTATTGCCAGGCATCAGCCGATGGCGGGAGATTTAAGGTTCATTACAACCGGAATGAAGATAAACGCGGAGCTTGAGCGAATTGCCGATTTAGCGGTAGATATATCACAACGTATCTTAGAGTTAGTAGATAAACCAATCCTGAAGCCCCTCATAGACATACCTAAGTTATCGGTGATCGCCCAAGATATGGTGCGAGACGCTATCGATGCATTCGTGAAAAAAGATGTAGCGCTTGCCAATAAGGTCGTGTTATCCGACTCAGACGCGGATAAGTTAAGAAACTTAGTTCAAGACGAATTAATCAATGATTATATGGCAAAAGAACCGTCAACCGCGCCGCGTGCCGTGCCGTTATTATTAATTGCCCGTCATCTTGAACGGATCTGTGACCACGCAACCAATATCGCGGAAGATATTATTTATATGGTCGAGGGGAAAGTAATAAAACACCATCCTGAAGAGCTAAAGAAATAACTTGACAGCAGTATTTTTAGTGCTACGATCATCACAAAAGTAATATGGGGGATTAAATGCCTAAGGTTTTCAGATTTGGTATCTCTTTAGATAAAGACCTTTTGGAGAAGTTTGACCTGCTTATTAAAAATAAAAATTATTCGAATCGCTCCGAAGCTTTCAGGGATTTGATCAGGCAAGAGTTGGTGAAAAAGGAATGGCGGGAAGACCGTGAAGTGGCGGGAGCGATCAACCTTATATACGACCACCATAAAAGAGAACTTTTAAATAAGATCACGGACATACAGCACGATTTCCAAAAGCTCATCATTTCCACGCAGCACATCCATTTAGACCACGATAATTGCCTGGAAATAGTCGCCATAAAGGGGAACCCTAAAGAAGTGCAGTTATTAGCGGATACCTTAACATCTATAAAAGGCGTAAAACACGGAGCTTTAAATATGTCAACCACGGGTAAAGATATCAAGTAGGATGTATTATTTTTTTTACTAATCGTAGCACGAAATTAATAATCGTATTTAGCGAAAGGAGGTAATGAAATGCATATACCAGCTTCAATGTTAAACGGTGCGGTTTGTCCAGTCACAATCGCGGTCGGAGGGGCGGGAGTGGCGCTTACTGCCTTACGGGCCTGCAAAAGTAAGGAAAAACCTTCTTCCTCAAGATTCGCGGCAGTCACAGCGCTTATATTTGCTTTGCAAATGCTTAATTACCCGGTGCAAAACGGGACGTCCGGACATTTGGTAGGGGCTGTATTGGCAGTGAGCTTGTTGGGGATCCCGTTCGCGATTTTGTCAATGTCGGTCATTTTGGCGGTCCAGGCCCTATTTTTTGGCGACGGAGGGATCAACGCCATAGGAGCTAATATTATAAATATGGCTCTTATAGGAGCGGGTTTAGCGGGATGGTCTCTGAGGCGGTTGACTGAGAAGGGGTTTAATGAAAAAATGGCGCTGGTTTTAGTTTCGGTGTCCTCTGTAATCACCGCAGCTGCTGCTTGCGCGATTGAAGTCTCGTGGTCAGGAGCAGCCGCTTTTAATAAAATTATGCCGGCGATGTTATCCGTGCATGCGTTAATAGGCATAGGAGAGGCGGTATTAACAGTTACGATAGCCTATGCGCTTAAGTCATTCGGGCGGTTCTGGAGAGAAAACGAGACATCCGTTGCTTTGGGGTCAGCCGCTTTGGCCGTTCTGGCGGCAGGCCTAAGCCCATTTACCAGCAGTTTTCCTGACGGGCTTGAATGGGTTGCCGGAAAATTCTCATTTGCGCAATTCAAAAATCTTGAGATGCCGGCTGTTTTTGCCGATTATCAGGCAGCATTTATCCCAAATGCGGGCTTGGCAACAATAGCCGCCGCCTTGACCGGGATAGGAATTGTTTTTGGAATCTCTTTTTTAGCGGGAAAGCTTTTAAATAAGAGAGGCGTAAGGGCCCACGTTGATTTTTAAATTTGTCTTGACAGGCAGGGGCTCCTAGAGTATACTTAATTTGTTAATGGAAATCATTTCCAATGACTTCTGTTTATGATGAAGCAGGGAGTAAATGTTATGCCGGATAGAAATTGCAGGGGCCGTCCGTGGTTACACGGGAAATTTAAAGGATGCGGATACAGATTGACCATGGGCAGAGAGGCGATCCTTGGCGTCCTTTCGAAGCACGCAGGCCACTTAAGTGCCGAGGATATCTATATGAAAGTCCATCCTGGCCATCCGAATGTCGGCCTTACCACCATTTATAGAACCCTGGATGTATTGTCTAATCTGGGGCTGGTTTATAAGCTTGATTTTGGGGAGGGGAGAGCCCGTTATGAGCTGGCGCAGGGGCCGAAAGGCGCGCATCATCATCACCATTTAGTCTGCACGGGCTGTAACAAGATCATAGATTATACCGATTTTATCGATGAAGAGGTAGAGCTTCTTAAAGAAACGGAAAGGGGGCTGTCCAGGAAATACGATTTCAACATCACAAATCATATTATCCAATTTTACGGCTTATGCGAAAAATGCAAGGGTAAAAAGTAAGCCAATTTTTTTTCTTTTATAATGAAAATGGTTTCCAATAACAGTAAGCAAGGAGGTGTTCGAATGCCGGGTTTTGACACAAAGGTGAGAGTAGGGGTCGTGCTGGAAGACGAAAATGGTATCCATGGCAACGTATGCGCGCATTTCGGGCAGTGCAGGTATTTCTTTTTGGCGGATATAGACAAGGGTATGAAGAAGATCGTGAGTACCCGCATTGTGCCGAATACCGCTGTTCACGGCGGAGGCGGGTGTATCGCGGTGGATGAAATATTAAAGTACAGAATTACGCATATTATAGCCGGAGGCATGGGTATGGGCGCGCAGCAAAAGTTCGCCCAGGCAGGCGTTCAGGTATTTGGTTATTCAGGTAATGTGCAAAAAGCTCTGGACGATTTCATAAATAACGCCTTGGGCGGCCTTGATGCATGCAAGGAGCACGGCAGCCAGGGCGGAAGCTGCCATTAAGAAAGAAGGTACATATGAAAATATGCGTAACCTCGGAAGGTAAAACTTTGGATTCCAGGGTAGATCCGCGTTTCGGACGGTGCCGGAATTTCATCTTTTTTGACACAAAGACGGGCGATTTTGAAGCGCAGGAGAATACTAACGCCCAGTTTCAGGGCGGGGCGGGTATTCAATCGGCGCAGTTAGTCGCCTCTAATCAGGTAAAAGCAGTACTTACAGGTGATGTCGGGCCGAATGCCTTTCAGACATTACAGGCGGCAGGGATAGTAGTTTTTACCGGAGCAGCAGGTTCGGTCAAAGAAGCGATTGAAAAATATAAAAAAGGAGGATTTACCGCGGTTTCCGGGCCAAGCGTCGTATCGCACTCCGGAAAACAGGAAATGAAGAAATAACAAAGAGCAGCTATGGCAGCTTATCAATATCAAGGAGGTGATTTATATGCCCAGAGGCGATGGAGCGGGCCCTTCAGGCCGGGGCTTTGGAAGGGGCAGAGGTATAGGCAGGAGCGGCCGGAATCTTGGTAACGCCGGGCCGGGAGGAAACTGTGTTTGTCCTGGTTGCGGCACAAAAGTCCCGCATCAGGCAGGCATTCCTTGTTCTTCCATGAACTGCCCTAAATGCGGCATAAGAATGGTGCGGGAAGGTTGAGTTGGATAAAGAGGCCTTAGAAAACCACAAACTCTATCTGGAACGCAAGGCGTTGTATAAAAGTTTTGGCTGCGACATAGATAAGGAAAGGTCTTTTATCGTTGAAAAGGCCCAGCCGATTTATGGGGATATATTGGAAGCCGGGACCGGTAAAGGCCATTTTGCGCTCGCCTTGGCCAGGGAGGGCTATAGGTTTACCACTTTTGATATTTCCAAAGAAGAACAAAGGTTCGCGAAGTTAAATCTTAAATATTTCGGGCTTGACCATCTTGTGGATTTTCGCGTTGAAAACGGCGAATATTTAAGCTTTAAAGATAAAAGTTTTGACATTATTTTTTCTATAAACACCTTCCATCATCTGACAAGCCCCTATAAAGTCCTCGATGAACTCATTCGCCTGCTTTGTTTTGAAGGCAAGATTGTTTTAAGCGACTTTACCGGAGAAGGAATGGCATTGATGGACAAGATCCATGCCAGCGAAGGCAGAAAACATGATGTCAGCTCAACTACTTTAGCCGATATAGAAAGGTATCTAATAAAGAAGGGTTTTAATACCGGCAAAGCAAGCAGCAAATATCAGGAAGTCTTAATAGCTTACCATCAATTGATATGATCATTTCAGTTGCCAGCGGTAAGGGCGGGACAGGCAAGACAACGGTCGCGGTTAATTTGGCCTTGTCGCTTAAGAATATCCAGTTTCTTGACTGTGATGTAGAGGAGCCGAATGCGCATATTTTTCTGAAACCTCTTATAAAAGAAAAGACCGAGGCGTATATCCCGGTACCGGAGATTGATGAGGCAAAATGCGCTCATTGCGGCAGGTGCCAGGAGGTTTGCGCGTACCACGCGATCGCTGTATTACCGGGAAATAACGGCCAGAAGGGGAGCGTTTTGGTCTTTCCGCATCTTTGCCATGGATGCGGCGCCTGCAGTCTCCTTTGCCCTCAAACAGCAATAAAGGAAGCCAATAGAGATACCGGCGTAATTGAGATAGGAGAAAGAAATAATATGCAGTTTGTTCATGGACGCCTGAATGTTGGTGAAGCCATGTCGCCGCCTTTGGTCCGGCAGTTGAAGAAGTATATCAATCCCACAAGGACGGTGATTATCGATGCCCCTCCTGGAACATCCTGTCCGGTCATCACGGCAGTTAAAGGGAGTGATTTTTGCCTGTTAGTTACCGAGCCGACGCCTTTCGGCCTTAACGACTTGATTTTAGCGGTTGAGGTATTGAGAAAATTAAAGATACCATTCGGCGTAGTCATTAACCGCTCTGATATCGGCGATGGTAAGGTTGAAGAGTATTGTAAGCAGGAGAATATGCCTATTTTGATGAAAATCCCTTTTAGCAGGGAGATAGCGGTTAGTTATTCGGAAGGAATGCCCATTATAAAAAAGGACGCTTCGTATCAGGACAAATTTATTAACTTATATCTTAATATCCGCGCGATAAAGAGTGAAGCAAATAGCCGTTATTAGCGGAAAAGGCGGGACAGGTAAAACGGTTGTCGCGGGAGCGTTTGCCGCTTTGGCCAAAAATAAGATCATGGTTGATTGCGATGTGGACGCGGCGGACCTTCATCTTTTACTGCATCCAGTTTTAAAAGAACGCCATGAGTTTAGAAGCGGGCAAACCGCGGTTATTGATAATAAACTCTGCGAGAAATGCGGGAAATGCATTTCAGTATGTAGATCCGGGGCAATAGGATCCGATTGCTCGATTGAACGTTTTTTCTGCGAGGGATGCGCCCTTTGCAGTTATATATGCCCGTATGGAGCTATCCGCATGGAAGAGAATATCGCGGGTGAATGGTTTGTTTCCGATACAGAATACGGGCCTTTTGTGCACGCGAAACTTGGGATTGCCGAAGAGAATTCAGGGAAGCTTGTGGCACAGATACGCAAGGCCGGCAAAGAGTTAGCGGAAAAACAGGCGCTTGATTACGTGATCATTGACGGGCCTCCCGGTATTGGATGCCCGGTTATCGCTTCCTTATCGGGGGTTGACTGCGCTTTGATCGTAACCGAGCCGACTCTTTCCGGATTGCATGATGCCAAACGTGTAATAGAAGTAGCTGAACACTTTAACATTGGCGTTAAGTTAGCAATAAATAAATACGACCTGAATCTTACGATAGCAGAGACTATAGAGACGTTTTGCGGGGAGAATAATATACCGGTTGCAGGACGGATCCCTTTTGACGAAGCAGTTGTTAAGGCGCTGGTTGAAGGTAAAACCATTGTTGAGTACGCGGAATGCGCTGCGGCAAATGAGGTAAGGAAAGTTTGGGAGACAATAAAATGAAAGAAATACATAATGATAGCCCCGAAGACCTCTCTGTTTATCCAAAAGAGGTAATAAAGTTGATCAACGCAAAAGAATATTTCGGCAGGATGAATGACCCGGTAAGCTCTTCTTACTTAAGGGGGCCCTGTGGAGATTCTATGGAGTTCTACCTGGTGATCGAAAATAGTAAAATCACCCGGATAAAATATTTCACCGACGGCTGCGGAGCTACGCGCGCCTGCGCGGCTATGGCGGCAAAACTGGCGGACGGCAGAACCATCAAAGAGGCGCTTTCAATTTCCGCGGGAGATGTTATTGCCGGGCTTAAAGGTTTGCCGGAAGACCATCTGCATTGTTCGATACTATCAGTGAGCACGCTGTACAGGGCGATAGCGGATTATATACTAAGGAAATGATCATCGCGAAGGGATTATAGAGCGATAAATGAATCTAGCCGCGGCTTTAGCCGCCAGTATTATCGTAAGTTTAATCTCCTTCGTCGGGATTATCAGCCTGCTCTTTAAAGAGGATTTCCTGGACAGAGTCCTTCTTTTACTGATCAGTTTTTCCGCCGGGGCCTTGATAGGAGGCGCGTTTTTACATCTAATACCGGAAGCGGCGGAGAAGAGCGTTCACGGCGAGGTCTATTCGTTTGTTATCATCGGTTTTATCTTATTCTTTATATTGGAGAAATATCTGCACTGGCGCCACTGCCATAAGGAAAAATGCGATATACATACGTTTACATACTTAAACCTCGTAGGGGACGGGGTGCATAATTTTATAGACGGCCTTATAATCGGATCCTCTTTTTTCGTTAATATTAATTTCGGTATGGCTACATCGATCGCGATTATTTTGCATGAGATCCCTCAGGAGATAGGCGACTTCGGGGTATTGGTTTACAGAGGTTTGAGCAGGAATAAGGCGCTGTTATATAATTTTCTATCAGCCATCACAGCCATTTTGGGGACAGCTATCGGCTATGCCCTCGCTAATACTTGCGACATTTTCTTGAAATTGCTTATGCCTGTTGCCGCGGGAGGTTTTATTTATGTCGCAAGCTGCGACCTTATACCGGAATTACATAAACAGCAGGATATTAAGAAAGCCACGTTTTCAATGGCCATTTTTATATTAGGCGTGGCCTTTATGTATTTGGCGGCGGCAATAAACCATTAACATGCAAATAAGGATTATAGCTGCAGGGTCAAGCAAGTGGGAACGGCTCTTCCGCAGGTGGGGGTTATCCCTTTTAATCGGAGAAGAGGCCCTATTTGATACCTTTGGCGATCCGGGCGTGATCTTGAACAATCTACGGAAGTTTAACGTTGAAACGGAGAAAATAAAGAAAATTGTTTTATCTCACGATGACTGGGATCATATCTCCGGGTTATGGTATTTGCTGAATATCCGGAAAGACGTTACAGTTTATATCTGTCCTGGCTTCAGGCGGGACATAAAAGAAAGGGTCGTTTCATTTGGAGTAAAGGTTATTGATGTCAGAGAGGGCACCCGGATAAATGATGATATTTATTCAACGGGAGAGCTTTATGGGGAGTCTGACGGCCGCAAAATATATGAGCAGTCGGCAATTATAAAATCTGCCAATGGGTCGGCGATAATATGCGGGTGTGCTCATCCCGGAATAGTGAATATTGTCAGGTATGTTAAAGAACGTTTTCAAATGAATGCACATACCCTTATCGGGGGTTTTCACCTTAAGAATAATACAAGTGAAATGAATGAGCATACAATAAAGAAACTGCAGGAGTTGAGTGTGCGCAGGATCGCGCCTATGCATTGCACAGGAAGGCGCGCAACAGAGGCAATGCAACTAGCGTTTGGACAGAATTTTATAAAGGCCCAAGAGGGAGAGGTTATAGAAATATGAGTAAAATAGTGATCATTGACGCAGAGCTTTGTGTTGGCTGCGGGGCCTGTGTATCGCTATGAAGATCTTTTAACCTGGGAGGTTAGAAGTGAAAATAGGAATTATAATCTCAAGCAATGATGTTGAAACTTGCTGGAATGCTTTACGTTACGCTAATTTTGCCCTTGGCCATAAGGATGAGGTGAAAGTTTTCTTTATGGGAAAGGGCGTTGAGTATCAGCAACTAAGCACAGGTAAATTTAATACTATTGAACAGGCGGATAATTTCCTGAAATCCGGAGGCAAGATCTATGCCTGTGGGATGTGTATCAAGGGCAGGGGCCAGGAAGGTTCTGATATGTGTCCGATTTCGACTATGAGGGATATGTACGAAATCGTTAAAGAAAGTGATAAGATCGTTACTTTTTAGGATGAGCAGAGAATTTTTCTTTGGGGCAAAGCTTATCCTTGTTGTAATGTCTAATATTTCCTACGGTTAGTCCCTCCCGGTTTATTCTTTTGGTTACCCATAATCTGTGGTAAAATTATAAACACCAGAGAAAGAGAGGCCAGAGAAATATGGAAAAGATAGTGATGATCGATGAGGAACTTTGCGTTGGATGCGGTGCTTGCGTAACGCTTTGCCCAAAGAAAATATTATATATTCAAGAAACAAGCGGAAAGTGCAAGGTAAGCGATGAATTAAAATGTGACCGTCTGCGCGGTTGCGAAAAAGTTTGTCCGGTAAGCGCCATAAAAATTGCTTAGCGGATCGCCAAAGAAGTGATAAAGTAGTCCCCTCCCAATTATCCTTTAAGTTATCCGTAATCTGTGGTAAAATTATTTAGTTTTGGGTTTTGGCTCCTCCTGTGTTTCGTCCAGAGGACAAGCTGCGGGATGCAGGGCAACAAAGGAAAGGAGACACGTAAAAATGGAAGAACAAATCACCTTTTTCGACGTCTTAAGGACGATTTTGTTATGGTTTAGCCCGGTAATTTTCCTGGAGGGATTGCTTTTGTTATTTATGAAGGTAGACAAGCATATAAAACTGGAGAATCATCTGGAAAAGGAAGTAGTGAGGATCGGGAAAAGGGTATTCCCTAGAATAGAGACAAATATTTATACTTTTCAAAACTGGATGTTAAAGAAAACTTTTGGCCTTGGAATATTCTTTATTGTTTACTCCGTTTTAATATTTTTGGCTTTGAAAAATTAGGCTTATTTATTGGAGAGTTGGCTGAGCGGTTGAAAGCGGCGGTCTCGAAAACCGTTGTCGCCGTAAGGCGACCGGAGGTTCAAATCCTCCACTCTCCG
>JAQUPI010000003.1 GCA_028716705.1 Candidatus Omnitrophota bacterium | reverse complement strand
CGGGTTAATTTTGTCGCCTTCTCTATCGCAGGTATAGGGAACTTATTTACATCGATGAGGTTATCCAGGAAATGGACGGCAAGGCGCGTGGTTTCTTTCAATTTATCCCAATCGATCTCGTAACGGCCGCCGGTTTGCCGGCACATCCTGGCTAAATTTATAGAACCTAAATCGCAGCTTTCGTAGGGCAGCAAAACCTGCTCCCCGCATGGATTAGTGGATTCGTATCTCCCCAGCTTCGGGGTGGGATTGAACTCATTCATGCGGTCGATAAAAATAAGACCCGGCTCTCCGTTCTTATGCGCCTGTTTTACGATAAGGTCGAATACCTCTTTGGCGTTAAGGCGCTGGACGGGGCCATGCGTATGCGGATCGATGAGATCATATTCTTCATTATTTTCAAGCTTACTCATGAATTCATCTGTTATGGAAACAGAGATATTGAAATTCGTGATCTCCTTATTATTCTCTTTGCAGGTGATGAATTCCATGATATCCGGATGGTCCACCCGCAGTATCCCCATATTCGCTCCCCGCCGGGTCCCGCCTTGTTTCACGGCCTCGGTCGCGGCGTCATAGACCTTCATGAAGGAAACCGGCCCGGAAGCCACTCCTCCGGTAGTCTTAACTACCGCGTTTTTGGGGCGCAATCTCGAAAAGGAAAACCCTGTGCCTCCTCCGCTCTTGTGTATCATGGCGGTCGCTTTAAGCGTCTCGAATATGGAATCCATGGAGTCGTCTATAGGAAGCGTGAAGCAGGCGCTAAGCTGTCCCAATTCTTTTCCGGAATTCATCAGGCAAGGCGAATTCGGCATGAATTCGAGCGCGGTCATGATCCGGTAAAAGGCATCTTCCAAAACGGTAATCTCCTCGTCTTTGCCGCCGTAAAACTTATCCGCTGCCGCGATCGCCTTGGCGACGCGCCGGAACATCCCTTCCGGTGTCTCCGTCACTTTTCCGGTTTCATCCTTGCTCAGATACCTTCTCTCCAGGACTTTTAAAGCGTTGTCTGAAAGCTCGAGTTTCATTTGTCCTCCGGATTAAAAAGAAAAACTGTTACGCCAAATGTTAATAAAATCAATATAACACCTCAAAATTTTTTGTCAAGACAAAATACAATATATGGTATTGGAATATTATTTGTATACAATATTTTGTGCAAGGACTAATGAGCCGGGGGCTGACAGGATTCCCTGATCACCAGTTCCGTCGGAAGCAAAATCCTCTTAGGTTTGGCGTTTTTATCTTTACGCGATATTAAAAGGTTCAGTTCCTTTACGCTGTCTTCCGCCATCTTTATCAACGGCTGCCGGACGGTAGTCAAGGCTACCGGGCCGTAAAGCCCGGAAGGGTTATCGTCAAAACCCATGATCGACAACTCGGACGGGAGTTTAAGGCCTGATTCCCTCGCCACCGCCATCACCTCAAGGGCCATCGAGTCGGAGGCGACAAATACCGCGGTGGGCCTGTCGGGCATATTAATTAATTTCTCAGCGGCTTGGCGCGCTTGGCCCCTTGAGTAGTCGGTCTTAAATATATACTCCTGCCGTAATTCTATGTTATTTTTTTTCAGCGCTTTCTTATAGCCCTCAAACCGCCAGGCTGCCGCCTGGGTGATCAAGTCGCCGGTTATGTGCGCGATCTTTTTATGGCCCAGGCCGATCAGGTAATTTACCGCCTCATACGCGCCGCCGATATTATCGATGGAGATACAGCTTACCTCCAGATCCTCGACGTAATTATTTATGACTATGGACGGTATTCCGGAAACCAAAGCATCCTCAAGCTGCAGGCGGTTACTGATGATATCGGCGAAGATTATCCCGCCGATACCTTTTAAATTGATCGCGGATTTCGGATCCGCCAGATGCAGCAATAAATCCAGTTTCAGCGCCTCACAAAGCGTGCCTATGCCGCGGATCAGCTCCAGGGCGTAAAAAGAGTAAAAAATGCCTTCATAACGGGGGATAACCAGCGCTACGACATTACTTTTCCCCGTAGCCAAACGCTGCGCGAAGATGGAAGGCTGGAATTTGAGCTGTTTTACCGCATCCAGCACCCGCAGGCGGTTCTTTTCCTTTACCGTGGGTATTTTATTTATTACGCGCGAGACTGTGGTGATGGAAGTCCCTGCAAGGCGGGCAACGTCGTTTATAGAAACAGTTTTTGAAGGCCCTTTTTTAATGCGCATTTAAAATGAAAACGTGGAAACTTTATCTAACTATATCGCCTGTTTCTACGGGCA
Source organism: Candidatus Omnitrophota bacterium (assembly GCA_028716705.1). Taxonomy (GTDB): domain Bacteria; phylum Omnitrophota; class Gorgyraeia; order Gygaellales; family Profunditerraquicolaceae; genus UBA1562. Next base: position 69,759 of record JAQUPI010000003.1, on the reverse strand, counting down.
GGCTCTCTTCTTTTATGTCGCAGGCGGATATGCCCTGCCGCGCCTGGATGACTTCAATGATCGCTATGGGAGAACCGTGCCTGAATACCCTGAATGTGTCTCCGGTCTTTACGCCGGAGTCCCTGCCCAGATCTACTATCACAAATTTATTTGCCTTATTTATTTCCAAGACGCTGCCGGCGGGCCTCGCCGAAGCTGACGAACTTGTCTCGAAAGGCTGCGCCGGTGTTTGAGGCTTTACGATTATCGGCGGCAGCTCAACGGATTCCTTTTGCGCTTGCGGTTCGGAAGGCGCCTGACCGGCTTGTGTCCCGGCGCCGATGGCGTCCAGCTCCTCTTTGATACTAAGGTACCTTAAATTTGTCAGCTTCTCCTGGAGGACGGAATCTATGCGGCTCAGCTTCTGCTCCAAACCGGACTTTTCTCCTTTAAGCTTGCTTAACTCCGCGTCCAATCCGCTCTTAATCTTATTTACATTAGCGAGCTCTTGCTTTAGCTTGACATTCTCATTTTTTAAGGGATTCAGGCCTTCTTCCATCTTCTGGCCCAGCTTCTGCTTTTCCCGGGTCACATTGGCCAGGTCCGCCCGTAATTTGTCATAATTCTTTTGCAGGGTTTTTGCTTTTTCAATCAATTCATCTCTTTCTTTTACCGCCGAATCATACCGGGTACGCAAATCCTGAGTTTCTCGCGATGACTTTTCTAAATCGTTATTTAAAACAGTAACCCGCTCTTCAAGCAGTTTCCTGTCCCTGGCGATGTCATTAAGCTTTTTGGATAAATTTCCATTTTCGACCTTTAACGAGCTGAACTCAACCTCAAGCGCCCTTTTCGCGTTGTAAGTCGCCAGGCCGTTAAAAAGGCTTATTGCCAGCATTATGCCGAGAGCCATCGTGATCACAAATTTTACTTTGCGGTCCATTATAATATCCTGGCGAAAACTTTCTGCGTGACTAAACTTGCCGCTCCTATGGCCACGGCGTTTTCCCGAAGTTGAGAATAAATAATTTTCAAATTCTCAGATGTTTCCCTGAAGGCCCACTCTTTGATAGAGGCGCTTACCCGGTTCAGGAATTCTTCCCCTGCTTCTTCCAGGCCCCCGCCTATTATTATCACTTCCGGATTCAATAAATTCACGATATAGGCTATCCTTATTCCCAGGCGCGTGGCTCCTTTTTGCAGGGCCAGGCGGGCGATCGGGTCGTTTGATTTCGCGGCGGCAAATACGCTCTTTAAATCCACGTTGTTTATGTTGCTTGAGGTCAATTTAAAGAAATTCTCGGCTCCGGAGGCGTCTTTAGCCAACAGCGATTTTATTTCATCGACGATCCCCAAGTCCGCTTCCCAGCGCTTCAAGTAACATCCGCCTTGTTCCGGGCATTTAAGCAGGTCGTCCTCTTTGTAATTATAAATCGAGACTTCCCCGGCGTAACCGCTTGTGCCCGTGTAGATGTCCCCGTTGATGATTATCCCGCAGCCTACCCCGGAGAACATATACACGATATTCTTGAATTGGCCTTTTAGGCTCTGCCAGTATTCGCCGAAACAGGCGCAGGTAGCGTCGTTTTCGACTAGGGCGGGAAGGTCAAATTCCCTTTCGATCAGATCTAACAGGGGTATATCCACGGACGCGTAACTATAGCGGCCGTTCTGCCTTTGCGGCCAGTGTATCGAGCCGGTTTTTTTACTGATTAACCCGGCGATACCTATGCCCACGCCCCTGATATTTGAAGTATATTGCTTTGAACGCCTGAGTATTTCGCGGATGATCTCCAATAAACATTCGGTGATCTCTTTGACCGAGGGTTTCGGCCTGACGATCTGCGTCTTTGTGATGATATTGCCCTTAAGGTCCATCAACAGGCCGACCATATTCATGAGATTCAAGCCCACGCCGATAATATACCCTCCTTGAGGATTAAGTTCAAGGAGCGCCGGCCTTCTTCCGCCCTCCGATATATCTAACTCCTTCTCCAACACCAGGTTATTCTTCACGAATTCATCGATGTAATTGGAGATAGTGACGACATTAATGCCTAATTCTTTGGAAATATCGGGGCGGGTAAGGGGTCCGCGGCGGCGCAGAATCTCTAGAATATCTATAATGCGCCTTTCTTTTTCGGTGAGTTCTTCTCTTTGAAGGTCTACGTGGGGCATGTTGGTTTTATACTACCAACAAAAGCAAAATAAGTCAAGTATTAATGGATGTAAAACTTTTAACGGACATCGATTATTTCTATGCTCCGGTCGAGAATGCCTCCGGGAGAGACTATGACCAGGCTTACCAGCTTGATGCCGGGTTGCGCATAGGAGGTATTAAAACTGGCTACCTCAAGCGCGGGCTTGGCTGTGCCGGTATCGCCGGACCAGAGATACTGGACTTCCACCTGCATACAACCGCTTTGGACGCCGTAAGGAACGCAGGAGATCTCAACGGCTTCTCCTTTATTTACCAGGCGCTTAGAAGATGTTAATTCTGCCCTGCCCGATTCGAACGCGGGGCTTTCAGTTTTTAAAGAAAGGTCAAGGAATGTCTTCAGGTTGTATTCCATCGGTACCGAATCGGTTATTTCGCTTATCCTCTCTTCGGCCGCGGCAGTTGTCTCCGGAAATTCGCCGCCGGATTTCTCGATAAGCTCATTATAATATTCAACGGCTTTTTCGGGGTCATTCTCCCACTGCGCAAGCAGGCCCAGGTAATAAAAGCTCGCGATAACCTGCGGGCTTGAATTTTCCTTGGCCGATAACATCAGGAAATAATCCTTTCCTGTCTTTGGATCCTTCAATATAAAAGAAGAAATGATCGCTACCTTAAAATGCGCCTCATCGGTGTACTTTGTTTGGGGGAAGCGTTCCAGCAAATCGAGATACAGGCCTTTTGCCGCCTGGAAATCTTTGCTTTTTTCCGCGTTCAAAGCGCGTAAATAACTTAATTCCTCATCAAAGGCGTCATTCATCCCTTGCGACCCTATTTTCTTGAATATTTTCTCGGCGTAAGAAGGATCGTTTATCCCCTCGTCTTTATAGGCGAAATCCCTGGCAATATTAATCAAAACAGGCACAAGCTGTTCCTTCGGATACGTCTTTGCGATCTGTTCGATGTAAGTATCATAAACTGACTCGGATAGTTCCAGGTTCCCTTCTTTATAGAAATCAGAAGCGATCTGCCGCAATTCGTCCGGATCCTTGGTTGAGACGAAGAGCTTGCTCACATACATTTTATACAAACGCGAAGATTCGCCCTTTTCTCCGTACGACAATAAAGCGTCAGCCGCGTCTTTTATCGGCTTTATGTATAAAGCCTTCGCGGAATACTCCGAAAGCGCGTTCATCAATTCCGCGCGGCTGGATTCGGCGAAGGCATCCTGCTGGTCGTTATGGAATTGCCAAAGGATAAGGCGCGCATAGATATTCAAAGGTTCAGTATTGGGGGCAGCTTTGATCACATTTTTGGCGGATGCCGTTATGTCGTCGCGGTAATCATTTCCCTTGCTGAAATATTCATCCCAGCTTTGCGTGCTTTCCAGATATTTGAGCTGGGAATAACGCGCCAACGCCGTGTAATAATCAATAAAAGGCGCTGATGGTTCCTTCTGGCTGCCGATGGATCTTAAGAAATCCACCAGCTCCGAGTATCTATTTTCCTTAAAATACAGTTCTTTCAGCTCCTGAAAATAAGGATAAAGCTCCTCCCGGGACTTTGCCTCAATGATCTGCTTGCTTAGGGAAAGCACGGCGTTATTATCTAAGGCGAAGGATACATGATCCGCGCATCGCAATTCTAAAATCATAAAAGATAATAAAAACAAAGATATTATTTTGATTTTTCTCATTTCCCCTTCACCGGATTTTTCTTTGTTCCCTGAGCCGGATTTTTCCAAAATTCCCTTATGACGTAATAGCCCTTCTTGGGTATGCGCTTATTTATCCCGTTTTCCAACTCTTCCGAAAGGGCGGTTATCCCGAAAAATTCTTCATTCATGTTCATGTTGCGGGGGGCCTGTATATCAAAGTAGTAGCTTCCGCTTGACCAGCCCGGCTCCGTATTGTGCACTTGCCAATCGCTGGCGAAGCTTTCATTATGCTTCCACCATTCATCGGTCCACTCGAAGAGCGTTCCTCCGATACAATTGCCGGCGCCTTTTTTAACACCGGCTAAGTTCTCGTATACTTGGCGCCACTGCGATTCCAGGAAAAACGCCTGCATGTTCTGGTCTTCCTTATTCAAATAAGCGTCGTAGCTATCCGCTCCGAATTCCGACAGGAGTATCGGCTTATCAAAAGTCGCCCTTAAGGACTGAAAGAGGTTCCCGAAAGTCTTTCCCCGGTAAATAATGCAGGCAACCAGGTCTATGTCGCCGGAAACCTTGCCGGCGACATCCAGGCCCACCAGCTCACCGTTGCCGAGCGCGACCGGGTGTAGAGGGTCGATCTTGTGGATCTCCCTTGCCAGCTCATTTACGAAAGAATAATAGATCCTGGCGCGCAGCTGATTTTTCTTCTGCAGGTCTGTCTCTTTGTCGATCTCATCGCTTGACCAGGGATTTACCCTGCCGAAACAGGAGTAATTATTCTCATTTCCCAAGATCCACATAAGGACCCCCGGTTCATCCTTATAGAGGGCGACCATATCTAAAACTTCTTTTTTTATCCTGTCCCGGAATGTCTTGTCGGCGTAGAACGGGCATGGATATTCCCAGAATCCGAGCCAGTGGCCAAGTATTGTGCGGATGCCGTAAAGCTGGTAGAGGTCCCGGATGACCTTTTTTGTTTCCTGGGTATCAGTGGGGACCCTGTAAAGCCTGACCGTGTTGGCTCCCATATCCTTCATCAGCTTGCCGTCGGTTATCCATGGGCTGTTCGGGTCAGACCACCATTGGTAATCGTGGCTCTGGCCTATAGGGACGGGATTATAACAAACGCCTTTGACAATATAAGGCTTACCTTCGACGATCAGCTGATAATGGCTGTTTTTGAGTTTTCGGATAAAAATCTTATTCTTAGTCTGTGCGCATGAAGAACAGCAAAGAAAAATAAAGGCCAGAACCAAAAGAAAGGGGACGGTTCTATTTTTATCGCTTTTCCTTTTTTTGAAAAATAGAACCGTCCCCATGTTTTTCTCTTACCCTGCCTTATCTTATTCGTTATTCGTTATTCGTACTTTATCTCATCCAAATAGAAACTCGCGCCTTCCGGATTCACATCCAGATTGGCCGACCAGCAAAAACCGCCGATAATGTAGGACATGTCTTTGCCTTTTAGATCAATGGTATATTGCGTCCATTCCGGAGTAAGCACGACAGGGCCGATGACAGCGGTATCTGAATCTGAATATTCTCCCATGATCCCGCCGATTTTAAACTCTTCTATCCTCTCGCCCCCATTGACGCCGCGCGCCCAGAAGGTAAGTTTTTGCGCTTTAGAAAGGTCAAAGCCGGCATCAACCGTGCCCCAGTTGTTGGGAGGGTTCTGCCAATACATCCCCGCCCAGCGGGCGCCTTGGGTTGCCTGGGGTGAATACACTATCTTGATGCAAGAGCTCCCCAGGTAGGGGTCATCCGCGGATGCCCCGTCGATCTTAATGTCTCCGTAATCACCCATGAAACCGGAAGGGATATAATGGTTGTTCAGGGAGCCCTTGTCGGAATAGACATAAAAAGGCATGTTCTCCTGTTTCTTGCCTTCAGGTTTCATCGAAGGGTCGGCTTCGAATTTGATATCGTCGATATAGAAAGTCGCGCCGTCCGGGCAAAGGTCGGCATTGGTTACCCAGCCGAAAGCGCCGTTGATATAGCTAAGATCCTTCCCGGAGAGGTTGACGGTATACTGCTTCCAGGCGTCGGTCAATTCGATAGGGCCTGATTCCGCGCTGGCTGTATCCGGGTATACCCCCTTGATGCCTCCGACCGTTACCTTCTGTATTATTTCCCCGCCTTTTGCGCCGCGCGCCCAGAAGGTAAGCTTGGTCATGCCGGTAAGGTCAAAACCGCCTTTTTTGGAACCCCAGTTGTTCGCGGGATTCTGCCAATGCATCCCCGCCCAACCCTGTCCCTGGGATTTCTTTGCGGTATAAGTAAACTGGATAGAGGTAGTGCCTGAATGCGGGCTGTCCATCGACTGGTCATTCATCTTGAGGTCGCCGTAATCACCCATCCAGCCTGAAGGAATATAGTGGTTATCACGGGCATTCTTGTCCGTATAAACTACAAATTCCTTAGGCTGTTCACCGGCTTGTTCCTGAGCCAGCGCGAGAATCGGCATCGCCAAAACCGCTAAAGCCAGAACTACTAATATTTTTTTCATCTTTTACCTCCTTGCCCAGAAGGGCTGTTTTTTATTTCCACATTTTTTTATAAGTAAAATAGGACTTGCGTAATTGCCTTAAGAATGGACTAAGTTTTCCATCCCCCTGGCCGCAGACTCCTAACCATTCCTCGTGCATATACCCATCAGGAAATGGGCCGGTAAATAGACCCTTTTTATCGTGAAGCCCCGGCTCATAAGCCTTCCACCATTCATCGATCCATTCGAATATTACGCCGCCTATCGCGTTGCCCGCGCCTTCCCGGAAAGCCATATTCGCATGGATGTCTTCCCAGGCGGACTGATGGTAATCGGACTGCATTTTTTCGGCGTCTTCCGCGGATCTGCCTTCGGCGTGCGCCGGGCAGCCGTATTCGGTAATGAAGGCCGGCTTATCGGACGCGGCCTTCACATCCTGCCAAATATGCACAAACCCGTAATCCCCCCTGTAAGCGTTTGTGCCGAAGATATCCACGTCAGGGCAGTTCTTCCCGAATACATCCAGGAATAATGTGTCCCCGCTGCAGGTCGCCACAAGATGTTCCGGGTCCGCGGCCTTTACCGCCCGGGCCACTTCATTTACGAATTTAAAATAAGCCTCGGGTTCTTTGTCCGCGTTACAGGCGAATCCGTAGACATTTTCGTTTCCCAAAAGCCAGAAGAGGATATAAGGCTCGCCCTTGAATTCATTGACCATATCAAGGACCGATTTCATCATATTCTTCTTATGCTCTTCATTATTATAGTCGGTTCCGGGATACCAGCTGGCTCCCGAACCAAGGGCGTATTTTCCGAGGAAATCACCCATTATGACACGTATGCCGTATTTTTCATAAAGCTCGCGCAGCAATTGCTTGTTTGCCTTAAAAGGCTGCTGGTACCATCTTATCGTGTTGACCCCCATGTCTTTTAAAAGCTGAAAGTCTCCGGTAACAGGCTCGTCGTTATCCCTCGCGTTATTCCCATTCTTGTCCACAAATGAATCGTAAGGGCCGTCGATCTTCCCGTTATCATTAAAATCATCTTCCATCCAGTTGGTTAGCGTGCCGTCGTCCGGGGACTGCCCGACCTTGGTGGGCGAATAGGTGATCCCCTTGATCGCATAAGGTTTATCATCCACCATGAGCTGCCAGTCGCCGTTTGTATACTGTTCCAACCGGGCCCTGCCTTCCCCTACTTTATTTTTTATTTCGCGTTTTTCTTTATGGGGAAGTTTTAATTTATCAAACGGGCCTGTTTTTATGAATTTCCCGGGGCTGGTTATGACAACGTCGTTAGAAACATCGTTATCGTTGCCATTTTGAACCGTTATATCCGCTCCCTCGAGTTTATAACCCAGCTCAGGGTTCTTTCTGAGCAGGAATTTTATCTTCGCAATGGCGGCCTGGCCGACATACCAGGGCGTATGCCAGTAAGTCCATCCGTACGCGCCCGGAAAGTGCATAACTATGGCGTAATAACATTTAATGGCGTGCTTCAAGAGGCCCGCTTTTTCCAGGACCAACCCGGTGTAAAATAATTTCACGCCTTGCGGCTCCGAGGAAGTCGCCCATTTTAAGAACGCGGCTTCCAGGTCCGGAGAATGTAAAAAGTCCCAGTGACCGGCATCGAGCCGTTTTTCTTTTTGCGCTTTCTTAAATTCCGGATCCCATCTTACGGAAGTGGTATTTGGATATATCCCCTCGCCTACTGCCGCGCTCAAGCCCGCCTGATCCTTGATCACATACTTATAATCCTTCGTCCCGGAGTTCTGAAACTCGCCGTATTTGGCGTAATCCACGAATTCTTCCTTGCCCGGGTCGTATAAGACGACCTTCGTCGGTATCTGGCTGACAGCCTTCTTCCTCTCCACTTCGATCAAACCGCTCTCTATTTTCTTTACGCTCTGCCCTGAAGCCTCGGCGAGCTGCCAATACCATCCGCGCTGATCCCAAGCCTGGGCATAAGGGTATTTTTCGATGATCAGCTGGAAGACCTTCTTCGCTTCCTGCGTCTTCTCTTGCCGCATTAAACTCTCCGCCTGGATAAAATAGGCTGTGGCTACATTATTTAAAACCGCTACCTGCTCAATTTCTTCTTTGTTCTTCGGAAGCGCCGTTAAAGACCCCTGAAGCCTGTCCGCCTCATCCTTGTATAGGTCTATAACCTGCTGGGTGTATTTAAAGGTGTTTTCGATGTCTCTTTTCCCGTGCGCCTCCCAGGCCTTCGTGATCAGCTCTCCGGAAGACGGCTTATCTTCAGCATAGGCACGACAAATCCCAAATCCCAATACTACCAATGCTACCAAACAAATCCTAATTTCAGAATCCCAAAAGTTAATCTTTGAATTTGGGATTTTGGATTTATTTTGGATTTTGTAGTATTTGGATTTTAGATTTAACATGTCTATCTGCAACCAGCCCTAACCCTGTTCCCGTCTTTCTCCCCTTCGCCTTTCTTCTTCTACCCGCTTTTCTTCGCTTCGCCTTTCCCCTCTTCGCCTTTCGACCTGCGCGCGGATCTCGCATGCCTTGGCTTCCGAGATTTCAAAAGTCATAATAATGAAAATGGCGATTAAAGAGGTCGCGATCGGGATCCCGATATCGCATATCCTCATCCAGAATAAAGCGCTGACTGTCTGGTTGGCGCCTAACGCGACATTGAATCCGGTTACATTCAGGAGGATCCCGGAGAGAAGCGATGAAATCGCGAGCCCCAGTTTTACCATCCACCAGTAGATAGCGCCAAACATGCCTTCTCTGCGCGTGCCGGTTAAAAGCTCGTCAAAGTCACAAACATCGGCTACCATGGAACTGACCAATGTGAAGAGCGATCCCAGGCCGAACGCGATAAAAGGCGCCGCGATGAGCAGTAAATATGGATGGGCCGGATTATATCCTATCCATTTCAAAGCGTAACCGACGATGGAAATGGAAACGGTGATCAAAAAGGTATTGCGCTTGCCGATCTTCGTGGAGAGCCATGTGGCTATGAAAATGACGCAGAAAGTACAAACGGCGCTAAGCGAGCCGAACCAGCCAAGCAATGTGCCGCCTTTGGAATAATCGCCGCCATAAACATAGAAGAAGATAACATAAGCTGAGAAAGCCGAGGCAAGCATGAATCCGTTGAAGATCAAGAATGTCGCCGCGCAAAGTTTAACGAACGGGCGGCATTTGAAAGCGACCGCGAAACCGTTAAAGAAGTCTTTCGTAATATTCCAAGGGCCCACTCCTCTTTTTGGTTTGGCTATGTCACCGAAACGCTCTTTGATAAAAATTGCCGGAAGTATGCCGCCGACCACGATAAAGGCGCCGAGGAGTATTGAGAGGATCCGCGCTCCATGGACAATATCCGTGAACATGCTCTTGTTGTCCATGATCTTGAAGAACCAGGGAGCGATTATCCAGGCGAATTGACCGATAAAATTGCTCGCTGCCTGCAAGCGTGTGCGCTCATGATAATCGGGGGTCATTTCATACCCTAGTGCGATCCAGGGGATGGAAAAACAGGTAAATCCGAGAAAATAAATACTCTGGAATATCGCGAAATACCAGAAATAGAAGCTTTCGCTATGACCCTTATATAACTGGAACATCAACGCGTATAAAACCCCCCCGATGATCGCTCCAAAGAATATAATGGGCCTGCGGCGCCCCCATCGGGTCCGGACATTATCCGAAAAGTAACCCGTAAGGGGATCTGATATGGCGTCGATAATGCGCGGAATGGCCCCGACAAGGCCCACCAAAGCGGGATTCACGCCTAATCCGATGTTTAAAACAATGACCATCGCCCCAATAGCCGCGGCCTGAATGCTATTGACGAGCCCTCCTATGCTGTATATGGCCTTTTGAAACAGAGGGATGCGGTCTTCGCGGGCTGTAACATGCCGTGGCTTACAAGCTGATTGTTCCATTAATTACCCTTTCTCCTTACGCAGCAAGTGCACACCAAACCATCAAATAGGTTTGGGTGTTAATCACAATTAAAATGGCATTATAACAAATATACCTTCCACATTAAACAATTTTTTCATCCGAATAGCGCGCCGCTAGTTACTCCCTTGACAATATACTTCTGCATCAACAGGTATACTATGATTATAGGCAGGGCCGTTATAGTCAAGCCCGCCATCAAAAGCGGATAATCGGTCAAGAACTCCCCCCGGAACATCATCAACGCCCGCTGCAGGGGCATCAGGTTTTTATTGTCGAATATTATCAGGGCCAGCACATACTCGTTCCAGACATTCAGGGCGTTAAATACCACGACTACCGCCAATACCGGTTTTGCCAGGGGTAAAGCCACATGCCACCAGATGCCTAATTTGGAGCACCCGTCCATCCTGGCCGCGTCTTCCAATTCAAGCGGAAGCTTATCAAAAAAAGTCTTTAAGAGGAATATGCTCGTGGATAACCCTACATTTACCATGCATAGGATATAGCCCAGCGCGGTATTCCTTAAGTGCAATTTACTCAAAAGGACGTATAAGGGGACAAAACTTCCGGGTATGGGTATCATCATCGCCGCCATAAACATAAAGAAGAGAAAATTCTTCCCCGGGAAACGCAAGCGGGAAAACGCGTAAGCGGCTAAGGAGGCGATAATAATAATGCCGGCCACCACCGAGACAGTGTAAAGTATACTGTTCAGGAAATACCTGCCAAAGCCCCCTTCTCTCCAGGCAAGGATATAATTCTCAAAATGAAATTCTCTAGGTATCAGAGACATATCCTTGAATATCGTCTCCTGGGTCTTGAGGCTGGACGAAACCATCCAGAATAAAGGAAAGAGGCAGGTGATAGTGACGGCGATCAATAAAAGGTGGATGATCGCGTTTACGGCTATCTTCTTGGATTTATAATACGCTATCGTCCTCATCTCTTTTAAGTATTGCGCGCCTTGCGTGAGAAGCGGTATTGGATAAAGGATATCGCCATCAGTATTAAACCAAAATTGATCCCTTGCGCGCAGGCGTAACCGAACCTGGATGATCCGCGCATAGACGCCAAAATCCTCAAAACAGGGACTTGAGTATGATACGCGGGGCCGCCGCCGGTCATAGCGGTGATCAAAACAAACGCCTGCATCGTCCCCAAAACCGTAAGTATGGCCACTAATACCGCAACAGGTACCATAAGGGGAATAGTGATCTTCCGGAAAGAATCCCAGGCGTTTGCCCCGTCTACGCGCGCGGCTTCGTAAAATTCACGCGGTATGGTCTGCAGTCCCGCCAGGAAGATCAAAAATCCCCAGCCGAAGCCTTTCCATGAATGCACAATGGCAACCGTGGTCAAAGCGGTATTCGGGTCCGAAAGCCAGTTCCTTACTAAATTAGGCAAGCCTAATTGCACTAACCAGCCGTTAAGGAGCCCATAATTTCCGTCGAGAATCCATTGCCAGACCAGCCCCACCACCACCTCCGACAATACCGGGGGTATGAAGAATATGAGCCGGTAAAAATGCTTTAATTTTATCTCTCTATTGCAAGCCATGGCTAGCAAAAAGGCAACGGCATTTTGCAGGGTCAGGGCAATAAAAGTTATCCATCCGGCATTAAGCATCGACTGCCACCAGATCTTATCCTGAAAGAATATCTCTTTAAAATTATCCAAGCCGACGAATGTTTTGGTGGGGAGGATACCGTCCCAGTCGAATAAACCCAACTGGAAAACCCAGATAAACGGTATGACATAGAAGATCAAAAAAATCAGGACTGCCGGCAAGACAAATACGTAGTTTTCGAGGGTGGCTTTGAACCTCATCGTCTAACGTTTTCTGGCTGATTCACGCTCTTTCATCCTCTGTACTTCTTGGGCGACCTGCTCGGGAGACTTCTCCCCGATTATTATGGATTGAATGCCTTTATCGATAGCCTCGATTACCTGAGGGAATTCCGAGATACCCCAGGCGCTTGGATGCGTCGTATGCTCCATAACATAGGCAAACTGGGATAACAACGGGGATAATTTGCTTAAACTTTCTTTATTTGCCGGAAGGTTATTTGTGGACTGGGCAAGATAAACTTGCTGGTCCTTATCCGTCAGCCACCTTAAGAATTTCACCGCCTCTTCCATGTTCTTTGAACGGAGGTTGACCATAAAAGAAGAACCTGCCCCTCCCCATATGGTCATCGGATACTTATCGCCGGCGGACGGCGGAATCATGGCCCCATAGTTCAGGTCCGGGTTCATGCCCTTATAGACATTGACGCACCAGGAACCATTAAAGGCAAAAACCGCTCTTCCGTTGGCAAAAAGCTGTTCCGCGGTCTTGTTTATCATGGTTACCAGGCCGTTCGCCAATACGCCGGAATCCTGCATCTCTTTAAAAATGGCCAACACCCTTATCCAATCCGGATCGGTATACGGCACTTCTCCCCTTATGGTTGCCATGACCTTACCTTCGCCCATGATATTGAAGGCATAATTACTGGCCAGGCTGTCAATTATCCAGGTCTCGTCCCATCCGGAAACCAATCCCTGAAGATTAGCCTGTTTGATCTTTTTACCGATATCTAAAAATTCCTGGAAAGTTTTCGGAGGGCTATCGGGATCAAGGCCTAACTGCCTGAATAGATCCTTGTTGTAGAGCATCTGGATGGTCATGGTATCTATAGGCACGCCGTAAATACCGGGCTTGACGCCATAACTGTTCCCTTCGCGAAATTCATTTATGGCCAGCGCCTTCGCGAACAAGGCGTTTTTCCATGCCGCGCCCGATTCTTCCATGTACGGCGTCAGTTCCAGGACATGCCCCGCCTTCACAAAGGAAGAAAAGTCCCTCTTTTCGCCTAGTATCCCGTAAATATCCGGGAGGTTCTGCCCTTGAGCCGCGGCGCGGACTTTCTGGGAATAAGCGTCGGATGGCGCGTATAACTCAAAATTTATTTTTATTCCTGTGTCAGTTTCGTATTTTTTGGCTAATTCCTGGAAGGCGGGATCGCGGTCGGTCATCCAATGCCAGACGGTCACAGACGGCTTGGACCCTTTGTTCGCGCCGGAGCATCCGGCAAAAATTAAAAGAAAAAGAATATAAAATACGGGGAATTTACGCATACTATCAATTTTCCCAAAGAGGTTAAGGGTTCCTGTCGCCGGAAACTGCGCTTAACCTGCGCGCCTCTTAAGCCATAACACCCTGGCTAAGCCCATTAATTCTGCTTTTTCCAGCCGTATGCCGATGCGGTATTCTCCGGAACTGGGGAGGGATTCTGACCAGACTACCTGGCCTCGCGTATAAAGGGGCTCGTGTTTATCGGGGATTCCCAGCCACATCTCTAAAGGAGTCATGGTTCTTAAGCTCTCATTGGTCACCATACCAAGGCCGTTGGCGCTGATATCAGTTGTATCCGCGGTACCTTCTTTGCCGCTTATGGGGTCTAAGAATCTGACGGGCAGCTTCGTGCCGATGCGCTCAAAAACCCTACGGTCGTCCATGCCTCCTTTCCTTTCTCCGTGGCTTTTTCCGTGGTGGCTTTTTCTAAGAAATTCATGCTATCATAAATTATAAGATTATGCAACACATAATTATAAGGAAATAAGGCCCCTGAAAAGTTTTCATTGATTTTTTCAGAGGCCTTATTAGAAACCCCACCTTAAATCTGGCCTACCGTAGCTTGATAGGCTATCTGGGCCTCGATCACTTCCCTGTCTTTTTGTTGAGTTAACTCTACAAGCGGTACGTCGCAAACCTGCGAGGCCAGGTTGTTCAATGCCTCTAAATCTCTACCGGATATCCGACCCTTAGCGGCGTAATTCTGGCTTAGGGCATTGAACTGACTGACCACAGCCGGGTCATTCTTCAAAATGGCGGTAAATGCCCGGGAAATAGCCAGCGGCATGCTGTTTATTTTCCCCTCTTCGGGCTTGGGTGAATCAAGATTCACTAATTGCACTCCATAAGGAATACTCGTCAAATCCACGCCCTTACGGTCCAGGGGAGAAGTGATCAAAACGGTTGGCCCTTTTTTAGCATAATCAAAGGCAAGCTCAGCCAGATCCTGTTGAACCTCCTGCCGGCTTATTATGGCGTTCACAACTTCATCCGCCCCCATGGCTTTCAAAGCATTTAATATTGCTCCATCCTGGGCATAGACCACTAAATTACCGGTCCCTTTAAATCTCATAAGGGAAGTCATTGCCCCCGCGTTTTCAAGTATTACATTCCCGCCTAAGATTATTGTCGCGCTATTTTTCTCAAGCTTTGAATCTTTTATTGAATCAGCAAAATTTCCCAAGCGCTCGGAAGTGCCTGTGTAAACCGCGCTCTCAGATGTGTAGAGGGTTGTTTCATCAAGCTCACGCCTAAGACGCTCCGCGGGCGCGGTAACCAAAGGCTCGAGGGGAGCCGCGGGGATAACTGCGGTTTCAACTGCTGATTGCTGCGGGTTTAAGCCTACCCATACGCCGCTATCGGCGTTTTCCGCAACAATGCCTTTTATGTAAGCGACGGGGGCTTCCAGTGCCTGTTTAACCATCGCTTCTTTGCCTTCTACGGAGAATATATCGGGGTGGTTCAAATTAACAGAAAGAAGGGCTTCCGCCAATTCCCTGTCATTATAACTGAAAAACTTAATGCCTTGCTTTATATAATCTTCTACCTGCAAAGGGTCAAGCGCCGTAGTAAGTTCAAGTCCTATCTCCTGATCCTGCGGGGTTATGCCCAAGGGCTTGAGGGCGCGAAACAGCATCTCTATTACTTCCTGGGAACGCGTTCCCATTGCCGACAATTGCAACGCCATGGCCGGGTATCCGGTTTTTACTTCCCTAAACGCCGCTATTTCCGTGTTAAATATCTGCCAAAAATCATTAAGTGCCCTGGCGCCTCCCTGTAAGCGGCACTGCGGGTCGTCAAAGTTAACCCCCTCTTTGCCCTTTGTCTTTTCTATCGCCTCACCCTCCTTAAGATCCCTCAACTGGTTACGGGTAAGCCGCAAAAGAGTATAAACCGGGACCCGGTTATTCTGGACCGCCTCTTGTGCCTTCGCCGCCACATATTCGACAAAACGTTCATGCAGGTAAATTAACGGATCTTCGCCGCCGATAAGCCCCACGATCGCCGCGCGGGTCTCTTGAGAGACCGCGTCGGGGTTCGCTTTATACAGCGCGAATGCCAAAGGATGTATGTCAATTGCCGCGGGGCTATCGCCCCGGCGCACGAAGAGGTCGCCCGCGCTTATGCGTATTATGGGTTTGGCCACCGGGATCATCCCCTCTTTAGGCATACGCAGCTGCGGGACCCTGGTCTCTTCGGCATACGTAGAATAGACGCCTTTATACACAGCTTGTTCGCCGTATGCTATTGTCAACGGTTCTCCGGAAACGATGGTCGCTCCCCCGATAAGCCTGGCCTTAACCCTGGATTTTACTCCCGGCTCCGCGAGGATGCCTGTCCCGGGTTTTACCCCGTTAGACAACAGGATAGCTCCGGCGTAATTAAGGTAATCCCACGGGATACCCATATCTTCCAGGTCTTTGCGCTCCCAGGTTGTTTTCATTATCACTATCTTCTGTTTATTCTGCCCTTCACGGAGCTTAAGTATATCCTGCGGTTTTTCCACTACCACAGACTCTGAAATCAAAACCGCGTTTTCCGCCTCTTTTTTAATGTCGGATAATTTAGCGGCGGGCGTCTTGTCGGATAAGGCGTCTTTCGATATCCGGGTAAGCGAAACCCGGGTATCAAAATCAAGCATTGCCCCGGATACAAAGGTAATACTCTGCGTGCCGACCGCGTCCAATACAGATAAAAGTTTCATCCCGGTCTGCACATCCCCCTTGTTGATGGCCTTGCTCACCGCCTGTCCGCACAAATATACATGGCCGCCCATATTTCTGACAACCGCGGTGGCATTTTCTATAAAGCGTATTACCCCCGGAGCCGCCTCATCGTTAAGAGTGACGGTAAAAGGCTGGCCGTATTCTTTGGGCCCGTAAACCGCGCCAGGGACAACTTCAATCTTTGCCTCAGCTGGATCCGCGTTGATCAACGCCGGTTGCAGCACCTTTAGCTCCCCGGTAAAGTCTTTATCGTCCCTCGAGGTCTTGCCGAGCGAATTGGTAAGGTCATTGGTCCCGAAAGAAATATACCACCGCTTAACGCCGTCTTTTTTATGTTTTGCCACAAAATCGGAAAATATCTGGCTGACCTCTTTTATCATCCAGAGATTGCCTCCCAGTTCGATCATGGTGCCGATCTCTTCAGGATAGGCCCCTTCCTCCTGGCATAGTCTCTCGAAGTCTGCAAGCTGCGTTTTCAGCTCATGGGTATTCCTCAGATAAACGAAGAAAAAGGCATTGTTTTTAAACCCGTCTTTCACCGAGCGGATGACGCCCCTGTTTAAAGCCTGAAATCCCTTCTTTAGATGCGGATGGCTCATTAACGCTGAGCCGCGCATGCCGACCAACGGGGAATCGAATTCAGGATTTTTATCGTCATAACGCAGATAAAGTTTGGCGCCGATAAGCCCGTAAAGAAGCGCTTCTTTTTCCTTATTATCGTAGGCGCGCATTTCATTAAGTATAGGAAAGATAGAACCAAGCGCGTTGCCGGCATAACGCATCTTTTCAGCCATGAATTCAGTTGCCGACGGAAAGCTTGTGATCATCTTTCTGATCTCTTCTATTATCTCCGGATGCTGCCTTAATGCCGCTACGTCTTTCAGCTCTTCGGGAGTAAGGCCGGACTCGCTTATCTGCCCGTTATCCAGCTTGGTCATCAGGTCATAGGCCCAACCCGCCTGCGGGTATATTTTGACTACATTATTGATCAAAAATTCCATACGGGTAAGGACACTCTTCGCTCCTAACCGCGCTACCTCCTGCGCGCTTTGCAGCGTGGAAACGATCATCCCGACTTTCGTCTCCGGAAGCATGTCTACGCGTATGATCAGATTGTCCGGAAGCAGAGGGATCTCTTTATCTCCGGGATAGATCATTCCCCCTGAGCCGTCAATAACCGCGTTCATGCGGTCCTTAAGATATCCTTCGAACCCTGGCTGCGTAGCCGCGTTTATAACGATGGGGATCTTTAATTCCAGGCTGAATATATAAGCGTGGCTGGTGTCATTACCCCTCCACACGATCGCGGCGCCCGCTTTTTCTACTATAGGATCATGCTCAGGGCCCATTTCTTCCAGGACCACGATCACGCTCTTTCCCTGGTCTTTCATCTTCGCGACTTCTTCTTCTTGCTCAGCCAGGTCGTTGTAAGGATCGACAAAATAAAGCATGCCTTCAGCCGCTCCATAGCCAACCAGCCCGTTTTTCGCGATAGGCAAAATACCCTGGCCGTCCACAAAATCTTCGTCGACCTTCATCTTCTTGAAAATTATGTTATCCGGGTCCTGTATCTCTTTTTCCGGATTGATCGGCCGGTTCTGGATATGCAGTATCTTTACCCAGCCCTCCCCCAGGTCATTGCCGGTTACCAGGTCATAAATATGTTCCAGTTTTACCTTATATTTACTTGTGTCGTTTTCGTTGCAGCGGACAACCGAAAACTCGATATCCCTGCGCTCGCGCCAGCCCTTGTCGGCGGCCTCAAACCGCTCCTGGGCCATAAGATTGCCGACTTTAGCGATCATGTCCGCGAGTTTCTTGTAACCTTCATCGCTTAAAAGCCTGCTCGACGCGAGTTCCGGGGAAGTAAGCATATAAGAGGCCGTATCATAACTGGTCGCGACCTTATTGATATGTTTGACTAAATGGCTTAAGGTAAAGAATTCATTTTCGTTTACGTTGAGTTCCTTCAATAAAACCGCTTTTTCCTGGGCGGTGGCTTTATGTTTATCGGGTTTATCATAAAAATACCACAGGTCCATCATCGCCCGTATCCAGCTTTCCGCTTCGATATTGAACTCCGTTTTAAGGGCGACCCGGACCCCCTGCTGCTTGATCGGGTTTTGCCAATCCGCGTATAACTGGGCAAAGAGGTAGATCTGTTCCCTTGCGAATTTTGGTGCTAAAGAATCGATAACCTTATCTATATATATCAAACTCATGTGTTTCTTGCCCACTGAAAATTCGGTAGGCACCCATTTGCCCTGGCCGGTAATATCAAAGAAGGTTACGATATTCGGCTGGAATTTTCCTTCTACAATGCCGGGCCCTAACCCTGTGCCTAAATTTATTTTTACATAGCGGGTATAACCATCGAACTTATCCCCTCTCTTCTTCGGGAAAAGACCTTTTGTTTTCTTGGCGAATGTTGAGCCGTCGAATCCGGTTCCCAGGTGTGAAGTGAATGCGGTTCCGGAAAATAAACTATCCGCCATTTCCAGCACGGCAATGCCGGTAACAAAATTCATGGGCTCCAGGATATCGTTTGCCGATTTCTCAAGTTTATCACCCCATTTATATTGCTCTTTCGCCCCCGGCTCCTTTGCCTCGATCTCCTCGATCATCTTGCGCAGGTTGACATAGCCGGGTGAATTTTCATTCTCCAGCCTGCTGGCCGCAACGTTAAAACCGTATTTCTTCGCCCAAAGGATCAATTTGTTATACTCTGAGACATCCCGCATCTTGCTCACAAAATCAAAAAAGATCTGGACATCGCGGTAGACGAATATCTGGTCATTGAACAAGCCGGCGATAACTTCGATCACCGATGGCTCAATATCGGTAAAACCGCGCTTGTTGAGCAGCGTGGTGCCTTGCCCCGGCTGGGCTCCGATCGTTTTCTTGAACCAGGGTATGGCTCCTTCAAAGTCTTCGATAACGCCGCTTCCCCGGTAGGCGACCGGGACCATCTCGTCCTCTTCATAACCCAAGACCCTGCTCATCATCACGAGGTCATCGCTTACCGCCTTAAAAACGGCCGGAGGGAGCTTCGTTTCCTTCATCATAAAATTCTGTATCCGTAAAGCTGTCTCCGCGCGTTTCTTGGCATCGTTTATGTCAAGGTTACGCGCATCTTTGATCATCTCTATGAGTTTGGGATTGTACCTGTAATACTCCCTCACCGCTTCCACGGTTATGCTAAAACCCAGAGGATTGGGGATCCCCCGGTTATATGCCCAGGCCAGCTGCGCGCACTTTCCCCCGGCAGTCTCTTTCCTTTCGGAGCGCGGGTCTGCGTAGGTGACCACATAGGGAAGCTTGCCGCTTCTAAGCAGATCAACGGCGATCTCATCCTTTACGGCAGTAGCCCTGGCCGAAGATGTCCTGAGCGTATCGGAAAGGATCTGCGCGTAGAGTTGAGCCGGCGCGAAAGACGCAATGAAACTGACAAGGGTAAGGAATATAATGATTTTGCGTAATGAGCCGGGCTTCAAAGGCCGCATGACATAACCTCCGTTTTAAGGTGTGTTATTGTGTTAAAGTGTGGCTTATATGCTTACGGCCGCCTGGTAAGCCATCTGGGCCGCGATTATCTCTTTATCCTGCTCCATATTCAACTGCACTAAAGGCACGTCGCAGATCTGGGAAGCCAGGTTGTTAAGCTTCTCGATATCTGTCGCCAATACCTGGTTCTTCGTTGCGTAATTGTTGCTTAAGGTGTTAAATTGCCTGGGCACATTCGCGTCTTCCTGGTAAATCCTGGCAAATGCCCTGGCGATAACCAGCGGCATGCTGTTTATCTTGCCTACTTCAGTTTTGGGCGTCTCCAGATTCAACATCCGGACACCAGCCTTTTGAATGTTGCCTAAGTTGATATCTTTACGATCCACGGGAGCGGTAACCAGGACGGTCTCGCCCGACATGCTGTATTCTATGGCGATATTCTCGATCGAGACGCCTTTTGTTTCCCCGTTTATGATATTTTTCGTTACCGAATCTATCCCCATGGCTTTTAAAACTTCCAGGGTTGAAGTGTCTTGCGCATAAACAACGATTTTTCCTGTATCCTTGAATGCCTTCAGGCTGGTCAAAGAGCCCGCGTTCTCCAATATCACGTTCGCCCCTATGACGACAGCGCCGTCCCTTTCGGCTATATCACGATTCTTAACGGCATTTGCGAAATTACCGAAAAGCACGGAAGTTCCCGTATACACGGTGCCTTCGGGAACCAGCAGTGCCGGGCTTAAATCAGAGGCTGGTCTGTAGGAATTAGCGGCATCCCCAAAACCCATGGTATATTGGAAATCCGGTTTGTTTCTGGCCTGCGACTCAGGAGTAAGGAAACCATTCGCCTCGCCGAACCTTAATTGAGCGGGATCGACTGCCGCCTGAGT
The DNA here is from genome assembly GCA_028716705.1 of Candidatus Omnitrophota bacterium. Classification (GTDB taxonomy): domain Bacteria; phylum Omnitrophota; class Gorgyraeia; order Gygaellales; family Profunditerraquicolaceae; genus UBA1562. Next base: position 49,298 of record JAQUPI010000003.1, on the reverse strand, counting down.
TACAGTAGGAGCAGCTTCTGGCGCGGTGGGAAGACCTATAAGCCGCCTGGCTTCGGTTTCAGCTTTCTGGACGGCAGCGAGCGCTTTTCCTTCCGCGCTTTCAAGAGCAACATAAGACTTAAGGTAAGCCAGGAATTGTTCCTGGAACGCGCTCATATCCGAAGGCTCAACACTGCCTTCTACAACTGTCGCGTCCGCGCCCGTAGAGATATCGGTAACCACCATGTTATCCTGCGGCAGAATGATCTTGCCTTTTAACTGCGGATCGGCGAGGAAACGTTTGGCGGTATCCACGTCAAGTTTATCGGGCGTGGAATCACCGACTTGCTGACCCTGAGCTGCCAAGAATGCCAAAGACATCCTTCCGCCGATCAGGAAAGCAGACGCTTTCTGTTTCAAGGTATTGATGATATGTATCTTATCGCTGACCTTGCCTCCGCCCAAAACTACGACCATGGGCTCCTTGGGACTCTCGCAGACCTGTTTCAGATACTGCTCTTCTTTCTCCAGAAGCCTGCCAGCGAACTTCTTGCCCCAGGCGTAATTTGAGGTAATGCCGCCGTTCGAAGCATGCGCGCGGTGCGCGGTGCCAAAGGCGTCATCAATGTAATATGTGGCCAGCTGGCTTAAATCCTTTGAAAAACCAGAGGCATTCTGTTCTTCGTCTAACCGAAAACGGGTATTCTCCAGCATTACGACTTCACCGGGCTTTACCGTATTCTGGATAAAATCCTGCACGGGCTTACCCACGCAGTCATCCAATTTATGTACTTTGGTTTTTAGCAAGAGTTTCTGCAGTTCATAAGCCACCGGGTTCATGGTAAGCTTAGCGTCGAATTTCCCGTTAGGCCGGCCTAAATGGCTCATCAGGATGACCTTGGCCTTTTTCTCTAACAACGGCCTTATGGTAACCATTGTTTCTTTGATCCTGGTGCTATCTGTTACTTTTAATTGCGAATCCAAAGGCACGTTGAAGTCAACTCGTATCAAGACGGTATCTCCCTCTTTCAAAACCGGCAGGAGCCCGTCCATCGTCGCCATCTTGCCCGTGGAAGGATCGATCAGGGCCTTAATCCCCGGGAGATTATCCACGCCGAATTGAAATGCCTCCAGGAAGGCGCCGCCGCCGGTTGAGACGTGCGTGAATTTCTCGCGTTCTTCTTCCGAAAGCGTCTTTAAGGTATCCCCCCCTCCCACAACCTTAACTACTTTATCGCCTAAGGCGGTGATCGCCATGGCCACTCCGTCAGTACCCTTGCTCGTAGCCGCAACTTCCACTACGCCCATCGGCCCGTTCCAGACTACCGTGGCAGGAGAGATCTCTTTTATTTTGTTTTCAAATAACTCGACGGTTTTGGGGCCTATGTCTGCCAGGGCTTTCCCTTTGATCAAAGAGAAGCCTTGCAGGGCTACGGCAAGGTTCACCATACGGTTTGAGAAACCATATTCATTGTCATACCAGGAGGTAATACCGGCTGTGGTCTGGTCAAGTTCTTCGTCGTAGCTGATGATTTCAATGGCATTACCGTCAATGATGCTGGAAGCCGGGTTGCCGATGATCATTGAAGAAACGATCGGGGCCTGGGTATAAGCCATGATCCCGGCCATTTCCTTTTCGCTGGCGCTCTTAAACGCCGCCTGTATCTGTTCTTTGGTCACATTGCCCTTAAGTGTAGCGGTCAGGGCTACGGCAGAACCGGTGACGTGAGGCGTGCGCACTGCCCAACCGTCGGACCTTCCGGCAAGGTCCGGATATATAACGGCGGCGGTTTTGGCAGCTCCGGTAGAACCGGGAAGGCTGTTCGTCCTTGCGTCCCTCCCGCGGGTAGCTTCCTTTTTATGTGTTGCCTGTCTGGCGTAAGTCTGGTCGGTGGTATAAGCATGGACAGTGGTGATCTCCTGCATGAGCACGCCGAATGCCTTATTCAAAACCGCGACCATAGGCATTAAACAGTTGGTGGTGCAGCTGGCATTATCCACGATCTGAGCAGCGCGGCTGGGCTCTACTACGCCCAAGACGATAGACTGGCCTGCTCCTTCGGCCGGAGCGGATATGATCACCTTGCCTCCGGAAATATGCGCCAGATGCTGCCTGGCTTCGTCAGCGTTCTTCAGATCCCCGGTACACTCCATGATCGTCTTTATGCCTGCTACGTCCCAGGGAAGTTCCGTGATCGCTTTTCTCTCGTTAACTACCAGGACTTTTTTACCGTTAATATCTAAAACGCCTACCAGGCTCTTCAGCAACCAATTGGCCGCGGAATCAAGCTCATTACTGGGCTTGCCCCAAGAGGCCAGGAGGTTTTTGATGTAAGGAACGAATTCTTCTTTTTCTTTAAGCAGGTATAATCTTTGAGAGCTAAGCAGGCCGGTCAAGAATCCGTTTACCTGCTCGATACTGTAGCTGCCCAGCAGAGAGGAAACTTCCCTCTTTAACTGCGCGGGGGTTATTACTATTCTTGTGACCGGCTTTGATATTGACTGCTGCACGGAATCTTCGGACAATAACCATGACAGGATCAAAGCGCTGGAAGAACCGTTGATCATCCTCAGGTCGACATTCGGGTCCCCCTGCATTGCCCAGGTCGAAGGCCTGCCCACTCTTCCGGGACCGTTTATACCTACGATCGCGGGACTAACGGCCTTGCCGCGAACTACGATACGCGGCTTGACGTTGCCGTCGAGAGCGGGAATAAAAGCCAGGTTGGTACCCAGGAACGCGGGCCTGGCCATCTTAGACTGCTCTGCCTGGATGATATCCAAGACTACCTGAGCGTCCGCGGAGATAGTTTGAGTATCTTTGGATGTAATAATCGAGGGGGCTTTTCCCTCCTTCAGCGCCTGCAGTAATAAAGGTACTTGCGTCGCGGCAAAGGTCGCCTCCTCATTGTGCATGAATTGTAAATGCACGATCCTCTTCCCGGTAACCTTCGTGTTGTTGGCCAAGAAGATAAGCTGCGGCTGCTGGTAAGTATCCACGGATACCAGAGAGGAATCCTGCGAGTAAGATACCTTGCCTTTTAAAACGCCTTCGATCGCGGCCTTGAACAGTTTATTTATAGCCGCGGCGTCAGTATCTTTATTTACGACTATATGAACGTCCAGCAATGAACCTAACGCCTGAGGCGCAAAATTGATCGCGCCCTTTATATGCGCGGCTAGATCCGCGGGGCATAATGCCTGCACATATTTGTCTATGTCCTTTCTTAATGAAGGAACGAGGTTAATCCCCATGGCCCGCATCAATACCGGGTCCGGACCGGAATTATCAAGGCCGCGCTGTAAAGGCGTAGGCGGCTGGATATCCGTAAAATTGATGCCTTTGATCTGGTCGCCCATGACGGAAATGACCGGCATTAAGGCGCTGACCGCGGTTAAAGCCGGGTGGGCAACAATGACGGATTTCGCGCCCTGGCTCTTATGGCTGGCCGCCAGCTGCGGATCCGAACCCTCAAGCACGACATCCGGGTTCAATTTCTTCCAAGGCAAGTCCTTAGCGTCGATAATTTCAGTGACAGGCAGAATGAGTTTCTTGTTTTTGTCGCCTATGCCTTCCGGCAGCGAAGTGAAATTAGCGGTGAACCATGCCCTGACATCCGGGGAGGCGGTGAAATCCTTGGTTAAAAGATAATACAGGCTGCCCGGAGAAATACCGTTTACGCCGACTAAGTCGATACCGGCGGATTTGCCTGCCAGCCAAAGCCTGATAAGCTCCCGTTCTTGCCCACCGGGGTTATTTATAGCCAGTCTTGTTTTAACAAGCTTTGCCTTTTCGGAGGCCTTTTGCGCGATAAGCGCCTGGGATGAATTCTTCACCCCCATATTGTTAAAGACCACGTCGAATTGTCCGCGCAGGCTGTCGCGCATAGCTTCTTGCACGCCAGCAGGCAGGTTCCATACCTGGGCCTTGAACGGGCCCCAAACATTTTTGCGGTTGGAAACAAAGACTCCGTCCGCGTTCTGGTTTTCCTTAACCGGATTTTTGCTGAAAATGTATTCCCTCATTTGGGAAACCATAGAAGCGGGCATCCTGGGATGATCGATGATCGTGTCTTGATAAGCCGTAGCCAGATGCACTTCGGCGGCGGGGTTGGTGCTCAATATATTTTTAGAAGCCTCATTCAAAAGGCTTTCATCAATAACCAGGCCTTCCGGGGTGTTGCCCGCGAAAAGCGTAAAATTATCTTCGGGAAGGGTGGACGCGCCATGCTGCACTACGCCCGCCAGGCTGTATTCTTCCCTGGCTACTTTACCGAGTTCGGCAATGGCGTTAAAACTAACCTTGGCCCTGACCAATTCACCTTTGGCGTTTCTGATGCCGCCATGCTGAGTGCCGGTCTGGATCGCGATTTTTGTGATAGGGTTCAGCTCGTATCCTTTTTCCTGGCTGAGGCGCTTTAATTCAGCGTTGTAACCGTCCATAAACGCCCTTAATTCCGCGACGGTGCTGTTCTTCTGGTCCTTTTCGGCTAAGCCCTTGCCGATCTCTCCTATTTCACCGCCCAAATTAACAACGATACCCGCTCTGTCTAAACCTAATTCCCTTTCCAAATCCCTCACGTAAGCGGTAAGTTCAGCCACTAATTTGTAGTTCAGTTCCTGCTGCTCTTGAACATCGGCCTTGGTATAATCCACTAGTTGTGACATATCCAGGTCTACCTGATAGAAGCCCGCTTCTATCGCCTCGCGGATCAACCCTTTAATATAATCTTTTGCTTTTTCCGGGCTTGCCGTATAGTCCTTAAGCGTAACCTGAAAATGATCGCCTTGCAGGTATACAGGCAGGTTATAGCCTTCCTTGATCGCCGCCGCTAAAACGGAGGTAACTAGTTCCGCCGGCCGCTGAGCCGTATAACCTATCTCGCTCCTTGCGATCTCGAAGATGAACTTATCGGCATTGTTATCTATGGCTGAGGCGAATACCGCCCTGCTGGTATTGTAACCCATGCCCCTGATATTTATCGCCGGGACTGTATATTGTTTTTTATCTTTCGCTTTCGCCCTGTAAAGCTCATAAACAGAACCGAGCACCGCGCCTTGGGCGGCTGCGGTGTCTTTAATGAGCCGGCGGCAAAGCTTAACTACTTCCTTATCGCTGCCGAATGTAGCGTCATAAACCAGGTTATCAATAAGCTGGCTCCTCAGGCGTTCTTCATCAAGCACGCTGACAGCCTTGTCGCTGACAGCCAATATGCCGGCTATCGCGCTATTGACTTCAGCCGTATTCGCAAAATTCAGAGCCGGCTTATCCGATACCTTAATATCAAAGGCCTGGTTCGCCCTTAAATACAGCTGCTTATGCCCTGTCAGGTCCGCTACTCTGCCCCCCACGTCCGAGGCGAACGGGATAGACCTGGCTTGATTGTTATAGGCGTATAAAATGCGGCCATGGTTTCCCTGCAAAAGATTTTCTACCGCCGCGCGGCCTATAAGCTCTGTCATGGCGATATCTAACTTTGAAGGGTTGGCCGAACGCGCGATGTATTTAACCTGGTCTTCGCTCACGGCTAAACCCTGCGAGCGCAAGACCGCGGCGATGATTTTCCCGGTATTCTCCAGTTTAGGATTACCGAAGGAATCTTTTTTGGCGCCCTTAACCGCCTTTTCAAAAGCCGCCTTGGCCACTTCGTCTTCGGCAAAAGCTTTTTCCAATATGCCTGCGTTATTCTTGTAATCCTTGCTTATACTTATGCCTTCTGAAACTACTAACAAGGCTGCTCTGTATTTATCATTATTTTTGCTCTCTCTAAGGTCGCTCACCAGTTGCTCTAGATCAAGGTTGCCTTCCTCGGGTAAAAGTGTACGGCTTGCCCTGACATTGGCTCCGGCGTGCAACGCTACATGCCCCGCGCTCCTGCCGAATACCTCAACCACCCCGATCCTTCTCATAGAGCGGCAATCGCGGATCATTTTTATCAGGGCCCTTGTGGTTTCCCTGACAAAAGTATCAAAACCGTAGGTTAAAGCATCCAATTCAGGTAAAGCCAGATCATTATCCATAGTCTTAGCCAGGCCTATGATCGGGAAATCCGGATGCTCTTGTTGTAATTTATAAGACGTGCTCTGGCTGTCGTTGCCTCCGAGAACGATCAAGCCGTCCAGTTTCAGCTTCTGGATATTCGTCCAGATCGCCTGCGGAACTCCGTTTGCGACATTTTTAGCCTCAAAGGGGTTCATGCGGTCAGTACCGAGCATTGTCCCGCCTTTATTGCGCTGGGACCTTGCCTCTTCCAGGCTAAGGGGCCGTGCCTGGCTGACTAATTTCTCCTCGTATAATCCGTCAAAACCGTCCAGGATCGCCACTGCCTCTATGCCCTGCTCTTTCATTTTTTCGACTGCCGCGTAAATGGCCGCGTTATGTCCGGAAGCCGGGCCGCCGCTGGTGAGTATGCCGATCCGTTTAAAGGCGGCTATTTCACGGCCTGCCTGCGTCGCCCTGAGATCGTCGATCAAATTCTGGACAGGACTGTCATTTTTCTGGACCGCTGACGGCGCCTTCAACATGTCCTGCGCGTAAAGGCTCACAGGGCCGGTGGTAATAATGAAATTTACGATAATGATAAGGCTCATTATCCTGGCCAATAAACTCTTGTGGAAATTCCCTGCGTTCATTTTCATTCTCCTTTTTAATTGTTTTCTATTTAATCTATTCTTCATCGGAAACCCTTACGGGCTGTCTTTTCTCGCTTCTTAGCACGGAAAAATAAAGGTCCGGTTCGCTTTTCTGCGTGATCACCGGGGTGACTACTATATAAGAATAACCGCGGTTCTTTAAATTGCGGGTAATGCCCGGCGTGTGGAACCCGCCGGTAATGAGCGCCGCGGTCTTTTCTTTTGAATCGTCGAGCTTGGCCGCCAAATTATTGATAAAGGCCTCTTCCCTTGCTACTCCCAACCGGTAAAATCCGTCAAGCTCCTTCAGGTTTTCATCGATGGCCTTGACAAAAAAAGGCCGGGTGGAAAAATTATATTTGTCGCACTCTTCATTTAAAAAACCTATCCAACCGGCAGTCATGAACCGGCGCGTGTTTTCTTTGAAATACGCGTAATCTTCAGGGGTCAATTCCAAGTTCAGTATTTTGGTCAAGATATGGAGGGATTTGTCAATCTCGGATAATTTCTTCTGTTCAGGGCTGCTCAATGAAGCGTCTTTTATCTTCTCTTCTGCCGCGTTTACTTCCTTTAAAAGCTCGGCCGCGTCTACATTCCCGCTTGTGGTCACGTACCTGATATAAGCGCCAAGCTCAGGGTACCTGCGGCTCAGGTTGATCTTTTGTTCGGTGGCGGTGTCCAACAAAAAAGAATAATATTTCTCAGGAGTGATCATTTTTGCCTTAAAACCCTGGGTCATAAGGATAAGGTTCTGCGCCTCTCTTTCGTTTAAAAGCTTGGCCAGATCCTTGATGAAAGCGTTGCGCTGGGCTTCCGCTTGCCTAAGGTCCAGTTCTTTTTCCAGGCGGGCAGTCTCTGAAAAGGCGCCCAGGTGCGGGTAAGCGCCAAGGCCGATCCTCTTTTTTGCGGCTGTATTATTAAGGAAGCGGCAATATTCGGCTAACGCGGTCTTTTGCCCCTCATAACTGCTTTTTTGTTCGTCTAAACGCCGCAGATCTTCCGGATATATCCTGGATTTGAGCCCATTTACTATGCCTGCTAAGGCCCCTAAATCTTGCAGCGCCTTCTGCCTGAAAGAATCCACTTTTTGGAAACTCGCCAAATGCGCTTCATACAAGCCTTCATCCTCTATCCCGTAAAGCTCTATAGCGTGATCGGAAACGATATCCAAATACTCTTCGCCGGAGATCTTTCCCGCCTTAAGGTATTTTTCCGCGACCTGTTCTCTGGCCTTCTTATCCGCGTAGCCCCTTAAAAACCGCAAGCTGACGTCCCCGCTACCGCCTTCGACCATGATCAGTTTAAGATTGTCATCTTTGGCCAAATAATCTAAGAGCTGGGCCATGTTTTTTTGGGCCTCATAATTACAATGCGCGTCCTGTATATGGATGATGGTGCGTTCTGCGGAAGGGCCGGGATTCGCGGGCTGGAATATTTCTTTTGTGCTACCGAACTGGCTGGGGATGTTGATTTCTTTCGCCATGGCAAAAGAAAAGGCATGAATAAAGAGGCTGAATATGAAACCGTAAACCAGCTTTAGCCTGAATTTTCTCAACATTGGTTTTTTACTCCAATAAAAAACGCCACCATCCTATAACAAAAAAAGTTCGTTAAAGGACCGTGGCGTTCCTTTAGTTCAGACTTTATAAAATAGTTAAGAAAGCGTTTTCTTAATTCCTTAACTAGTTGAAAGTATAACATATAAATACGTTTTGTCAAGCAAGAATTTCTTTTTTTTACTGGATTTTATTGTAGATTTTACCCTTTATTCCTTACGATCTGAGTATTCGCGCCATACCCATCAATTCTGCCCTCTCCAACAAGATACCCGCCCTGCATTTGCCTTCTTCCGGCCTGGCCCACATTACCGTGCCTTTGGTGTAAAGCGGTTCTCTCCCGTCTTTGATCCTTAACCACAACTCTAAACGGTTTCCCGGTGTTAAATGCTCTTCGCACACTACCCCTACGCCTTTTGCGCTTACGTCGCAAGTAGTTGCTTCCAATTCCTTTCCCGCGTCCAGATCGATCAAATTCGCGGGCATGACAGCAGAAAATCTTTCGAAAATCCTGCGGTCCTCTTTAAACCCGTTATTCTCGTCCATCCTTCTCACCTCCTCTAAATTTGTTAATTAATCCTATTTTTAAAACCAATTTTATATCCGGCTGGAAATAACCGTGGCATTCTCTATCTGCGCCGTCTTACCTCCCTGCATAGATTCCATACCATTGCTCAGATTTTCGATGGCAAGGTCCTGGTTATTAGTTTTCTCCTGCGTTCTTTTTGTATTATTTTCCGGGCAGGCTTTTTCTTCCCGGTTCTCCGAAATCCCCCCCTTCTTTATAATCAGCTTCTTTATACTTATCTTTAGCCTCTTTACTTTTATTCTTAACTTTTTGATCTTTATCCTGAGCGCCCTGACCTTTATTTTCAACGGCCTGACCCTGATCCTTATTCCCTTTATGATTATCCTGACCGGCTTTATGCTGATTTTCTTTACGCTTATCTTCGAAATCCTTATGCCTTGCCCGGATTTCTCAAACAACAACTTTATGCCCTCAATTGTCAGTAACCTGTCTATAGACGCAAACGCGGGGATCCTTTTTATTTCCGGGACCAGCTTTAAGATCGCTACAAAAGCGATGAAGATCACGGCTATTCCCGCTAAAGGCGCGAAGATAAGCACATTCTCCTTGAAAAAGTTCAATACTGCAGGCCCGTATAAATTCAACAGCCATGCGCCGATACAGGCGTAAAAAACGCTTTTTATCACATTTCCCGCCGTAGCGCATACGATAAACATAAGGAATCTGGAAATGGAAAACTTCGTGGCTCCGGCTACTATGCCCGTGATCTCAGGAAGGGGAGAAGGTATGGGGATGCCGTAAGCGAATAGGATAAAGAGCCATCCCCGTTTCTCTATCCCGTGATTTACCCTTTGCTCGATACGGTCTATGCGGTCTCCTTTTACTAAAGAACGGATAATGCGGCCTCCAAAATAGGTCATAAGCAATGCTGTGATCGCTCCCAAACCGGTCATAATCCCCACTATAACAGGATTATACGCCGCGGCCAGGGAAAGGATTATAACAAGGCCTGTGTCCGGAATAAAAACGGTGGCATTAGTCACTGCCGAAGTAAGGAATGCCGCCAGCCGGTAATCAAAAACGCCCAAATTTATAATCGTGTCCCTGTAGGTAAAAATTAGGGCGGTAAACGCGATCATGGAAATAAAAATCGACAGCGGGAAATAACGGTGCTTAAGCACCGTGCCAATGATATGCCTGATATTAGATGTATGTACGCGCAGCGAAGTGGTGAGAACTTCTCTTGTCAGGCCTTGCGCTATCGCATGGTCTTTGGCAACAATCTCGATTTTTTCATGCAGGATGATCTCTTCGAGGGAACGGTCTTGAAGGAGGGGTTGCTCGATATAAAGGATGCCTTGTTTGATGTAAGCGCCGAATGTCAGCGCGTTATTCTCATTCATGATCAACCGGAAACCCTTGATAAAAGGAGGCCCCGCGATCCGCCCTTGTTTGGCCAGGGTTTCTAATAAAGTGTTGGTTCGTATTTGCGCCATCCATAAACGTAATCCAAGCTTAAGCCCCGGGTTCTTTATGCGTTTTTCTGCCTTGGCTTTTTTTATCAGCATCAAAATCTCATCTTCGCTGTATCTTCCTGCCCAGCCTAATAACATCTTATTTAAAGATACGGCCGGGGTGTCTATGCCCAGCGGTTCGCCTTCAGCCAGGTAACTGGTTTTGCCTATCCCGCCCTGCATACCATAAAGCTTATCCAAGTTGGAAATGATGCCGTTATCGTTGGGATTCAATTTCTTTGCCTTCCTTAATTCCGTGATAGCCTTATCGTATTGCCCCAGGTGGGCGTAAATGATCCCCAGGTTGTTGTAGGCATCCGCGTAATTCGGGTCCAATCTTATGGCTTTTTTGCAGGCCAAGATCGCTTCATTATAGATGCCTAGAGTCCCGTAAGCCAGGCCCAGGTTGTTATGGATAAGGCGGGAAACTCCCCCGGAACTGATCATTTTAATGTAAAAGAACTTCCAATGCAGAAGTTTGTTGCCTCTCAAACTCTCTACCACAGTTATTCTTTCTCCGCCCTTAACAGCGGCAACTCTTTCCGTAATCCCCCCTAACTCCTTCCGGCTGAGCCTGTATTTTTCCTTAAGGACAAAATACACCCCTTCTTTCCTGTAATACCTGGCGATATTGACCGCACGGAATATATTCCTGTAGAAATCAATGAACAGGACCCGGCCGCCGCTAAGCTCCATTCCGAGGAAAGCGTGCCTTGGGGAGATCGCTCCCTTGGCATCCACGCCCAATGACCTCAAAACGGTGTAACCCAGCTGGGAAATGGCAGTGCAGGAAATGAGCGTTTCATTGGCTTTAAGCTTGAGCATGGTCGGGATCTCGGTCTGCATTATGCGCTCAAAGATATCCTCCGCGTTTAAGCCGTTGATCAATAGATTTATTATCGGCCTTGGACGGTAAACGTTCTTATAGTTGTTTTCCTCAAACAGCGAATTCAATCCGTTAAGAGGGGCTATAAGACGCGCGGCATTATTCGCTTGCAGGGCCTGGCTTAATTCATTTTGAAGCCTGGCCAGCCCCATTCTGGCATCGATCTCCTTGAACAGGGTCTCAAGTTCCTTTAGCAGCGGATCCAGGGATCCTTTTGAATACCCCAGATCATAAAGGATCGGGACGGCTTTCTCCCGCAGCGCTTTTGCTGAAATTGAGTCTTCCTTCCGCGGCTTCTTAGCTCTTATGGTTACGGCATAATTCACAGAAGACAGGATATGTTCCGGCCCTTCTACAATAAAGCCCGCTTTTTTCAGGGATATTACAAATCCCTCTATGTTCTCTTCATATAAGAATACGGCGGCTGAAGACATCGGCACCTCGTAATATATCAAAAACTCTCCGCCCTCTCTTAAGATCCTGTAAGCGCATTCCGCGAATCCTTTTCCCTGCGCTCGCAGGTCACCGGGATCGGGAAAAGCCAAATAAGCCGTGCTTACACTGCCCGGAAGCATGTTACCCAAGTTGCATGTCAAGCGTACCGCGCCTTTATCAAAAGGCACATTCGGTATGCCGGCCTGTTTTGTCCATAACGGGAATCTGGCTTTTACAATATAGCGTTTTTCTGAAGGCTTAAGCTCCTCTATCGAACTGACCGGCTCTTTGCTTTCCCTTTCAAATAGTTCGATGTCAGTAAATCCGCTGCGCCACCAAGCCCTGGCTGACATATAATTGGCGTTATCCACCTCTGTCCGCCATCCGGAAAATTTACGGAAGGAACCATGAGCGGCTGCCCAACGCAGTAATAACGGCAAGATACGCTTGCCTCTTAATTCTTCGGATATCCAGGCATTATAGAAATGAACGTATGGATCTTCGCCCTGTAATTCCGCGATCTCATAAGTGCCCTTATGGCTCCTGTTTTCCCCGATTATTGCCAATGTGTTATCCTCCTCCATAAATACCGGCTCCAGCCGGCGATTGGCAAATACCTTTTCTACAATTGACGATACCCTTTCCGGGTCGTGAATGCTTTCCATGATTTCAAGCGCCCTATCTATCTCTTTCGTATCGCTGCCGGATAAGAGCCTGATAATCTCAACGTCTGGAACCTGGGGACCCGGGCTCAATCGATCTTGCGGGAACCGGCGATCTCCAACGGCAGCGTCTTCTTCAGAAATCGAATCCGTGAATTGCGCTCTTAACTGCCCGTTAATGTAAAACCCTGCCTGCCTGGCGGATAAAATCCCCGGATCCTTCAGATGATCTTTGACAGCGCCCGAACCTAATAACAGCTCTGTACGATTTTTGCGGGCAATTATAAGATAGACCATCTCCGGACCGATATTGCCGGATGCAACTGCCTGCTCCGCGCATTGGCTTAGCGGATAGCCCGCCGGTATGTTTTCTTTTCCGTTGTATTGAGCTATTATTTCAAAATGCGACCTTGACAATATATCCTTTATCTCTTCAGGCTGGTAATCGTCCCGGCTGCTGGCAAAAAAGAATAAACCTCCATCCCGCAGTATCCTTTCGGCCTCTGGGAGCAATTTTAACACTTTCATGTAGCCCGGATTAGGATAGTTTAAAAAGGCGATATCAAAACTTTTTTCTTCAAAGATATGATCTTCGGCATTCCTTATCAATATCGGCATGCCATAATGGATAAACCCTATTTTTGCCGCTTCGCTATTTGAATCCACGCATTCAATGTCTATCTCCCTTCCCTGCCAAAGGATGTTTATTCTACGCCTGAATTCCCCCGCTCCCGAACCGATATCGATCGCTTTAAGCGGCGCTTTCTTTTCAAAAGCGAACGAATCTATAAGAGATAATACCTTGTCCTCTTTTAATTTTATCCCTGCGGTTAATTTGTCTTCCTCAAGCCTGCTCTGTACGCAAACCAATACGAACTTCGCGTGTTTTCTTACTTCCTCCTGCGGATCAGATTTGGCGAGTAAATCCAACATCCGCATTGTTTCATCATCGATGATCGTGGCAAGCATAGTCGCCGCGCCAAAGCGCGTTGCGGGATCCTGGCTGATAACCGCTTTTAATATTTCTTTTCTGTACAGGGGATTTTCTTTCTTGGAATAGAGCACGCGGATCGCCTCCTGTACGAGGGATTCACCGGCTGTACAAATAACAGGCAATAATGCCCCATAGATCCTTTCATCTTCAAACTTCTCCAGAAGTGAAATAGCCTGCTGCCTGACAGACATGGTCCTGTTGTTTAACGCTTTTATAATGAATGCGACCGCTTCCGGCGTGCCGATATTTCCTGCCAGTTCCAGCAGTACTTCTGACAAAGGAGAAATAGAATTCTCTATAACTTGGATGAATGTAGATATTGCTTCCTGGGGGTCTAATTTGGCTAATTTCTGCGCGGCTTCTTTTTTCGCTGAAAGATACTCTTTTTCGTCAAAGAGTGTTCTCTTATATGTTTGGACTGGCCGCGGATATAGTTTTACCGCGCCTCTTACGAAAGGCACGAATTTAATGCGCTCTGCTAAAGTGCTTACCTCTAAATCTTTGCCTGCCTTCTTTATGACCAAAAGCTTTTCGATCCCCGAATCAAGCGGGAAGATTAAATTCGCGCCTTCTCTTAGTTGCCCGATCAAAGGCAATGGATACTCGCTGCAAGCAGCTGTAATGATAATGGCGTCAAACGGCCCTTTTTCGGCCCATCCCTCATACCCATCGGCAGCTTTATATTCAATATTGTCATAATCAAGCTTGGACAGCAGATCCCTTGCCCTGTTTTGCAATGCCTCTACTATTTCTATAGTGTAAACCCTGCCGGTTTTGCCCACCATTTCTGCGAGGACCGCTGCCTGGTATCCGCTGCCTGTGCCGACCTCAAGGACCCTGTCGCCTTCTTTTAATCCCAGGGCCTGGGTCATCATGGCAACCGTATTGGCGGAAGAGATAGTCTGGCCTTCGCCTATGGGCAAAGCCCTGTTCTCGTAAAGGTAGGCGCATTCTTTCATCTCTTCTTCAGGGACAAATTCATGGCGCGGGATATTTCTGATCGCAGATAATACTCTTTCGTCATTTATGCCATTTTCCTTAAGGTCCTCCGCCATGACGCTTCTGTCTTCGGAATAAGGATCCCTTTCAGCGATGTTAGTGAACCTGAATTCGTCTCTATATATTTCCAGTTCTATCCCGGAAGGGCCTTTAATGCTTCTTGCCAATACCCCTTCATCGGCATCCGTGTACAGGTCGTACGCCTCAGAAGGATAGGCATTAATCTTTTCTTTAATGATTTTTACGCCAGGGGGGGTATTCTTCTTCATCCAGCGGACGTCCTGCTCGATACCAAATATGACTGCTTCCGCGTTTTTGGATGCGCGATCTTTATAGATCTTTAGGATATTCGGCCAGGCCTTTCTGAGAAGGCTGGATAATACGTGGAATACGATCATCCATGTCCCGTCTTTGATCACTATGCCTGCGCAATCGCAGTAGCGGCGCGAGCTGATATTCAGGCCGGGCCAAACTTCCGCGAGGACAACCCGGTTAATCCCCATAACGCAAAATACTTTCTCTGAATATTTGGACAACCCTGTTTTTATGTTGTCCTGATAAGATCCGTAGTCAGAACTTACAGTAAGGCTGCCGTCATCTTCTATTTTGTAACATTTAAATTTATCGAATAAAGGTTCTTCTTCCGGTTCGCCTTTGCCGGGAACTGAAGAAACCTTGCCTTTTCTTCGTACATGCATCGGCAAAAGTATCTTAGGATCGTAGGAAACGGTAGAGTTTATGAACGCAAAATATCGGCGGATATTATCTAAATGCAGATTCCTCTCTGTTTTGAAACCTTTATCGGACAATACACCCATATTAATGCGGTGGTTTATATCAACGGCGTTTAATCCGGATTTTTTGAATGTTAAAACCGAATCTAGCCATGTCAAAGAAGGGCTATATATTGTTATATCGATATGCGTCGATATAAGGTTTCCGGATTCGTCCAGCGTAAATATCCTATTCCATTCATGCCAGCCTATTTTTGTATAAGGATAAGCCATCGGGTTCGTGGAATCAATTTTTATGCCGGTAAAATTATTGGCATATAAATTTTGAGTCAATACGTTCTTCTTTTGCATATAATCGACGACGGCTGAAAATACTCCGGATATATCATCGCATAAACCGCCTTCTTTAATGACTTCTGTCAGATTTCTGTTTAATAAGGTTTTTTCTTCCGCGGTCAACCCCTGTTCAAGCAGAGCTGTTAAATTATTATTGCCAAGATTGGCGGTAAAAATCTTATTGTATTTTTGCGATGCCTTTAACGCTGTATGATCGTACTGGACATTCCTGTAGACAATTTCCGCAATAAGCTGAACCAGTTTTTTCGGGTCGTCCTTGCCGATCTCCTTTAAACGGTTGTCTGTATACCCTTCTTTCTCAAATATTTTATCTACTAGCTGCGTGAAGCTATTATCGTAGGCGGCAGATGGTTGCGAAAACTTTCTCAAAAGGGCCTTTTCTTCAAGCGAGACAGGCCTGTCCAACACATTAAACCTATCCCATGGAACGACTTTATGGGCGAAGCGTTCGCCGACCGTCGCGTTATCTACTGACAGGCTTTCGATGGAAACAGTATTCGCTATGGCGGATTTCATGGGGATCGCCAGGTCGATCATCGCATTAACTGCGCCCGCGCGGGCTGATAACAAGATAAGGATCAATGATAAGCATATCGCCCTTAACCCTTTGTGCGCAGACGGGCCTACAGAACCTTGCGCTCCATGCTGCCCCGAACCTGCGTCATCCTCTGAAACCGCATCTGTGAATTGCGCGGCAGGTTTCCCATTAATATAAAATCCCGCCTTCCTGGGCCCTATTCCCCAAAGCTTCCTGGGCCTGGCCAGGATTATCTCTTTGTACCCGAAAGCAAAACCATGGCCCCTCTCTAAGGCCCTGATCTGCCGCATTTGTTCCTCGTTTAACCACTCCAGGGATCCGCTGAAAAAGGCAAAATTCGCGTCTAAGAACATCATCCCGTCAGGGTTCATAGAGGTAACTATCAGACCTATGGTTTCATCGCTGAGACAAACATCTACCGCGGCTTTTATAATAAAAGAATCCAACCCTTCGCGGATAAGGTCAACTAACGGCGGGTACCTGCTTATGGCCTCCGCCTCTGTATTAAAATAGAGGATGCTTCTTTCTTGCGATGCGCCCGGGACAGTAAATTTCATCCTGTGCGCGTTTAAGGCTGTGTCAAATTCAACGCTTACGGCTTGCGTCTTAACCCCCATCGCTTCAAGCTCCCAGAGCAGGTACTGTTTTATACCTATCCCTTTTCCGAGGCTGCATACGTGATGGAAGTTGCTGTCAAAACCTTGCATATGGTACGAATTTTTGAAATATTCTAATTCCTCTTCGGGAAACCCGGCCACGCCTTCAAAGGGAAGTTTTTCCACAAAAATAGTCTCTTTCGCGCCGTCAGATACTATCTGCGCCGTAGAATAGTCCGCGGCAGAAGCTATGTACAAGCACCGCTTCCTTTGATTATTCTGCGGAAGCATCGCCCCTATCTTCCTTAGATACTCTATCCTCGCGCTCCAGAAGCAGCCCGCATCAAAGATATAGGTTCCATTCCCGCTTAGCATGCGCCTGGCAGAGCAATCTTCCGGATCAACCGCATCGGTGAATTGGGCCCTTAACACTCCGTTAACGTAAAATCCTGCCTGCCTGGGCTGGCTGGTTATTGATACGGCCGGTTTATCCGCGAGCTTTTCGGGCAATGGATATCCGCGTTTTATGAGTTCTTCTCTTACTGGTCCCGAACATATAGTCCTGGCCATATTTAATGACTCCAAAGTATCTTCCGCGATAATCCTCAGGCCCGTATCTTTTAATTTCACAAAGATGCTTATTTTGAATGACGTGATATGATTTTCAAGCAAGCCGTTGCCGATCTCTTCGCGGATCTCTTTAGCCGAATACCCTTTGGCGATCAAGATAAGCGCTTCTTTTATGGAAAATTCCACCTTTTTATTTACTTGTTTTATAAATATCGTCACATTCTTTTCCGGCAGAGTATTTCTATTTCCGTTTTGCGCTGAGCCGTTCCTTCTTTCTTTCCCGACCTCAAAATCCTTGCTCGCATACCAAGCGGCGTCACGCTCCTGTACGGGCTGATCAGCCGGCTTAACCAGCGGTACTTCCCGGGCTGAAACGCCGGCTGAGCGGAGGTCTATCGCTTTCTTAGTGCTTTTACGCGCCTTTACCTTCGGCGTCTTGGCCTTGCGGAGCGGTTGTTGCGTCCTGGGATGGGAGATGATCTTGGCCGGCAACACACCTTCCTCTTTTATCGCGCGTATCTTCCTTAGCGAGATATCTTTTGATATGGGCACCCCTAATGCCGAACCTATGGCTATCGCCCTTTCAGTTATTTGCTTGGCGGATGATCCGGAGGCCCGCTCCGCGGACAATTCCTCCATCGCCTTAAATACTATGTCTTTGCGCACCGATTCGTAAGGGATGATCTCCTCAAAAGGAAGAGTGCCTTCCTTTTGCATCGCCTCTATCAAACGCCTGACATTAGATTCAGGCATGCCTCTTAAAGCGTCCGCTATCTGTTTCATGGATATTTTTCTGAATTTTTTGCCTAACCCTGCCAGTATTTCTTGCGTATTATTGCGGTTGTATACCGGCTCAAGCCCCTGGATCCCTATCGTCTCTTCATTGTTTTTGACCATGCACCAGTTCACCAGGGCAAAATCGATCCTCGCGGCGATGGAAATGACTTGTTTCTTCTCTACGCATCTATTTCCTTGGCTTAATTGCAGAGCCAGTTCTTCCACGGTTATCCTTCCCCATTTCTTGAGCACCGCGATCACGCTTCTCATCGCCTGCACCGTATTATCGTTGTAGACCCGGTACACGGGCTCTTCTTTTTTCCTGCGCCTGCTGTTTATCCTGTTGAAACAGCGCTTCATGTAAGGAGATAGCGTAGAATCGGGTATGCCTAAGATACCCGATAATTCTTTCAGGCTCGTAAAGCCATATAACTTATCCATTACAGACGCGATTCTTAAAGACAATGATTCTTTTGATAAGGGCAGCTTGTTACCTTTGTCAGCGGCAGCGGATATCTTTATCATGTTGCCCTGGAAGAAACATACGTTTTGCATATCTTCATTCTGAATTCCGTCCGCAAAATAATAAACTTTCTTATCCCCTATATTACCTTGCGCCACTCCGAACTTTATTTCAGGCGCTATAAATTTCGCTCCTTCCGGAGTCAAGCTAAGCTTAACGTTGCTTCTGCCTTCACCCTGCGCCTTGATCAAATCCCAACTCTTTAATTCTTTAGCATAAACGCTGACCATGCCGCTTGATATCCCATCCCCGGCTATTTCTTTTTGCGTCGAAGGGCCTTTTCTCCAGAGTATTTCCAGGATCCGCTTTTCGATAGGCGTAAGGATAAATTTAGGAAGTTTATCTCCCAGGTAAAATTTGACGCTCTTATTGATCAGAACCTCTTTGACCGGTGCCTTTTTCTTGAGGCTTTTGGTATTCCTGCGGATGTTGTTCTTGGGTAAGCCGGTGTTTTTCGCCAGCTCACGGGCCGATAAAGGTAAATTCGCCCTTTCCAACTCTTTCATGATCGCCCCTTCCGCATCATTAAGGATGAACTCGGGGGCCTGGCCGAAGAGATAAACCCTCTTCTCAATGATGATCTTGCGGACATCGATAAATCCGGATTCCTGAAGGATCTTTATGTCCCGGCTGACGGTAGCCGTGGAAACACCGATCTTCCCGGCTATATCTTTCTGAGTCAATACCTGCTTAGCTTTGGAAGAAGCCACGACTTCTTTTAAAATGCGTACCTGGTTTGCTGTCCTGAGGACAATCTGCGGAGCGATACCTTTAATTAACGCATTTAATCTGGACAGGGTTTCTTCCGAGCAGAGCCTTTCCAGTATTTCCATGTCCGTTAATAATATATTTTTTATTTCGCTGACGATGCGCTCTTTGCCGGCAATATCGCAGAGTTCATTAAGGAAATCGCCGCACTTGGGATTCCCGGTAGCAAAGGATTCTTTTATGGCTTCTTTTAATCCCTGCGTCACAACCTTATTTGAATTTCTTTCTCTTATCGCCAGGAATAAAGCTAAAATAAGCGTATAACCCTGCTCGGTCAGTTTTTGTTTTTCGTTCATAAGGACTTGGGATGTTTTCAGGGGATCCGCGTCTCTTACTACCTCTTCGGCTATGAGCGAGTGGCACCCCTTGCTTATAACATACGCTTTTACTGAGGAGAAGAATTTCTCTCTTGCCTCCGAGAAACTGTTCGCCTGTAATTTAATGCAAATACTGGAAATGAGATTGCTGATCTGGGCTCCGCCCATATTTAACTCAGGCATCATCTCTTTCAAAGAATTGCCTCTTGCCCTTAATATCTTTTTTTCATCCTGGGAGAGAGGAACTTCGTCATCTTCTTTTTCATTACCCCAATTTATGACCTCGGCCTCAGGAACCTGTCTGGCCGATATGTCTAATTTATCGTTGATCCGCTTTATGTAATCTTCCAAGGAAGCGTTATCTATAAGTAGTTCCATGGTTATTTTTTCTTCCGTATAACCGGCATCTATCAAGTCAATTATGTCATTCTCTAAATTATTTATGTCCATCTCTATTGGCATCCCGGTTATCGCCGTTATCTTGCTTATCTTTCCCGAAAGATGCCTTATATCCAGTTTTTCCGCGATAAAACCTCTCTTTACCCCGATGATCAACGCTTTTAGCCCGGCATTCGCGTCGCGGTGGTCAAAACCGAAGTCCCTGCAGAGCTGCTTGAAGGCAGCGTTGGCAGGAGCGGCCCTACCCCTCGCCATGGCCTTAAAGATAGCGGTGACCTTTTCTTTCTGAAGACTCACTCCGGTCTTCTTATTCAAATACGCGTCTAATTCTTCCTTTATGTGATAATTAAGCTTGCTGTCAAACGCCTGTTTAAGGAAAGCGCAGCCTTCTTCGTCACCCAGGGCTTTTAAAACCGCGTTAAATAAAAACTCTTGCGGTTCCTTATTCCCAAAATAGATGCCGTCTATGTAATTTCCCAGGGTAAGCATTATTTCGCGCGGCTCCCTGGTCGTAAAATATCCGACATCGACGCAAACCGGCTGCTCGCATTTTCCTCCGGCATCGCGGAACATGACGTTAGCCGGATTCCTCATCTCTATCAGGAACTCCAGCGCATGGTCTTCCTCTCCCAGAGATTTGGCTAATTGCAGAGCAAGGACTATCGCCTGCTCCTTTAAATGCCGCTTCTTCTGCTCCAGGATGTCTTTTTGCCGCAACATTCCTGCCAGATCCGCTCCCGGTATGAATTCAACCGAGTATATCTCTTCTTCCGGCAGATAATCTCCGAACCTTGGAACAAGCCCTGATTTCTTTTCGAATGATAATTTTCTCAGGCGGCTGATGCGGTTCGTTTTTTCGTCCATAGTCGCCCCGACAGTGAATTGTTTCAAAACTATATACGCGCTTTCGCCGTTGCGCCGGGTATTTAAGCCGTCGGATTTTGTCTTGAGCGTCATCCTGTAAACCTCGGTAAACCTGGCCTTCTCTATCAAGCTGAGCGAAATCCGCTCTACATCATCCAGCTCCAGTCCGTCTATCCCCAGGATATTCTTAACGCTGCTCTTCAGGAAATCCTCTTTCAAAACGGCACTCTTTAGCTGGTCTCTTTTCTCCTGGTCTATTTCCGGAGCAAAATCGAATCTGGACCCTGATCCGCCCCTGTTCTTGCCGTTATCTTTATCAGGCGCTTCTCTGGCCTCCGCCAATTCTCCCAATGGCGCGGAAGAATTCTCCTCGAAGCGGTTTTCAAGCGGCTTTCCTGCTAAGTATGTCTTCGCGGATCCTTTACGGTACTCTACCTGGAAAGCTGCCCTGTCTTCCTCTACATAAACACTGATATTATCTATAAAGGTGGATTCTTCCGGGCCAATGACCGTGGCAGAGAGCGCATGCGATAATTGCTGGGCGAATCCTCCGGGGCGGCCGGTAAAGCAAGAGGATAATATTACTGACGGCCCGGGGATAAAGAATTTGGCGGCTTTCTCCGCGGCACCGCTCAGGTCCCCTTTGACAAGCCTTCCTGCGTCCTTTGCTTTTCCGAACTGTACTGAATTTTCGGTCCCATGCCCTCCAAGGACCGCGAAAGATATCTTTCCATAACGCTCGTATGCCCTGATGACCCTGCGGGCCACATCATATTTACTTGAACATTCCACTACCCTTAACAGTAATCCGCAGTCACCGGCTTGTTTTTGCAGATTATCCAGGACTTGCGAATCTTTATAGAAGGCGCCGCCGTTCTCTATGTCATTATCCTGCCTCGGGTAGATAACCAGGCCGTAAGGCGAAGCGGCATTATCCCTTTCGTCGTATTGAGTGATCAGCATACCCAGGCTGTATCTGCCGAAATCCGCGATCCCGAATTCCCTGAATAAAACTCTGGCGGATCCCGGCCTTTCCCTTTCCAGGCTTTCCAGGATAGTCATATTGCTGACCATATTGTTAAGCCACCCGTCATCGCCCTGCAACCAGCCGTCGATAACTTTCTTTTCGTCTAAGCCATAGGAGTAAACAAACTCCGTAATACATTTCAAGGCGATCGCTCTGTTTGACTTATCGCCATAAACTAAAACCGTGACCAGTAATTCCGCGCTCGGTTTGACGCAAAAATAGTGCTTCAGGCCTTTCTGCAGCGATCCGGAATATCGCTTGCAGAGTCCGAGGATCAACGCTTTTATATCTTCGTCACCGCATACGAACCTTCTGATCAGCCATTCCGTATCATAGCTTACGGGAGGCAGATGTTTCTTTTTACCCGTTCCCAGGAAACGGGCGTTCCTGCGGAATACCTCCTTAATGAACCTTCTTTCTTTTTCGGCATTAAACATGAAAGGCAAGGCGCGCAAGACGCCGGTTAACGTATCAAAAAGCGCGCGGGGTTCGGAGGATATCCTTTTTTTCAGGTGGCTGGCTACTTCATGATAGAGGATAATAAACTGCATTGCGGCAGATAATTCAAAAAAGGCGGGATGCAGGATGACATTCTGCCCTTCTATCTCTGTCCCTGCATAGGTGTCGATCTGCGGGGAAATCTTTAAATTAAAAGGCGGCGCCAAAGGCAAGGAGGTCTTGTTTATTAATTTAAGCAGCCTGATCATGATCGCTTCTCTTGCCCTGGCCGTTTCGTAAGAAATACCCGGGGCTTTCTTGCGCTTATCGAGATCAAAACCGGCGATGACCCTGTATTCATATGAAGGCTCTTTCGCGTATTTTTCTTTCGCCTTTAAAGGAACTTTTTTCGGCCAGTTCCTGGATTTTTCCCCCGACTCTTGCCGGTAACGAAACTCATAAGCCTTGCCGTTATTTCTGACTTCTACTCCGCGGTCTTTCAACCTCAAGAGATTGGTTATCGCCCTGCGGCTGTTCAGGACATGGCCGTTCTTCATTCTCGGGTAATTTGCGAACTGCGAATCTAAATTGCCGAGGAAATCTTTCAAGGTAAACCAGCCGCGGTCGGAAAAATGGCTTTTTAATGTCCTGAGCGCGACTTTGACATTACCCGGCCTCTCCTCCAATGCCGATATCTGTTCCCAGGCAAAATCATCTTTCTTAACGTAAATATAACAACCTGCCGGAAGATTGCCTTTAACCGGCGTCATTCCGTATCTTTTGATGTCTCCCAGTACCGCCTCCGGCCTTTCCTCGTAAGAATCGGCGTATGCTATGAGATATCCGGGCTTTCGCATCTGGCTTAATATCTTGGTATAAAAATTCGAATCCCTGAGCAGATTCCCCATCCAGCCGGCGTAGGAGGCGATGACCACTGACGGAAGGCCTTTCTTATACCTGAAATACATATCGGCATAATCGAGAAAATAATAATTGAATCTTATCTTCCTTGCCTTATAGTAGGCGTAGAATATGACCTTATCTTTGAATTCCCGCAATTTAATCAGCCTGAATCCGGAGCTTAACAATGCCTCGGGGAGTTTTTCTTTGAACAGGCTTATCTCTGCTCGCTTATCCTGTTCCTCGACCGCCCTTAAACGCCTCGGGAAAACCAGCGGGTCAGCCAGGATCACCGTGCTTATCCCCGTGAAAACATCCAGCCAGTATGCCACCGTCTTAAAATCTCTTCTCGCCGCAGGATAATACAATGTGCCCTCGGCCTGGCCGGGTATTACCACTTCGATCTTCAGCCTGAAATCCGCGGCCGCATCCTTCAGGCACTTTGCGGCCGGGTCTTCGTTCTTGATATATCCGTCTATTATCTCTGTAAGGATAGTATAGAAATTGATTTTTTCGGTAAAAGTAAGGTGTTGCGAGCTTTCCACGAACGCAGGGAGGAAATATTCCGCGGTTTCATTGAAAACCTTCTCTACAAAGGCCTTTGACTCTGTAATATCCATGCCTGCTTTGAATAAACTGGCCAGGTCGCGGAAATTCGCGATCCGGTCGGCCAATTTGATCACCTGTATCATTCTGATGAACAGATCGCTGTAGTCGGCATAACGGTTCGACTCGGGGAATAATATATGTTTATTAAATAAGCTGCGCGGGTTTACGAGCCGGCGGTAATACTCCGCCTTGATCTCTCCGGGGCTCATATCTTGCCAAACCCACAAGCCGCCTTTGCCTTCGATCTTTCTTGCCGGAGGCGTCAATTCTTCCGGGGTTATCCCGTCTTCCGGTTCGCAGGAAACATCCGGCCGCGTTCCCAGGGTCGACGGAATCCATCTCCACTCCCCGCCTTCCAATTTCGAAAGCATGGCTACGCCTAAACGCAGCAGGTTATACGCCCTTAAGGCTTCTTTTTCGCCCGTCCTGTGCAGCTTTGTCTCTTCAAGCCGTCTCTCTATCCCGTGCTTGATCTCGCGGTAAGATTTACCCTGGTCCTCACGGGTATCATGGAAGAGCGCTATATTGGTCATCAGCGTATACAGGCCGTTGATTATGAACTCCGACAGGTCAAAATTATTTGCCTCTGTCGCAACCTCCAACTGGTGATTAAAATAAGGCTCCCCGGACTTGCGCTTCTGGTCCTTATGCGCTTCTTTTACCAGCTGCCCGGTGCCCCTTATCAGCAGCTCATCGAATCTCGTAAGCGGCATCCCTAGGTTTTCCGCTTTTTCCACGGTCATGCGGATCAATACTTCCAATTTCATATCTTCCGCGTCCCCAATCAGTTCCGGATCGCGGCAATAATCCTGCTTGAACTTATTTTCAATCTCTTGTGAAAGCCCTGAGATCTTTTCCTCCTGCAACAATAATCTTTTTTTGACAAGAGGGTAATACTTCAGATTTGATAACCAATTATCTATCTTGCCGGAGTTTTTAAGGTAATATTTGCCTGTGGTCGAATATTGCTGGCAGAATCCTTCTATAAAGTAACGGATTATCCACCTGAACTCTTCTTTTTCCAATCCTGCTTCTTTTGATAGGTTGAAAAGAAAGCTCAAGATAATGCACTGCTCGCCCACTTCAGAAGGCAGCTCAAGCAGCTGGAAGGCGGTAGTCAAGTCGGTATTGATCGCCAAAACGCATTTTTTATCCCTGGCCATGCATATGCGTATGTTGGTCGGCGACCTGTCTGCTAACCCTATGATATAAGCCGCTGCCGATGCCCGGCCCAATTCGAAACACAGCCCCCTCCTGAATTCCCTGTTCTTCATCTGTTCGGCTGATACCCATGTCAGGTCCGCGTCGCCCACGTATTTGGAAACAAAATAATCCCTTACCACAACGGTAGCGGAGTTAGGCAGGCACAATTCTTCCAGCACTTTGCAGGCATCGTCTTCGGGCTCATTCGTCCACGTCCTTCGGGTCTTTATGAAATACCTGCCTTTATTGCCATCCAAAACCATATCGGCCACGAATGTAAGCTTGGAGTCGGTTATATCGAACGGGTATTTTTCCTTTACGGATAAGACTTTTATCTTCTCTGCCTTCAGTTCGGCCAGGGCGTATTTTAACCTCGAGATCCGCCCTTGATCTTCCCTGTTGAAAACCTCTTTCTTTTTATCTTTGGCTTTAACGGCAGGCCAGAGGATATCCGCTAACGCCTCCCTTTTTTCTTCTTCAAATATCCTTAGGAATTCCGCGAACTGCCCAAGCGCGTCCGGCCGTTCCCCCGGCGGAACAACGGAGAATGAATCGGACAGCTTCCTGTTATACATCCAGAACCTGGCGGGGTCTTTGCGCGCCTCTTGCACGGGCAGGACCACAATGCCTAATTGCTGGTATTTGCCCTTTTCATCTTCCCTCTCGAACTGGTCAGCGGTGATGTCGACGATGAAATTGTACCCGGCTATGCGGCACCTGACAAAATGGTGCTCGGGATCGTCGGCCGGATCGGTCAGCACCCGTTTCAATTCAGGCCAACTCCTGTCTTGTTCTCTGGCTTTCAAGCCGTGTTTTTGAAGTATTTCGGCCGTACTTCTTGCGTAACTGTCGCAAATATAAGGGTAGTGGCCCTCAAAAAGATAATTTTCTCTCAACCCGTAAATCTCTTTTATGGCAGAGCAAAAAGCGCCTATCTCTTCTTTCTGCTTCAAGGTCAGCGCTTTGCCTGCCAGCAAGCCCAGGATCAATGCCGTGAACTTCTCCGGGGTCATGCGGATAAACCTTTCCAAATCTCCTTGGAAAACTGAAAAACCGGAATGTACCGGAGGGATCCAGAGGTTATCCGTCATGCCGGTTCCATCCGCAAGGAAATTAACTTTCTTGCCGTTGATATTGCCTTCGGCAACGCCGAATTTGATCTGTCCGAGATCGAAGCTTAACTGCCTGGGCTCGAATGCGGGCTTTGAGTCTTGCGGAACAGGCTCCGGAGCCGGGACAAGCCTGGCCAGGCGCTCGGATTGGATTTTCGTAAAATGCCTTCCCTCGGCCGCCCATTTCAGAAGAAACCATATCTGCCCTCTTATCTTTCTCTTCCTCTTTGGGGTCTTTTTCTCATAGGCGCTTATCTTTGAGGCGGTCTTTTCATATTCGTTCATTTCCCTGGCGTATTCCAGGATATAGTTTTTGGCGTTATGATATACCCAGTTCATCCTTACTTCTCTCATAAAGCGCTCGTAATTGTCCCTCTCAATATACGCTAGCTCTTCCGGAGAACGCTGCCTGAACAGGCCGGATCCTAAAACCGATCTTATATGCCGCAGTTCTGTTTGCGGCTCTTTATTTTCGCCGGCTTTTTCTCCCACATTTTCAGCGGGAGGACCGGGTAAGGTTTTCACGTTGGTTGCGCTTTGCTGCGGCCTGGGCCTGTCTTCTTTCCATACGCAACCCCGCAGATCCTGTCTTTCTTTTCCCGGGTTTAATTTGAGATCCTGCGAGATCGCTTCTGCTAATCCATCCAGGTCATCCTGGACAATATAGGTTTTAAGCTCATTTTCTTTACGTATTACATTGCCGCTTTTTCTCTTTTCGCTCTGCGCCTCCTTCAGAATATCCCTCACCTTGGCGCCGATGTCCCTCTTCCCCAACAGATCTTCGATAAAATTGTATTCCAGTAAACGGATATAGCGCGCTATGCCCAGAAATACCGGATTGGGGATCCGCTGCGACCTGTTTTCAGGGTCATTGATATTCAGGGAAATACAAATTGCCCTGTATACCTTAGCCCACCAGATGGCGCGTTGTTTCAGCGATCTGTTCAACAGATCGGCGAATTCGGAATTGGCAGTCTTCCAGAAAAATACAAAGGTCTCCTTCAAGAGCTGTTGCTTATCGACAGGCGCGTCTTCCTTAAGTTCTTTGGATAAAAGGTCATCGCGGTATTTGATCATGAATTCATAAAGAAACTCGATCTCTCTTAACTTTTGCTTGACCATATCCAGGACCGCAGAAACCCTCTTCTCATCCTTGGCGCCTGAGGCCGCAAAGAGCAGACGTTTGACCGGGGAATACTCCGGCTCTCCCTTGATAATGCCTAGCCTGGTTATGCCCAGTATCTGGCCTTTGGCCTTATTCAATTCGCCGCTTTGCGCCAGTTTAGCCGCCGCTTCCGCCCGGCGCGAGATATCCATATTAGTAGACCTGGACATTTCTCTCAATTCCTTAAGCGCAATCCGCCTGCCGGCAATTATCCTTTCGGCGCCTTCTTTGCGCAGCTTCAGGTTTTCATGGATGTTCTTAAGCAGTTCAATGGCTTCATGGCGCGGCTCCTGGACTGTGTCGATCAATTCCTGAGCGGTTATTGAGAGGATCTGCGAGATTATCTTTTCCGAGATCTTCGGCCTGCCCGCGGGTTTTACCATTGAGGCGCTCATTTCCCGGACGATCTCTATGACCTTGCCGCGTTCTTCTTCTTTTAATGGCGATTTCTGGCCTTCAAGTGATCTGACCGCTTGCGAGATCAATCCCATATTGCGGATACATTTGATCCTGTCCTCCAACTCCGAATCAATACGGTGGTCTTCGGCCCGGAATGCCTCCCACATTGTCCTGTGGGTTGCCGCGCCCTCGCTTAAAACATACCTGGTGACATCTCTTGTCTTCCTGGCGATGTAGCTGTGTTGTGAAACCCTTATCCTGCCGTCTTCGCGCCAGACTCTCTTCTTAAGCAACGCCTTTATTTCCCTGGCGGCCTGGGGATATCTTTGGGCAGCCTTTTCCCAGGCGATGGTATGCGCCTGCCCGGGGGAAACCCCTTGCATCATCGTGCTGATTTCGATAGTACCGTGACAGGAGAAGAAATTTAAGGCGGAAGGTATCTGAGCGTATTGCTTGTAGCAGGTTAAGGAGGAGAAATAAATATGTAATTCGCCGTCTTTGATCTGTTCCCAGATGAAGCCCTTCGGCGGGGCGCGGGTGATCTGGCTGGTGAGAAAATAGACATTAACCGGAACGCCGTCAAATAAGTCTATAAGTTTCCTGGCGGCCGGAAGGAGCCTGCGTTTATTCTGGCTTATCAAACCCTTTATCTCTTCTGCTTGATTATCATCTAAGTTGCCGATCCCGCCCTGGCCTCGCGTGTTCCCATTCATCTTGCCTTTGCCCTGGTTTCTCAACCTTGCCGATTCTATAGCATTCTTAAGCCGGCTTTCAATCCGCTGCCTGTAAGCTGCGAAATTCCCGCCTTGGGGAAGATGATTTAAAGCTAACCTGTAAGCGGCTATTTCATAAGCGTAATCCCCTGTTTTCGAAGCGGCTATACCGGCTTCTTCGTGCTCTAAGGCAGTGCGTAATTTACTCTCCTGTGCGGCGCGGCTGCTCACGATATTCCAGGCGCGCATCAGGACTTCGTGGTTGTAAGTTTCATTAATCAGCTCCTGTCTCGAAGCTTCCTCCAGGTATTTTTTCCTTTCGTAAAACTCCCTTAGATTTTTCAACGCTATTAAATCCTGGATTAAAACATCTTCCCATGTCTCAGGCGTCTTTGCCATTCGTTTAATAATATCCCTGATTTCAAAACCTTCGTATCCGGGGATGCTGCGCTTTATACTGTTTGCCTCATTCAATGTTTCTTCTTCCGCCATCGCGGCAGCTCTTGAAAACGGTTCTGCCATAATACTGGCTATAATATCTTTAAAAGTATAAAGCCCGTCTCTGGTGAATCTATCCTTTTGCATAGCGGATAAAAATACCGTATTATCCGGCTTGGTCAGGAGTAAGGAGGCTTCTCCCGCCTCCGCGGCGCTTGAACTCTTTACGCCGCTGATACCTTCTATATTTTGAGGGGAAGTCCTGCTTACGCCGATAATTACATCGAACTTCTCTCCCTCCCTAAGCTGCCTGATCTTAGTTCCTATCGCCTCTCTTACGCAATTGCGTATACGCGCAAAATCCCTTACCGGGAATGCGTTCCCGTGCCTGCGCCCTTCCTCTATAACAAAGTCCATGGTTGATCCGGCGCAGAGAAATTCCGCCGTTTCCGCCAATGTTAATTTTATGGAAACTCCCTTATTCCTGGTTATCGTTATCCTCTTCACAATATCAGCCCTGCGCTCACGCGAGAGGCTGTTAAGAAATGCCGTTATCGCCTTTACTACGTATCCGCTCTCCGCTTCTCCGAAATAAACAATGTTCCGTATATTAGAAAATCTCTCGGGATACATTTCCAGCACCTTCAGGTGCGGCAGATGCGCCGAATCTATGCCGATCACCTGCTGGTAAAGCTTACGCAGTGTAAGGTGGAATTTAAACTCAAAAACAGTATTCGTGCTGACCGCGTCAAATTCTTTCTTCGCGGCATTATCATCATAAACAATATGGTTTATCGCCTCTAAGTCTCCCAGGCTTATTTTTTCCAGCGTATTACCCCTGTTTATAACCACCTCATATACTCCGGACAATTCGCCCGCCAATCCCAGGATCTGACTTATCCCAGCATCGCCCTTGGAGGCGGCTTTTCCCATATTTATAAGCGCGTTATAAACGGCCCTGCGGGCCAATTCCTTTGATTTTCCTTCATATAACAGTAAGCCTTTTATTTTCTCCTGCAATCTTTCAAAGGAGAAATCGCGATTATGAACATTAAACTTGCGGATCTTTGTCAGCGCCTCAAGAACCCTGGAACGTTTATGCGCGTCAAATCCCGCTGATTCCAGCGTCCGCGAGGTAATGCCTCCATCTGATATTATTTCCCCCGAAAATTCGTATGTTCCAGGCCCGAGACCGCGCACCGGATAACATATTTCTAGAGCCCGGACGTATGCAAGATAAGTCATAATGCTATCTATCAACTGCATTAATTCGTCGGCCAAAAGCTTGGGTTGGGCAAAAGGATCAGCGCTTACTACCCCCAAGTTCCCCGTGATCCCGCTTACCAGGTTACCCAGGGCGGTGCTGAAGAATATTTCCTTACTAATGATCTCATCCTTACCCTCAACCATGACCCCCTTGCCCTTAACAAATCTCCAGGTTTCCCTGCCTTGCGCTGACCGGAGGGTATTAGTATCATTCTTTAAAGCGTAATTTGCCGTTTCCATCGCCTCTTCATCGGAAAGCGTGTTTGTGTCTTTTATATCCTGGATAACCGCTTGAAGAAAGCCCTTGATCAGGGTGAGAACCTCTTTGTCCCTTAAAATTAAAAGCTTCTTGAAATGATCGATCTCCCCCTGGATTAAAGCAGAGAACTCATTGATCCCGGGTACGCTTGCGCTGCCCGTTATTCTAATTTCATAAGAGGGCCCTTCGGGCAAGCTTACGCCAAGAGACAGACCCTCTTTTGACAGGATCTCCTCCAACTCGCGTATAGCCCCTTCTCCCAGGCGCAAGCCCTTACCCACCCTTAATAATTCCTCTTTTGTCATCAAGGTCAATAATTCTACAGGCGAATTTACATTAAACCGCATCGGCCTTAACGCCTTAAGTAAAGGCCGCTGGATAGGTTTGGGCAGGTGGCCGATAATTTTTATCCTCCTTTTGCCTTGTTTACTTAACACAGGCAATAAGGACTCCCGGGTTATTAACCCTTTTCCCGCTTCCGCGTATTGCTTGAATTTCTCAATATCTCTGTCCGGCCTGAAAAGGATCCAATCTTCCTTGTCCGTATATTCGCAGGACTCTTCTTTAGAGTATTTGGCGGCTTTGCCGGCTTTTTTCGGCTTATGCGTTTTGGATAAAATCTCGAGAAGATGGTCGTCCACTCCTTCACCGACTATTTCCTTTATCAGCTGGGCATCAAATGCCCCCGTTGACCAATAAGTGAATTTATCTAATTCGCCTGTTTCAATGGAACAACGTATACGCCTGGCCAAGGCATATGCCGCTTTCATATGCCTGATGTATTCATCCCGCCCTAACTTTCTGGACCATTCTTTCTCAGTGCTTATATTGAATTTTATCAAAAATAAGATATGGGGATTTTCACTCCTGATATCTATGAGCTTACGCATCGCCCGTTCCCCTATCGAACCGATCTCCCATCCGGAAGTAGGTATATAAAACCCATCCTGTGAAATTGAGCCGTTCTTGATTATCTCAAGGATTATATCCGCGTAATCTTTGTCATAAAGCGGGTCATAGTAGTCGCGCAGCGGGTCATTATCAAACCAGGTGCGGATGATCTTGGCCTCTTCGTCTCTATAAGAAAAAGCGTCTTGGGTTTTCTTTTCTATCAGGCTCTTAAGCTCGCCGTTAAAACCGATCAATTCCTTTATCCAGGGCCAGGGCATGTAATAAGGGCCTTTAAGCGCTTCCGACGCGCGTATGCAATAGTCGCATTGCACGGAACAGCCCTTGGTCACGATCATCTCAAGAGGCGACTTGCTTTTTAAAACCATTTTCAGCGCCTTTTCTTTTTCTATCCTTTCAAAGTATGTCTCAAACCACGCGAAAGGCGGATTATTCAAGGTCGCGAGGACTTTTTCCTGCTCTTCGGCGGACATTTTACCCGCTGCTTTTCTTTTTATCTCATCCAGCGTTGACCTGCCCGATGCGCTCAAGGGAGCCGCGTATCCCTCAATTAAAGCAATCCTTTTTCTAATAGCGTCCATTTGATCCGGAAGGCCGGCGACAAGATCCGTTTCTTTTATCGCACCGATGATGGTCTCAAGTTGAACGATCTTGTAAGTAAGTAATCCGCCTTCTGCCGTCTTCAAACGTATCGGTCCTGCGGAATCCAGTATCTTTGAATGCCATTGCCAATTCGCGCCATAAACCATATAAACCAAAATGTGCCTTAAATTTGACTTTGGCAATATATCAAACGCCAGCAGCGCGCCCGCCGTATCATAATAAGCGATAAATGTATTCGCGTCGGAACGCAGGTAATCCTTCTTAAGCGCGTTCAGCAAGAACTTGAGGTAAAAAGGCACGGCCGTCTGGCTTGTGGGTTCTTCCTTGAGGAACGGCACTTTCAAACCCGCATCCATAAGCAGATTCACTACATCCTGCCTGGAAAGACGGCATGGACAGGTCCGAAAGACATTGCTTAAAAAGCAA
The DNA here is from genome assembly GCA_028716705.1 of Candidatus Omnitrophota bacterium. Classification (GTDB taxonomy): domain Bacteria; phylum Omnitrophota; class Gorgyraeia; order Gygaellales; family Profunditerraquicolaceae; genus UBA1562. The sequence continues at coordinate 17,201 of JAQUPI010000003.1, read as the reverse complement.
TTTGCGAAGATGATGGAAGCCAAGGGCACCGGATTGCCTATCTCTGCCTGATCTTTGACGCGCAGTAACTGCCTCAATGCCTGTGAAAGGGCATTCTTCAGTTCCTTATTGTAATCCGGGATAAGGCCGTTAAGCTTGAACAATTCGTCAAATGATGCCCCTGAGAAATACCTTTTCCAGCTGCCCAGGCTTCGGATGATCTCCAGCGCGAACTGATAATCTTTTCTTTGCAAGGCAATCCGCGCCTGCCTGGCCCCTTCCAGGAATCTTTTCTCCGCATCGCCTTCTTCTCTGCGCGGACCGGGCGCTGCCATGATCATTCCTAAAGGAGCGAAACCGCAAACTAAGAATATTTTAAATAATTTCTTGAGGCGGACGGTAAAGCTGCGTTGAGTGAATTGCCTGTATTGCGCGAGCAGGCCCTTTATTTCCGTAGGCTGGGATTCATGCGTGGTAATGGAAGTTATCGTCCCGGAAGATAGCCTGTCTTTGGCTTCATCGGAAATAAACCATTTTATGTAAGCCGCGGAAATACCGCAGGCAACAGGCCGCAACCACGCTGAAATCTTTTGCTTAAGGGCAGGAGGGCCTTTATTGCCGTTTATTTCACGGATGTACTTCAAATTAGCGTTGTAAGTTTCCCGGGCAACCCTTAAGAACCCGGCTCCCGCTCCAGGCGCAAACAAAGTCGCTATTCCTGCCGCAAGCTGCAATACGGGGCGCAGGTTATGCGTGCGCCCATTCTTGGGGAACAGCTTAACGAACAGTTCTTTGGCTTCTGCGCTTACATTTTCATCCGCGTCCCTCAATAACGGTTGAATTTCATTGTATATATTTAATGCGCTGGAAGCGCCCCTCTCCAGCCCTGCCCTTAATTTTTCCAAGGAATAAAAATTCGTGAAGTTAATGTAGGAATGGACCGCGGCATCGTATTCGTCTTTGAACAAAGATAATTCCACTACCGAGGCGTTCATTACGCTAAAACGCTCGAAAACGCCTTGCGTATATTCCAATAACTCCGCATCCTGGGAATCTCCGGCCTTCAATAATTCCCCGTGCAATACCTTCAAATGCCTTATTGACGATAGAAACAAGTAAATGTCGTAAAAGAAATCATCGTCCGCCTCCAACATCTTCTTTAATAATGCTTTCAAGCCCGCGTTGTCGGGAGTGCCGAAATACGCTAATATGGGGTATCCCCAGTCAGCGCCTTTCTTAAACTCCCTGTCTATGAAATTTACGACGTCTCTTATGAATTCGTTCCATACTTTTTGGGCGGATCCCCTCAACTCAGGATCAGAAGCGGAGGTCGCCGCCCTGATCATCTCCCGCAGCTCCAAACCAAGATTCAATTCGTTCGTTAATATCCTGTCTATCTCTAAGCTTAACTCCTCGTTTTGGCTCATTAAGCCGACCAATAGCTTTGCCAGCGCCTCATTATCCAGTATGACCTGCGATTCTTCGGCGTATCTCTTGCGGATGATCTCCAGAATCCTTGTTTCGGCTTCTTCTTCTGATATGTCCTTCGCGTAATCCTTAAGGGTTTGGATCTCCAGGAACCGTTTCCATAATTCAAAAGCTAAAATACGCTCATCTTTTGACGCGGCGAAACCCACGGCCATGCCTTTATTCGCTATTTCTTCCAGGATCTGCGCGGCAAATTCTTTATCGCCCTCAGCTTTTCCTATGGCTATCTTGAAGAACAGGCGGATTTTTGCTTTCGGGAAACCGCCGCCGAACATCCCTCCGAATACCATAGCCAAGCCAACCGTCCCGGATCCCCACTCTATTTTCTGGCCTAAAATTAGGATTAAAGCCGCGATCCCGATAGATAAAAGTATGAATTTGCCGGGCAGCAGCTTCAGCATCCCCAAGAAATGCGACTTGGAGCTTTCGTGCGTAAGGATTTCTTTTGCGGCTTTGGGGTTTTCTTTCCGGAGGGCTTCAAATTCAGAGGTTATTGTGCCGTCGGATCTGGCAACAGGGTAAGAAAGGACGGTGCGGGCAGGTAAATGCGGATTCATATTGGCGGCTATATTGAAAGTCGCCCTGCCCAGAAGCGCAAACTTTACTGAAGTCCAGATGCCGTAACCGGCAAATAAACCCGCGATTATTATGGCCGACACGCTGCCCAAAAGGAAGGTCAGCCCAAGCGCTATGGTTAAGCCGGCCCCCAAGCTTATAGCGGAAGCGATAAAGCCGTCTTTGGGGCAAAAGGCGTGGCCCTTTTTATCGAAAAGCGACTTTCCGGTCATCTCCCGCGGCTGTTCTATGTGCAGGATCTCGAGCAATGTCGGGGCGATATCGCATAAAGCTCCTCCTTCGCGCAGGGAAACTTTCCCCAGATGCTTATGCGGATCAACCAAAATGCAGAGTACCGGGTTCAACGTATGCGAAGTCTTATACTGTCCGGACATTTCTTCGGCATTGCCGTGGTCGGCAATCACCAGCGCTACTCCCTTTTGGAGGTTGACTGCTTCTAAAGTCTCTCCCAAGCAGGCATCTGCCGCTTCTACCGCCTTGATCGCCGCCTCCAGGATGCCGGTATGCCCGACCATGTCCGGGTTGGCGTAATTGACCACAATGAAATCATCCGTCCCTTCCCTTATCCTCTTCGTTAACGCTTCTGTAACTTCTCTGGCGGACATCTCCGGCTTCAAGTCGTATGTAGCGACCTTCGGGGAAGGTATCAATATCCGTTCTTCATTCTCGAAAGGCCTTTCTATTCCGCCGTTTAAGAAGAAGGTCACGTGCGCGTATTTTTCCGTTTCCGCAATGTGGAGCTGCCTTAATCCGTTTTTGGAAATGACCTCCCCCAGGGTATTTGACCTTGGCTCCGGAGAGAATATTACCGACAATCCGGCGAAATCGTAGAATGATTTATCGTGTTCGGTCATACAAAGCCATTTTATCTTCGGATGGGTTTTTCTTTCGAAACCCTTGAATTCCTTATCCATGAAGGCGCGGGCTATCTCCCTGGCCCTGTCAGCCCGGAAATTAAAGAAGATCACCACGTCACCGTCTTTGATCAAGGCTAAGGGCTTTTGCTCCGGGTTGACCATGACGACCGGCTTTACAAATTCATCGCCTCTGGGCTCATTAAGGTAAGATCCCTCCAAAGCCGCTATGGCGTCCTGAGCTTCTATGCCTGTTCCCTGCGTATAAAGATCATACGCCAGATTCACCCTTTCCCAGCGGTTATCCCTGTCCATGGCATAATACCTGCCGCACACGGTAGCTATCCTGCCTGCGCCTATCTTGCGTATTTCTTCCAAAAGCGCCTGGATCCAAACCTTCCCGCTCTGCGGAGGCGAATCCCTGCCATCGGTTATTGCGTGCACATATACGTCCTTTAAGCCTTCCTGTTTAGCAAATTGCAGCAAGGCGTGGAGGTGCCCTATGCTCGAGTGCACTACGGCGTTAGAAATTAATCCCATAAGATGCAACTTGCTTCCGGGATTATTCTTGAGATGAACCACGGCTTCTTTTAAGGCAGCGTTCGAGAAAAAAGCCCCCTCTTTTATGCTGTCATTTATGCGCACAACATCCTGCCTGATCACCCTTCCGGCCCCGATATTCAAATGCCCGACCTCGGAATTACCCATTTCGCCTTCCGGCAGCCCAACGGCCAAACCTGAAGTATTGATAAGGGTGGAAGGACATTCGTTCATCAACTTGTCGATTACCGGCTTTTTGGCCAGGACGACCGCGTTATCCCGGCTCTCCCTGTTGTAACCGAAACCGTCCAATATGATCAATATTACAGGGCGTATCTTTTTATTCCTCGATTCGGTCATTTTGTCGGTTATCCCCTGCTTGCTGTAAGGATACAGGTATTCCCTTAATATTTCTTTCTGGTACTTCCCGAAAAGCTGCGTGAAATTCCCTTCTTTCTGCGCGTTTTTGCCCTTGAAGTATATCTCAAAAACCGTTTCCAATAAAGAAAATTTCCATCCCAGGATATTTTGCAGACTATCACGATTCTCCCTGATATACCTTTCCAGTTCTTCCTCCCTTATACCCACGCTTCCGGAGTCTACATCTATCCTCTTCCAGATCTTGGAAAGCTTCATGGTTTCGTACAATTCGGAAATTTTATAAGGTTCCACGATGATGTTCTTTGATACCCTTCCGTCGTCAGGCGTAGTGACATCGCTGGAAAGGGAAACCCCCGCTGCGCCAAATGAGCCGATGCAGCTGTTCCATTCCTCGATCTGCACGTGGCCGAAGGGCCCCAAATCCCAGGGGAAACCTTCTTCTCCCTGCACGAAGATGTAGAAACAGGCGTTCTTGATCCATCCGAGGGGCGCCGGTATATGTGAAACTGAATAATTGCCTTTCTTCAGGAAATACTCATCCAGCAGGCTTAAGATGACATTGCGGTAAAAGGTATTTTCCCCTTCTGTACGGACTTTTTTCGCCATGCGGATAGTGTTGAAGAGTTTGTTTCCTTTGATCGAGTCGATGCTGCACCTGTAAACCACTGAACTGCCCCCGGTGCCTTCTTCCTCGCAGGGTTCCTTGCGGATATAGTTATCGATCTTTTCGCCGTTTAAAGGCAGGGCATAGTATCTTTCCATCCTGTCGCGCTGCCTCTTTAGAAGTTCGTAATAGGCCTCCTTCATTTCGTCCATCTTAAAGGAATAGCTCATCTCATTGTCATAACCGACGAAGGCCCGGAACGTATTCGCATTGACCTGGGAAAAGAGCCCTTCATAAAAGATGGAGCCGGTCCTTTGGCCGGTGATCGTATTTTGCCATTTATAATCCGGGCGGCCCTCAAAGACCTTGAGCATCTCAGGGAATTCCATCCCTACTCTCTCTAAATATGCGATAAGGGTCTGTTTCTTTACCGGATACGGCAGCTGCAATATAAAATCGAATATAGAGCCTCCTACTACATCCGTTTGGCCGTCTTTAAAGGCGGTAGGAGTACGCACTGCGGTAAACAGCGCTGCTGCTAATTTAAGATGTTGTGTGACGCCCTTGGCCGCTCCGGTGGATTTCGGGGAAAGGTGCCCATAGACCTGCTTGGCGTCGCTGCCTGAGGTGTACATATGATAAGTCAGGCCCAGAAGCGACAGGTTCTTAAGGCCAAGGCCGGTGATCGTGGATAAAGCCAGGCTGAAATAAGAAGCGCCGTTGGTGCTGCAGGAGGTAGGCGTCATATAGTTAAAACCATTCTCTTTTATGAGCGGAAGCTTGTGCAGGAACCTGCCGAAGAAATGTACCCCGCCTCCCAGAGGAAGGGTGAGCTTGCCGATCTGGGCCTTGATATAGGTAAGGCGTTCTCCTGGTTCAAGGCGCTTCTCTTCGATCTGCCTGCTCAGCTGCCTGAGCACCCGGAGCTCGGAAACCGGCTCCAGCTTATACTCCGGATCGTCGATCTTCTCTGTTCCCACCATTTCAAAAACAGTGGGGCCGCTCAGCTCCTTTATCTTCTTCTTGTCTAACTCTTCTTTGGAAAGGGCCTTAACCTCTTCTTCCTTCCACCCCACTACCTCAACGCCTCCGGGCGTAGCATCGATCATTAAGCTGAAATGGTAAGCGACGCCGTTGTCGATCACGATATTCGGCCTGGGTATATTGTACACATTCACGCGCTCTTCTTTAGCCCGTGCCCTGAAACCCTTGTCGCAATCGAGGAAATAAGCCAGGGCGATCTCCCTGCCGTCCAAAAGAACCTTTACCGGGTAAACGCTTTCTATTTCCATATCAGTTAAAGAATCAAGCTTTGCCTTCAGCGCCCTGGCGCCGGCAACAAAGGTTACCCTTCTATCCGCGATTAACTCCGAAAGCTCGACATCTTTTTGCGCTGTCTTCACGGTCAATTTCGAAGAGGCGATAACGCTGTCGGCAAGCATTTCTTCAAGGGACTCCCTGCAATTAGCGAATTTCTCTTCCATCGTCGCGCCTGCGATACTTCGGCTCCGGACCAGGAACCGGCTCTTGTAATCAGGCGAAAGCGCCGGATTATTCAGGTCGCTCACCAATCTCAGGGCCATGGCCAGCCGCGCGATCCTGCCGGTGCCGTCATATGCCTCGTATGGCTTTTCTTCGGGTAAAACTCTCTTCGGCGCCTCCACTTTACAGGAATAGAAGGCCCTGACGAAATTATCTTCGCTGAGCATCTCGGCCAGCTGCAAAATATCATACAACCTGTGCCCTGCGCTTAGATCCGAGATCTCCTCCTCGCTGAGCGCCGCTTTCCCTTTCAATCCGCTGACTATCGATCCGGCGTCCTGCGCGTTGAATTCCAGGGCGTTTTTCCGGCGCACCGCACGGTTAAGGCGTCCGGCGAATATGCCGATTTCTTTTCTCAGCGGCTCGAAGACCCGGATATCCTTGAAGTTACGGATAGCCGACTCATCCAGTTTCCTGTATAAACGGTAATAGAACCTGATAACGGCTTCTTCCAGGTCAGCGTAGCGCGTAAGGCCTTTCGCGCGCCGGGTTACAGGATCGTATGAAGGAACAGCCAGAAAGTAAACCAGGCTGGCCAGCTGCTGGACGGTGTTCAATTGCGCCAGGAATGACTCCAGGTTCTTGCCCATATACAGTTCTTCGGGCTTGTCTTTTGCCGACCTGAAGACGCCCATAGTCCGGTCATATTCGATGCCATCCAGTTTGAGTAGTTCCCCGGGTTGAATGGCGCTGATGACCCTTATCAGAAGGTCTTTGGCTTCTTTATTACTTTGGCGCAATTCTTCGAAAAACCTGATGGCATTCAGGGATAAAAATCCTAACGCGGAAACAGAATCGGCGATATCCGCCTGCCTGTACCATTCTTCAGGCAGATCTGTAAGCATGCTTTCTTTAGCGGCGATCCTTCCTGCGGCGAGAATTTCTTCCTTATCCTTTGCCCAGAAGGTCACCTGCGCCAGGAGATCGCCCGTAACCGGATTAATAATGGCGATCACTGACTCGGCATCAAGGGCGCGCATGCCCTTATCCGTCAATTTATGCGAACGCGCCTGCTTTGCCATCACCGGCAGCATTGCTTTAGACGCGGCTTCCTTAAGATATTCGCCGGTCTTTTCTGTAACTTCTTTTTCTTTTGCCTTTGTGGCGCCGATCGCCTCTTTGAGCGAAGCGGGTATATCCTTGGCGGCGATGATTACGGGGACCACTGCGTAATAGGGATAAATGATCTTGCCTTTGGATCCTTCCTCCGCTTCGGGAATATCTACTATGAACCCTTCCCCGGTCTTATGGATATCCAGGCAGGCATTTCGGTTGCCCTCGGCTGTTCTGGTGTCCGTGGGATTAGCGAAAGAAGGCGCGAGGATCGTTCCTTTCGGGAATGCCTGGCTTATAAATTTGCTTATGGTTGTTGTATAGAACCTGCATTGTATCGCCTCTAATTTATCGGCTGTAGCTTCCAGGCCTGCAACGCGCTGGCAAAGGACGGCTTCCTGATGCGAGAGGCCTTTGACTGTTTCAGCGTATTCGTGTAGAGCGATGACCTGGGAGAGCCCAGGGAATTCTTCGGGCTTGAATTCTTTTTCAAGGAGTTCTAATGCGGCAGAAGAGAAGTATATTTCAAGGAGATTGTCTTTTTGTCTGGCAAAGGCGCAGGGAGGCGCTTTGCCGGCGAAGACCATTTCGTAGAATTTCACCTGTTTGCCTTCTATCTTTGTATCAAAACCGCTGAAGCCTTCCGCTGCCTTAAGCCCGATCCTGCCTGAATCGATATCCTTGAAAAACCGCGCAATCTTCCGTTTGGTCAGGTTGTTGAAGAGGCCGGAGGTTGCCTCGAATGGCGCGCCTGCTTCTTTTTCAATAGCTGAAAGTTCTTCTCTGGCTCTCAGGAATAGATCGACCTGATTTTTGCCAAGGACGGAGGGGCAGGCGAATAGCTTATAAGCTATCAGGTCGCATACCGAACCGATCTCTTTCAACAGGTCCCCGGTCTGTTTCTGATACGTTTTTCTAAAGGCTGTATCCGGGTCGTTTTTGATCATGCCGCGCCAGTAGAGCATCCTGAACTTCACCATTTCCAGGTAAGCGACTGTTTCGCTTAAAAGGCCCTGGACCGTAAGCTGTTTGCCCCATGCCCTGTTAAGATGTTCTGAACTGTTTTCCAGTTTTTGAGAATAATATTCCCTGATGAAATAGGAATGTTGATTTTCATGGATAATGGTTTCCGTCAATGAAGGCACATCCGTGAAGTAAGAGTTGAGCAGCATTAATCCGTTAATTCCGGGTACGGTGAATCCAAGGGCTAAAGGAAGCTTCGGCTCCGGCCGTATATTGATCTTCCTGGTATAATCCAATATTTCATCGTGTTTCCCAGGCCAGACGTCCCTGACCAAACGCATAGCTTGTGCCAAAGGCGCAAGATCCTCCCTGGTTACGCTGCGGATCTGCGGATAAGCCGAATGTAATTTAATGATATCCCTCTTAAGCTGGTACGGCCTGGGCCAGAAATGGACCTCGATCTTTTCCGCGCCGGCGATGCGATAGCAAGGCCCGTAAAGTCCGCTGTCCTGCCACCAGTCATTTGCGGGTCCTTTGCGCGTAAATACCCAGACGCCCAGCCCTGGCTCCGAATGGAAGGTAAACCGGTTAGCGTCCATAAGCCGGGTAAAATCGTCGAAGTGGTTCATCCAGGAGACCCTTTTCAGCGCCAGGACAACCAGCTTGGCTCCCGGCCTTATCTCACGGATGGCTTTTTCCACGATACTATCGGTTTTAAACGTTCCGAAGGAGTAATAGAACAACAGGTTATAAGCGGACCAGTCTTCTTGCAGGAAATCGCCTTTGACAAATTTTATTCTTTCGGGGTTTACGATGCCTTTTTCTATCAACCGCCCACGGGCAAGCTCTGCCTTATTCAATAGCCGTTCATCTATCTCCACCCCCGTGGAGTTGGCGCCGCATAAGGCATTGGCCAGGAAAACCACCCTACCGTCCCCTGAACCCAGATCCAGGAACTTTTCACCGGGTTTGACTTCCAGGAATTTCAAAATGCCGGCTATGCGCGTCAAGGGCGAACCCTTAAATACTCCCAGGCGAATCCTGCTGATCACATTCCTGACCAGTTTAGCCTGCTCTATTTCAACGGTCACCTGGCTCACTCTGGATGTTTCTTCTTTGCTTAACGATATTCGATATTCATGTTTGGCGTCGGAGATCTCTCTTATGGAGCCGTCTTTTAGCTCATATCTGACCTTTGATGGCGCTTGCGGGACGAGGCCGACCAATATGCGTTCATACGCATTTTTTCTCTTTTTAATTATGCCTGCGACGAAGGCATCCGGATCGGTGGGGTTACGCACCGCCGCATGCAGGGCCCATCCTTTTTCTATGCCGTATTTATCCTGAAGCTGCGCGGCTACCTTCAGGGCGTTCTGGGCAAAATCTTCCGGATTAATGGGATGATGAACGGCGATGCGCTTTGCCAGCCATCTGGTGATGCCGTAATTATCCTGGATGCGCTTTGCAGCGGCAAGGGCCTTTTCCATAAAACTGCCGGGATCAGTAGGATTATGTACTGCAATTTCAAGAGCCAGGCTTTTTTCGACCTGGAATTCGGACTGAAGGCGCAAAGAAACAGCGATGGCATTTTTAATAAAGCCGTCCGGATCCGTGGGATAATAAACGGCGATACGCATGGACATCCATTTATCGAGGCCATAGACATTACGGAGCCTTTCGGCTGCAGCCAATGCTTTCCTGGCAAAGGCTTCCGGGTCAGTGGGATGATTGAACGCGATATGCATAGCCTGTTCTCGCTCGATCTTATATTCATCCTGAAGCCGCTTGGCTGCAGCCAGGGCTTTGCGGATAAAGGCATCCGGATCTTTCGTATTGATGACCGAAGCGATCATAGCCAGTCCTTTTTCCACTCCGTAGGTTTCTTGAAGCCGCTTGGCTGCAGCCAGGGCTTTGCGGATAAAGGCATCCGGGTCAACAGGGCTGTTAACCGCGGCGCGCATAGCTACCCAGTTTTCTACCGGATACTCTTCAGCAAGCCGTCTTGCCGTCGCCAGGGCCTTCCGGATAAAAGATTCGGAATCTACGGGGGTATGTACGGCGGCATACATTGCCAGCCAGGTCTCTATACTATAAACCGATTTTAATCTATCTATCTCAGAATAAGGAAGCAGCTGTTTCAATAGACCGGATCTGTTAGGCTGGGTCATTTCTGCCGGATAGGCCAGTATCAAACCTGATAATCTTGCTGCCAGTGCCCTTGTATCGAATTTGCGCAGCGCGATGATGTTCTCTTTTTCTTCTTCGCTAAGCACTCCCTGTTTTACCCTTTCTGACAATGTATCCTGGCGCATCCTGACCAGTGAATTAGCTATCCTGGAGATATATTCTGCCTTTATCTTTGATTTACTCAGCCCGTTCTCCAGCCAATCGATATACGCATTTTCTTCCGAAGATATATTTCCGCCTCTTAAACCCCTGCCTTCAATGCTGCGATAACGGCCGCTGGAAGGAAGCGTTTTCCTAGCCGAGGTGAAAAGACGCGATTTGCCCTGTATCGCCTCTAATTTCCCGGATATTTCTTCCAAACCCTTGATGCGCTGCAATTCGATCGCATCGCGGTGAGAAAAACCGATTATCTCGGCATATTCGTGGATGGTCATGATATTAGCCAATCCGGGGAATTCTTCGGGCTTGAATTCTTTTTCAAGGAGTTCTAATGCGGCAGAAGAGAAGTATATTTCAAGGAGATTGTCTTTTTGTCTGGCAAAGGCGCAGGGAGGCGCTTTGCCGGCGAAGACCATTTCGTAGAATTTCACCTGTTTGCCTTCTATCTTTGTATCAAAACCGCTGAAGCCTTCCGCTGCCTTAAGCCCGATCCTGCCTGAATCGATATCCTTGAAAAACCGCGCAATCTTCCGTTTGGTCAGGTTGTTGAAGAGGCCGGAGGTTGCCTCATCCCTGTATTTGCGGATCTTCCCGTACAATTCTACCAAAAACTCGGGATTAGCATAAATCCGGTCGTAAACCGAATTCAACTTTATGATCACACAGGGCTTTCCATCTCTTACCTGTTTAACTATTTCGGGCCGCAATACCCCTTCCCGCCGTATTCCGGAATCAGTGACCTTAAGCATGTTTCCGTAAGGGGCAAAGCTTGAGATCATGAAGGTCAAATCACCTTCCTGGGCCAATGTTCCCCTTAATAATTCGCGGCCTTGATACCAGCTTGACGGCGTCATTTCAACGGCGAAATCGACATCATGCGGCTTTACCCTGAAGTCGCCTCTGGCCAGGCTTCCTGCAAGGTAATAAGAAGTGATCAGCCCTTCCCTGCGCAATCTTTCAAGCTCATCCACGGATATCTTAAAAGAGGCCCATAATTGCCTGAGGCACTCCTCTTTAAGGAACTCCTGCCATAACGCCTCGATATTCTCCATATAAGTTTGGCTCAGAGAGATCAAATTTATATTATAAGGCTGCGCGGAAAGATCCAATTTCAATACGGCTGGATATTTGCCCGCTTTGAACGGATCGTATATCTCTATGCGCATATGCCCCTCGCATAAGAGCGAAAGCCGCGCCAGCAGTTTAGCGTCTATCATTAATCTGCGTTCTACTGCGGCCTGCGCATGCCCGAAGCGCCTGGATACGCTGCTGACTTTCTTTGAAAGATAACGACGGAACTTTTCCTGAATCTCGGGTTCGCGACTTTGTCCCGAGAACATCCCCTTGCGCTTGCCGGTCGTAACCTCAGGGAATAGATGGATCCTGTGCCCGGACATCTCCAGGTACCCTTTATCCAACGGCTGGTCCGCCTGTACAGGAGAAAATTGCTTCAGCCAGGAAAGAAGCTTGGCGCTGTGCATGAATACCATTACCTGCTGCCGCTTGGCGCCTCTGCGCAGAGTAATTTCCTTTTCTTCCTCCAAAAGCAGCGCGTCATAACCTCTGAATTCTATCTGGGCAAGTAAATTACGGTCGACTTTATCCTCGATGAGAAGCCGGTAAGGCTGGTCCGCCTTGCGGATAAAGGTTATCTCCACCCTTTCCTTTACTTTATTTATCAGCGCCTCGGGGATAATCTTGAAGAACTGGCTATTAGCGGAAACAACCCCGTCATTCAAGGAAAACTCGAGTCTCTCCTCCGTGCGTAATTTGTCAAGAAGCGCAGGGCAATAATCAAATAACCTCAGGGCGCGGCCTTTTTCCAGACGAAAGACCGCACCGTTTATCCGAATAATATGGAACCCTTCCTGGTCGGGATCGATTATTGCGCGCCCTGCCAATTTATATTTGTCATCCAAAACATATAAGATTCTCGCGTGCCTGGAGCTGAAGCCCCTGCTTTGGACGATGCCGCTGACCTGAAGGTGAAGTTTGTCTTTGAATTGTCCTGCCTGGGATTTCGGCACGACCTGGATGATCGCCTCGCCCACCTTCTTTGCTCCGGTGAGGTCATATCCGGTCTCTTCGGTAACCCTGACGAACGAACGGACATCTTCATCGGCTATATCGATAAGGTCTTCTTTCTCCTCCGGTTTTCCGTTGATAAACAGGCGCAATGAAGTATCGCCAGCTATGGTCATTATCCTTGGGAGATCGATAATATCCGCGGGGTCATTACGCAAAATGACTGAAGCGATGACCAGCCCTTTGCGGTTGGTTGCCGAGATTTTGAATGACATTATCTGATCCGCGATCACTGAGGGGATCTTTAATCTTCTTCCGGCCACGCGCATGCGCCCGTCTTCTTCTTTTATATGACTTTTCTCAACGGCCAACTTAGCGCCGCTCTTCTCCCATCCTTCAACGAGCTCTTTTAAATGCATAATTTGCGCTTCCAAAAGTTCCAGACGGAGCAGTGTGGCCCAGGCATTCTTGCGTATATCCAGGGAGCCGATGCTCGCGAGCAGGCCGGAGAAGACCTCGTTCAATACGCCTATCTCCTGCCTTAAGGCTAAATTTTTCATTTCCGACATGCGGCGGTTTAACAGACAGTTGAAATCCGGGTCCGTCCAGTTTACGCCGTTTTTGATGAGCCAGAGCAGAAAGGCGGCGACCGTTAGCTCGCAGAGAGCCGTTTGCCCGTTCTTGCGGATTACCGGCAAACGTATTCCGTCAAGCCGGATACCATTGCCATTTACAAAGAGGGCCTCGGCTTTCCGGTCCAGTATCCTGTTGGAGACAAGAAAGCCCGCCAAATCGGTGCGTGGCGCCTGCCCGGCGAACACCTCCAGACTGCCGCTTATTTCAACAATACCCTGTAATGAGGGATCAACCGTCAAATACATTCCCTGCTTTCCTGCATCCGTTTTCTCATTGACCCACATGGTCAAGAATTTCCGCAACTCCTTGGCTCCGGGATGCAGCCGGCTTAAGGCGACCAAGCTTCCTTTTACAAAGCCTTTTACCGGTTTCTCGGGTAAAAATAGTTGCCTGTCGCCTTCTATGATAAAGGCCTGCCCCGGGCTGAACGCCCCGGCTGGCCAGTATACATGCAACTTCCTTGCGTTAGTGTTGTTTATGACCGTAACGACCGTATATCCGGAAAGGGTCTGCCCAAAAGTATGCATGAACGCGGATTTCCTCATGAACGCTTCTTTTTTACCCAGTTCGCCAAATGCCTCCAGCCTCCAGTCAAACAAGGCATCCGGTATCTTTTCCATATTTACTTCTCCGACCGATTCCAGGCTTAATGCGCGCGCCTCATGCGGCGACAGGCGCACAGTCGTTCCTTGCTGGATCTTCTCCAATTTATCCGCGATCGCCTTAAGCCCCTTTATACGCTGGGCGTTGATCGCGTTTTGATGGGAGTAACCTTTTACGGTTTCCGCGTATTCATGGGCAGCTATGATCTGAGCCAGGCCCCGGAATTCTTCGGGCTTGAATTTCTTCTCATTAAGGTTCATTGCTGATCCGGAGAGGTATATTTCTAAAATGCGGCCTTTCATTCTGGCGAAGGCGCAAGGTTCATCGGATAACTTTTCCAAACCTGCCGGAGGGGCTTTAGCGGCGAAAACCATTCTATAGAATTTGACTCCTACTCCCTCTGCCTGAGTTTCAAAGCCGCTAAAAGCTTCTACCGGCCGGATATTGATCTGGTGTTGATCTATCGCCTTAAAAGCAAATGTTATTTCCTTTTCGGTAATGTTGCCGAAAAGCCCGGACTTATTCGTCTTAACCAGAAATTCCGCGAAACCGCGGATAGACCTGTTTTGATCGGTTTTATCAAACAGATAATTCCTGATACCTTCATATTTACGGTTCCCTTCAAATCGTTCGGAGCATAAGCCGTCTATTAATGCCAGCAATTGCTTAAAGGTGGCATCAATCAGGTATTCACGGGTATATTTCTTATCATCAGCTTTTTTTACGCTCGCGAAATCCCTAAGATTGACGGTATTAGCGTCTGACAATAGAACGTGCTTTGCCTTAAGGTCGGCAGTGAAATAATAACCGGATTTTTCCATTGCCGCAAGCGCTCCGGCAACGCCTGACAACATGCCTATCAATTCTTTTAAGGCCTTGCTATCGTCTCTTTTACCGTAATTTTCCTTCGCGTAATCATCAATGGAATAGCTGTGGGGAAATGCCGATTTTCCATTTTCTACCCATCCCGTGACCACGACAATCCCACCCCTGCCGCCTCTATCGCTCCAGATCCCGCCGTTAGGTAAGCTTTCGTGTTCTGGCAAATTGGAAATTATTTCCGCTTCATAGTTCACGCTGAATTTCCTTGTTGAGAATTTAAGCGCATAAGCTGTTCCGGTACTAATGTCAGCGGCTTTTGCGATCGGGTTCATCCTGCCTATCAGAACAGGCGTTTCGATGATCCTGAACTGCGTTTTTTGAGGCTGACCTTTATCCCGGCCCAGAACCACTATGTCCCCCCTGCGCAACCTGTTGAGTTGTCCATCAGCTTTGTAAACCTTGATGTATGTTTTTGTTTTCGGAGCATTAGCCTCTTCCGGATGCGGCTTTTCAGCGGTTGCTTGCTGATATTCATGATTTTCCAGGACCGTGTTTTTACGCCGTTTTATGACCATCCGCCTTGTTGAAAAATAAACAGCCGACCCCACAGCTGACATCGCGGCTGAAATAACAAATAAGAATTTCCATAATCCCCCGGAAATGTATCTTATGCTGCTCATTTTATATCCCGATGCCGCGTTATTAGCCGCCCATTCTTCATGAGTCCGGTTGAATTTATACTGAAGTTCTCCGATAAATCCGGATGGGTCAAAACCATGGGTCAATCTCCTGTCATGCTCGGCCTCATGTATGATCCAGACTGACGCGTTATCGAGGTATCTTTTGTACAGCTCTTCCTGGGACTCGACTATTTTGTGCTCTTCAGAATAAGAGCTCCATTTTTCACTTATATCTTCCCGCGTTTGCCCGTCTAACGCGTAAAACGCCTGCTGCGTTAAGCCCCAACTGTTCAGGAAAGAGCTCCATTGTGTATCCACTCTTTTGGTCATTTCATAAGCGTCTACGGTAGGGTTAAGTTTCTCGGAGGACAAAAATTCTTCGGAAATATAAATCACGCTCCCCCTGAACGGCACATACATATGCAGCCCTCTTGCCCCCGGATGCGCGTCATTTATTTTCGCGACGATTATGGGGATCTCCTTTTCCCTGATCATTTTGTAGAGGCCAGGCTGTTTTGCTTTGACCACCCATTCAAGGGCATTCTCTATATCTTGCGCATATTCGCCGTTATTATTGACCTGCTGGATCGTCTGAGAATAATCCCGGATCACGGGAATATTCTTAACAGCGGTGTAAACGGAAGGAGCGGCATAGAACACAATGAACACGACAATTAACGCGGTGATGAATGGAA
This sequence comes from Candidatus Omnitrophota bacterium, assembly GCA_028716705.1. Lineage (GTDB taxonomy): Bacteria > Omnitrophota > Gorgyraeia > Gygaellales > Profunditerraquicolaceae > UBA1562. Next base: position 1,414 of record JAQUPI010000003.1, on the reverse strand, counting down.
TAATAAAGGCCTTCTTTAAGAAGGCTCCGGCCGCCCTTGTAATCTTGCTCACCCACCAGCCACGGCGAGGCCGAGCGTTTTGGGCTGAACCGGAGCCAATAACAGCCGCAGATCTTTTACCTGCCACGGTAGGCCGACCTTTTGGCTGCATTTTAAACCGAATTGATTTTATTGCGCCTACGAAGAAGGCGAAAACAATAAGCCTCAACAAGAGCTTGGCGTCATTTACGAATGACCTTTCATTTAACGATCGTACTTCGTCATAAACTGAGCTATGGCTGTCTTCTTCTTCGCTTGCGCGGCTGTGCATCTTAAGGGATCGATAATTAAATAATCCTGGTTTAGTCCTTGACAGTATATTATCTAAATACCACTGGTTCACATCTTCCGGCAGATTAGGCCTGGGCCCGAACCATTGCATATCTCCCTTAATTATTGAGAATATCTGCGGGATCTCGTCCAAGGCGCGTAACCGCGCTATTCTGCCGAAGGCGGTCTTTCTCAAAACGCCTTCTTGATCCTTCACCCATGTCCTGAGCTTCCATACTCTTATCGGCTTTGCGCGGTATCCTACCCTCATATCAGAGACAAACGGCGAGCGGCCGGAGGTAATAGCAGCTATAGGAGACAATACAATGATCGCTGCTAGCGCGAAAGGCAGAAGGATAACCGCGGCTATGCTGCTGACTGCTGATCCGGCTGCGCCACGGCCCTTTTTCAGTATGGTTCTTACCGCTAAATAGGCGCCTGTTCCCAACAATACTGCTGCTGCCGAAACAAGAGAGATCGCTTTCCATAAATCAGGAGATATGTATTTAAACCAGCTGTCCTTATAGCCGGATTCCGCGTTGATAGACGCTCTCTCCTCTTGCACTCTGTTAAATTTATATTGAAAATCGCCGATAATGCCCGCGGGGTCTAAACCGTAATGCAATCTTTGGATGTGCCGAAGTTCATGCTTCATCAGCCCGGCCAGATTACCAAGGTATATTTTATATTTAGAGGCCTCATACTGCTCCGCCTCACGCTTATCATAATAAGCGTGAAATTCATCTCCTATCACCATGCGTTCTTCTTCGTCTAAAGCATAATACATTTGCGGAGTTAAACCGCGTGAACTCAGGAAAGAATTCCATGCCTTGTCTGTCCTGTCGCCTTGTTCCGCTGCGTCCTCAAGAGGATTGTCTTTTTCCTTAGACAAGTATTCTTCTGACAGATAGATGATGCTTCCTCTCAAAGGTACGTAAACCGCCATGCCGTGCGCCCCATAATTGCTGTCCCATACCCGCGAAACAACGACGGGTATATTCTTCTCCCTGATCAAACTGTATAGGCCGGGATCATTCTCTTTAATCAGGCCCTCCAGGGCATTGTCGATATCCGCCTGGTATTCCCCGTTGTCTATATTCCGTAT